>NZ_DCAN01000004.1:3098-418126 GCF_002311545.1 Sulfitobacter sp. UBA1132 | reverse complement strand
GGGCGTTCTAAGGTTTGTTCCAAATACCCGCAACCCCTTTTTTCGGATTATGACAGTTTTTCGCTACTTTCCGAATTTTCCTATAAAAACAACGGTTTGATTTTTGAAAATTCCGCGAGTCTGGCGTTTTGCGCAGCTTTATTTCGCACGCTAACACGTCATTGCCCCGCATCACTTACGCCCGCGCGGGTTATCCACAGACTCGCATCGCGAATGTGGATTGTTTCCCCCTCCCCCGGTCCGAATCCGGCACAGTCCCCGGCCCGAGCCACCGACCGGATTCGGAATCAGCGCCGTTTAGGAAGTCGTAGGACCAGCAAAGCCAGAATCGCCGCCATATAGAGGAGAGGTTCGATCTGGAAACCTTTGACCAGCCAGATGAAGTGCACCCCAGCCAGAATTGCAGCCAGATAGGTTAACCGGTGCAGCTTGCGCCACGTGGCCCCCAGCTTGCGGATCGAGAAGTTGTTCGATGTGGCCGCCAGGGGGACAAGACAAGCAAAACCCGCCATGCCGATCGTGATATACGGGCGCTTCAGAATGTCGGCCCAGATCTGCGACAGGATCCCGACGTCCAGCACCAGCCATACCAACAGGTGCAGCGAGACATATATAAAGGCGAGCAATCCCAGGGCGCGGCGAAACTTGATGAGGTTCAGCCGAAGGTAGCGCCGCGCGGGCGTGATCGCCAACCCGGCGATCAACAGTTGCAAGGCCAGCAACCCCAGCTCTTTTTCCAACGCCTTGATCGGCTCCGCCCCCAGCCCGCCGGTCTGTGCCTGAAACAGCAACCACGGGATTGGCAGAAGCCCCACTATATATACGACCCATGTGGGAACACGTCGCGCGATGGTATTCAGGCGGTCGATCATACCGGCCTGCTCACTTCTATAGAGGGCACAGGCTTAGATATCCTTGCTCAGGTCCATACCGGCATAGAGCTCCGCGACCTCGGCCTCGTACCCGTTGAACATCAGCGTCGGGATCCGCTTGGAGAAAAGACCGCCACCGATGACCCTTTCGCTGGCCTGCGACCAACGGGGGTGATCGACCTCGGGGTTCACATTACTGTAGAAGCCGTACTCCCCGGCATTCGCCTTGTTCCAACTGGTCGGGGGCTGAGTATCCGTGAGGGTGATCCGCACCACGGATTTGATCGACTTGTAGCCATATTTCCAAGGCACGACCAACCGCAGCGGTGCGCCGTTCTGTTTCGGGATGTCCTTGCCATAGATGCCGGTTGCCATAATCGTCAGCGGGTGCATCGCTTCGTCCAGACGCAACCCTTCGACGTAGGGCCAGTCGAGCACATTATAGGCGACGCCGGGCATTTCATCAGGACGCAGCGCAGTCTCGAAGGAGACGTATTTCGCGCCGGACTGCACACCGGCCATATTCAGCAGGTCCGCCAGCTCGAACCCGTTCCACGGGACCACCATTGACCACGCCTCGACACAGCGAAAACGATAGATACGCTCTTCGATCGTCATCTGTTGCATGATGTCGTCGAACCCATAGGCACCGGGCTTGTCGACCAGCCCGTCAATCTGCACCGTCCAGGGTTCAATCGTCAGACGGTCCGCGTATCTGGCGGGGTCGTCCTTACCGGTGCCGAATTCATAGTAGTTATTGTAACTGGTGATATCTTCATAACTGTTCGGCTCTAACCCCTCCGGCGCGGCAGAGGTGCGCCCCGCGATACCGGCCAACCCGATCCCCGCCAAAGCGCCCCCCATGATCTGACGCCGATTCATAAATGCAGCATGCGGGGTGACGTCTTTATCCGTGAGTGTGTTGATCCAGCGATAGGCCATAACAGGCGCTCCTTACCAATATACATGGGTAGCCTACTGCGGGTTGTCGCGCCGACCAAATGCAATCCGCTACATTTCAGGAGACACACCGGAATGTCAGGGCAACACATGCGAACAGGGCCGAGGTTTCCCCCGGCCCTGCCCGATCACATCACCACACTATATACTATGTACCTAGTGGACGGTCGCTTCGTCCGGTTTGGCGCGGTTGCTGGCAGCCACGCGGTCGCCGATGATCAGCCCTTCGGCACCAGCCTGCACCGGGATAAGATCCCCATCCAGCACGTCACCGGCCAGGATCATCTCGGCCAGCGGGTCTTGCAATGCACGCTGGATCACCCGCTTCAGCGGACGCGCCCCGAACACCGGATCATAGCCTTCGTCGGCGAGCCACTTGCGCGCAGCTTCGTCCAACTCCAACCCGATCTTGCGACCGGCGAGACGCTTCAGCAGACGGTTCACCTGAATGTCGACGATCCCCGCCATGTCGGCACGTGCCAAGCGGTCAAAGATCACCGTTTCATCCAGTCGGTTCAGGAACTCGGGGCGGAAGTGAGCCCGCACCGCATCCATCACATCCCGTTTCGCCTGCGCCATGTCGCCCCCTTCGGGCAACTGGCTCAGCGCTTGCGCCCCAAGGTTGCTGGTCAGCACGATCAGCGTCTGCTTGAAGTCGACCTTACGGCCCTGACCATCCGTCAGTACACCATCATCCAAGACCTGCAGCAACACGTTGAACACGTCGGGGTGCGCCTTCTCGACCTCATCGAACAGCACGACCTGATAGGGTCTGCGCCGCACGGCTTCGGTCAATACGCCACCTTCGTCATAGCCAACATACCCGGGAGGCGCGCCGATCAGACGGGCCACGGCATGTTTCTCCATGAACTCAGACATGTCGATCCGCACCATCGCGTTCTCGTCGTCGAACAGGAATTCGGCCACGGCCTTGGTCAGCTCGGTCTTACCGACACCAGTCGGCCCGAGGAACAGGAAGCTGCCCAAGGGGCGGGCCTCGTCGTTCAGGCCAGCACGCGCACGGCGCACCGCGTTCGACACAGCTTTGACGGCGAGGTTCTGACCAATGACACGGTTGTGCAACTGGTCTTCCATGCGCAGCAACTTGTCCCGCTCGCCTTCCAGCATACGACCCGCGGGGATACCCGTCCAACGTTCGACGACGCTGGCGATCTGGTCCGGGCGCACGGCCTCTTCGACCATCACGTCGGCTTCGTTCTCTTCGGCCTCGCCCAGTTTGCGTTCAAGCTGCGGGATCACGCCATAGGAAAGCTCCCCCGCTTTGGCGAGGTTGCCTTCGCGCTTGGCGATCTCAAGCTCGGCGCGGGCACGGTCCAGCTGCTCTTTCAGCTCGCGCGCGCCCTCAAGGCGATCACGTTCGCCCTGCCACTGCGCGGTCATGGCATCGGCCTTTTCCTGCAGATCCCCCAGCTCTTTCTCCAACTTGTCCAAGCGGTCCTTGCTGGCAGCGTCATCCTCTTTCTTCAACGCCTCGGCTTCGATCTGAAGCTGCATGATCTGACGGTCCAGCGCATCCAGCTCTTCTGGTTTGCTGTCGACTTCCATCCGCAGACGGCTCGCGGCCTCGTCCACAAGGTCGATTGCCTTGTCGGGCAGGAAACGATCCGTGATATAGCGATGCGACAGGGTCGCCGCCGCCACAAGGGCAGAGTCGCTGATCCGCACCCCGTGGTGCAGCTCGTACTTCTCCTTAATGCCTCGCAGGATCGACACCGTATCCTCGACCGTAGGTTCGCTGACCATCACAGGCTGGAACCGACGGGCAAGTGCTGCGTCTTTTTCGACATACTTACGGTATTCGTCCAAGGTCGTCGCACCAACGCAGTGCAATTCACCCCGCGCCAACGCCGGTTTGATGAGGTTGGCCGCGTCCATCGCGCCGTCCGCCTTACCGGCACCAACCAGCGTGTGCATCTCGTCAATGAACAGGATCACCTCGCCCGCGGCTTCGGTGACTTCGGTCAGGACGGCTTTCAACCGTTCTTCGAACTCGCCACGATACTTCGCGCCGGCAATCAGCGCGCCCATATCCAGCGCCAGCAAGCGTTTGTTGCGCAGGGATTCGGGCACATCGCCATCCACGATCCGCAGGGCAAGCCCCTCGGCAATCGCGGTTTTACCCACGCCGGGCTCACCAATCAGCACCGGGTTGTTCTTGGTACGGCGGCTCAACACCTGCATGGCGCGACGAATTTCCTCGTCCCGACCGATGATCGGGTCGATTTTGCCTTCGCGGGCACGTTCCGTCAGATCAAGGCTGTATTTCTTGAGCGCCTCATACCCGTCTTCCGCACTGGCCGTATCAGCCGTGCGCCCTTTCCGGATATCATTGATAGCGGCGTTCAACCCCTGTGCGGTGACCTTGCCCGCATCCAACGCGGTTTTCGCACCGGATTTCACCATCGCGAGTGCCATCAGCACGCGTTCGACCGGCACAAAGCTGTCGCCCGCTTTTTTGGCCAGTGTCTCTGCTTCGGCCAGCACCTTTGCGGTGGCATTATCAAGGTATACCTGCGCGGCGTCGCCCGACACCTTGGGCAGCTTGCCCAAAGACAGCGTCAGGGTTTCAGCCACACGTGCAGGATCGCCACCGGCAGCAGCAATCAGATTGCTCGCCAGCCCTTGGTCGTCATCCAGCAGTGCTTTCAATAAATGCTCCGGCGTCAGCCGTTGGTGGCTTTCACGCGTCGCGATTGTTTGCGCAGCCTGAATAAAGCCGCGCGACCGTTCTGTGAACTTGCTCAAGTCCATGAGCTTCTCCTTTTCTTAAAGCGACCACAAAGAAGATGCCTGCTTTGCAGCACATCATGGCGTGATCCTCGGGATAGAATTTGGGGACAGAAGGAAGGGATTCAAGAGAGTTGCCTCACAAATACGTCAACAGAAAACATACACCTTTTAAGATTATTTGTCAGACTGGTGGGATTTCGCCACATTGCGAACACATTGGAATCCCACAAGAAAAATGCAGTTTCGCAATTTGTCGCTCATGGCAAGAATTAATTACAAAAATGTTAATTGACTGATTTTAGGCGAAAATTTATATTTATCCACATGACGGATGCACCCCAGTGGAACCATTTAGTCACACATACGTTGTACTGGCAGATGAACGAAAACAAATCGAGCCGACTTTAATCAGTACAACAAATTCTTGAGGTACGAACATGCAGACGCGCCAGATCCAGATGAACGACGTTATCTACAACGCGGCAGAGCAATGCTTTGAAGCTTTGGTCACCGTCCACGATGGCGATCGGTCCCGCAAATATGCCTGCGCCATCAACGCGCCGATGACGATGTCCTTTGATCAAGCTGCCAAAGGCCTGACCAAACAAGCCGAGCGTCGCCATACGAGCCGCGGCGGCATGTATTCCGAGATCCGCGCCCAGAAGCCCGCACAACGCAGCGGCCGTCCTCGGTTCGATCCAAAAGCCTGGTTGCGCCATGTCGCCAACCTTCCCGGCCTTCGCGCCGCCTGATTTACGGTTTCGGCGGAACTGCCTGCGCGCCCGTCCCGGCGCGTGTCCCGCCCAATCCAGAGACAACTGCCTGCCTGCACGTCTCTGATACTCGCCCGGACAGCGATTGCGCTGCCCGGGCCTTTTTCTTTGCGCGGTCCCTGTTTTCATAGACATGTCAGGTCGAACACCGTAAGCCTCCGGCGTTTGCCAAATCTCATCACTTCGGAGCCCGCCCCATGTCAGATGACCGCCTGATCGTTGCCCTTGATGTCCCCCACGCTGTTGCCGGCCTTGAACTGACCCAAAAGCTGGGCGACGCGGTGAGCTTTTACAAAATTGGTCTGGGCATGTTGACGGGCGGCGGCCTGGCGCTTGCGAACGAGCTGATCCAGGAACACGGCAAACGCATTTTTCTGGACATGAAACTGTTCGATATCAGCGCGACAGTCGAAGCAGCGGTGCGCGGGCTAGCGCAGTTCGACCTCGATTTTCTGACCGTGCACGGTGACCCCCATGTTGTCCGCGCCGCGATGGAAGGGGCCGCAGGATCCCGCACCAAGATTTTGGCGGTGACCATCCTGACATCCCTGGACCGCAACGATCTGGACGCGGCGATGATCCAGTCGGGCGATATCCCCGATCTGGTCCAGACCCGTGCCGCGCGCGCGCTGGAGGCTGGTGCTGACGGCGTCATCGCCTCCCCGCAAGAGGCGGCCCTGATCCGTGCCCTACCCGAGGCCAACGGCAAGCTGATCGTCACCCCCGGCGTGCGACCAAGCGGGGCGACCCTTGGCGACCAGAAACGCGTGGCAACACCGGGTCAGGCGATCTTGGACGGGGCGGATCACATCGTCGTTGGTCGCCCGATCTGGCAGGCCGAAGACCCCGCGGCTGCCGCCCGCGCGGTGCTGGCAGAGCTGCCCTAAACGCCGCCGAAATACGCGAAACCCAACAAATAGCGCATTTTCGCCTATGTGATAAATCGGTAACAAACATGAACTGGCTGCCAGCAACTGGAAGTTCCGTGTATGTTTTATGACATTCATATGGCAACCTTACTTTGGTGATACTCCCCGACGGGCTGGTTCTTCCTGAAGTCCGTCACCTCCCCCCGCTTCAGGCGGGGGTCTTTCTTTGCCCCACCTCGCATCCGCTTTCCCCCCTCTACTCGACGCTGCACGTATGTGCATGGCGAAGTCGCGTGTGATCGGGTAGACTTGCGTTAACCAGCCCTTAACCCTACTTGACCGCCATGCCCGCACTCTGCCGAGACTGCCTGTCCGAAATCGCGCCCGCGCGCCGGTGCTCTGCCTGCGGCAGCCCGCGTATCTCGTCGCATCCCGAATTATTCGACCTATCCATCGCCCATATGGATTGCGATGCCTTCTACGCCTCCGTAGAGAAACGCGACAATCCGGCGCTGAATGGCAAGCCCGTAATCATCGGGGGCGGACGCCGTGGGGTCGTGTCGACCGCCTGCTATATCGCGCGGATCAAAGGGGTCCGGTCCGCCATGCCGATGTTCCAGGCGCTGAAACTCTGCCCCGAAGCGATCATCATCAAGCCACGCATGGATGCATATGTCGAAGCCTCCCGCGCGATCCGCGCCATGATGGAAGAGCTCACCCCCGCCCTGCAGCCGCTGTCGCTGGACGAGGCGTTTCTGGACATGACCGGCACGACCAAGCTTCACGGGGCACCCCCTGCCGTGATGCTTGCACGACTGGTGCGTCGCATGAAGGTCGAACTGGGGCTGACCGGATCAATCGGGCTGTCACACAACAAGTTTCTGGCCAAAGTCGCCTCTGACCTTGATAAGCCGCACGGGTTTTCAGTGATCGGCAAGGCAGAAACACAACAGTTTCTGAACGACAAACCGGTGAGCATGATCTGGGGCGTGGGCGCGGCAACGCTTGGATCCCTCAACAAGGCCGGCATCCAGACCTTCGCGGACCTGCTGCGATGGGAAAGGACCGACCTGATCGCGCGTTTCGGCAGTATGGGCGACCGCCTCTGGCATCTGGCACGCGGCCAAGACAACCGCCGTGTTTCCGCGCATGAACCGATGAAATCCATCAGCAACGAAACCACCTTCAACGAAGACACCTCCGACCCTGACCTGCTGGACGGGCATCTGTGGCGCATGGCGCAAAAGGTGGCGGACCGCGCCAAGGCCAAAGACCTTGCCGGCCGCGTTGTCGTGCTCAAGCTCAAACGGGCCGATTTCTCGCTGATCACGCGGCGGGTGTCGCTGTATGACCCGACGCAACTGGCCGACCGCATCTACCGCACAGCGCGCGGGCTGTTTGACCAGCTTGGTGAACCGGGGCCTTTCCGGCTGCTCGGGTGTGGCATTTCGGACCTGAGCGCGGCTGACGGTGCCGATACCGCGGGCGACCTGCTGGACCCGGATGCCGCCCGCCGGGGTCAGGCAGAGCGGGCAACAGATGCCATCCGCAACCGGTTCGGAGACAAGGCAATCGTCAAGGGGCGTGCGCTGCGCTGATCACTCCGCCGCAAGGGCGAGGCTTTCTGGACGGATCCGCGCAATCTCTGCCACAACGCCGCGAAGCGCTTTTTGGACATCCTCGAAATCACCGTTGGGGCGCACCAGAGATTCGTTCATATACAGCGACCGGTCCAATTCGACCTGTACCGCATGCTGCCCCCGTGCCGGACGACCGTAAGCCTGCGTGATATAGGCCCCCGCGAACGGCGTATTGCGTGTGACCGTGAACCCTGCCTTGACGAAAGCGGCCTCTATCTGATCCACAACATCGCTGCTGGCTGCCGCGCCGAACCGGTCACCCAAGACCACTTCAGGCCGTTTCAACCCCATACGCGCGACGCCGTCCATCGCCTCGTGCGGCATCGAATGGCAATCCACCAAGATCGCCTGCCCGTGATCCGCCCGCGCGTCGTTAAGCAGGCTTTGCAACATATCGTGGTACGGCACCCAATAGGTGGCGATTCGCGCACGGGCTTCATCAAGCGTTAATTTGCCCTGATAAATCGACCGCCCGTTTGCCACGACACGCGGAATAACCCCCAATCCGGAGGCAACCCGCGGGTTATGCGCCTGCCGCCGAACCCCTTCGATCAGGGCCGGGTCAAGCTCGTCTCGGGACCGGTTCAGATCAAGGAACGCACGAGGGGCCCCCGCCATCAGAAACGGAGCCCCGAAATGGGGGGCAGAATTAAACAAAAGGTCAACAAACGCGTCCTCTGACGAGCGTATACTATGCCCGTCCAACACCGTGGACCGCAGGAAGGAAAAGCTGTAATTCCGCCCTGAATGAGGGGATGCAAACACCGCGCAGGAACGGGCTTGATCGGGGCGAACGACTTCGTAGGCGATGTGTGGCATTGTTGCACCTTTCAAGAATGATCATAGCGCATGTTTTTACAAAGCCAAAACCCCTTGATCATGCCTCCGACTCTATTTATAGACCCCGCTACCGGCGCGAATATCTCGCGCCCCGATTTGGTTTGGGGTGCAAATTTCGTGCTACATAGGGGGTGATTAGCTCAGCGGTAGAGCACTTCGTTGACATCGAAGGGGTCACTGGTTCGATCCCAGTATCGCCCACCACCTAATTCATGGTTCAGCATTCGCTGAACTGCCCGCAACCCGGCGCTGGCCCGCGCCACGACACAGGAGAACGACCATGAAGGTTCGCAATTCGCTCCGCTCGCTCAAGAACCGGCACCGTGACTGCCGCGTTGTGCGTCGCAAAGGCCGCGTTTACGTAATCAACAAAACGCAGCGCCGTTTCAAAGCCCGTCAGGGTTAAGCTTCCCGCGCATTTGATGAAAAGCCGCTCCTTCTGGGGCGGCTTTTTTCGTTTGGGCCGCCGTCAACCGCGCCTCCCCCCTGTCCCAGCCAATCTGTGCTGACCTCTTGCGATCCCCCCAATACCGCTTAGGTTCTCTTCAGACTTCATCAGACGAACTGAAAGGGATCTCATGACCGATCTGCCCGACTACACCCCACCCGCCGTATGGGAGTGGGAACCCGGCAATGGCGGTAAATTCGCCAATATCAACCGCCCCATCGCAGGCCCCACCGCAGACAAAGAGCTGCCGGTCGGCAAACATCCCTATCAGCTTTACTCCCTCGCGACGCCCAATGGCGTCAAAGTCACCGTGCTGCTGGAAGAACTACTGGCCGCCGGGCACAAGGGTGCCGAATATGACGCGTGGCTGATCAACATCGGCGAAGGGGATCAATTCGGATCCGGCTTTGTCGACATCAACCCGAACTCCAAAATTCCCGCGATGATGGACCGGTCCGGCGACGCGCCGCAGCGCCTGTTTGAATCCGGGTCGATCATGCTGCATCTGGCCGAGAAATTCGGCGCATTCATCCCCAAAGACCCGAGCCAGCGCACCGAATGTATGTCGTGGCTGTTCTGGCAAATGGGCAGCGCGCCCTATCTTGGCGGCGGCTTCGGCCATTTCTACGCCTATGCGCCGGTCAAAATTAAGTACTGCATCGACCGTTTCGCGATGGAGACCAAGCGCCAGCTTGACGTGCTCGATCGTCACCTTGCCGATAACGAATATATGGCGGGCGAATATTCGATCGCGGATATGGCGATCTGGGCATGGTACGGGCAGCTGGTTCTGGGCCGTCTCTATGACGCAGCAGAGTTCCTGAATGTGGACTCCTACGAAAACCTGATGAAATGGGCCAAGAAGATCGACGCCCGCCCTGCCGTGCAACGGGGCCGCATGGTCAACCGCGCCTTCGGCGAGCCCGAAATGCAGCTGCACGAACGGCACGATGCCAGCGATTTTGATACAAAGACTCAGGACAAAATCGGCGACTAATCCCGCGCGTCTTGCCGCCCCCACGCGGCAAGACGCTTGTCCTATTAATTCACTCAAGTATTCCTTGATATCAGCCCTCAAATCTGTTTCTTACTCTTTTTATAAGTTTTACACAGATGGAGGTCACCTGATGACTCTGACGAAATCCGCTTTCACGGCCGCCTTGATGGCCACAGTTGCGATGCCAGCAATGGCCGAAGGGCAGCTGAACCTCTACTCCTCGCGTCACTACGACACAGACGAACGTCTGTATTCCGACTTTACCGAGCAGACCGGCATCACCATCAACCGCATCGAAGGCAAAGCAGACGAGCTGCTGGCGCGTATGGAAGCCGAGGGTGCGAACTCCCCCGCGGACGTTCTGATCACCGTCGACACCAGCCGCCTGAGCCGCGCCAAGGAAATGGGCCTGCTGCAATCCGTTGATAGCGACATCCTCGAAGAGCGTATCCCCAGCAACCTGCAAGACGCCGACAACGACTGGTTCGGCTTTTCGCAGCGCGCGCGGATTATCTTTTACAGCAAGGACGCTGTAGACAACCCGCCACAGAACTATCTGGATCTTGCCGATCCTGCCTATGAAGGTCAGGTCTGCATCCGTTCCTCCACGAACTCCTACAACCAGACCCTGCTGGCGGCGTTGGTCACGCACCATGGCGAAGAGAAAGCCACCGAATGGGCACAGGGCGTTGTGAACAACATGGCACGTGCACCACAGGGCGGTGACACCGACCAGCTGCGCGGTCTGGTATCGGGCGAATGCGAAATCTCCGTCTCGAACTCCTACTACTTTGCCCGTGCCATCCGCACCGAAGTAGACGGGCTGAGCGCCGATCTGGATAAAATCGGTCTGGTGTTCCCCGACCAGGAAGGCAACGGCGCGCACATGAACCTGTCGGGTGCCGGTGTTGCAGCCAATGCGCCAAACCGTGACAATGCGGTCAAGTTCCTCGAGTATCTGTCCTCCGACAGCGCGCAGTCCTACTTCTCTGCAGGGAACGACGAATTCCCCGCCGTCGAAGGCGTAGAGCTTGCGGACTCGGTCGAGAAGCTGGGCACGTTTAAAGCAGACGAGGTGAACCTGTCCGAAGTGGCCAAGAACATCCCGACAGCACAGAAAATCTTTAACGCGGTTGGCTGGGAATAATCCCAGCCTGCCACGGCAGAGACATGACATTGAACCGCATCGGCCCCGGGCCGGTGCGGTTTTTTCATGCGCAAAGGGAAATGTTTATTTCTGCCGTCCGACCTGACGGCAGATCAGGATCACGGGCAGCAATCCCATTGCCACGATCACAAGGCTTGGCACCGCCGCCCCGTCCAGCCGCTCGTCGCTTGCCAGCCGGTAGGCCTGTACTGCCAGCGTGTCGTAGTTGAATGGCCGCATGATTAGCGTTGCGGGCAGCTCTTTCATCACATCGACGAAAACGATCAGCAGCGCGGTCAGCAGGCTTGGCGACAGGATCGGTAGATGCACACGGCGCAGCGTGCCCACAGGGGTTTCCCCCAATGACCGTGCGGCAGAGTCCATATTGGCATGCACCATCGCCTGCCCGCCCTCATACGCCCCCAGAGCCGCCGCAAGGAAGCGTACCATATAGGCGGCGACGAGCAGCCAGATCGAGCCCGTCACCAGCAGGCCGGTCGATATGTCGAAGGTGCTGCGCATCCAGGCATCAAGCTGGTTATCAAAAGTCGCAAAGGGCACCATCAGCCCCACGGCAATCACCCCGCCCGGCACCGCATAGCCCAACCGCGCGATATAGCCCGCACCGAACGACAGCTTGCCCGGACGCAACCGCTGGAAGAACCCCACGCAGACCGCAGCGGCAACGGTCAGCACCGCCGCCACCCCCGCCAGCGTGGCAGAGTTGCGTATGAAGCCCAGATAGCGCGGGCTCAGCAGGTCTTGCTCTGACCCGATGCCCATCCAGATCAGCACGATCACCGGCAGGATCGCCCCAAAGATCACGGGGATACCGCAGGCCAGCATCGCGGCGGCGGCCTGCCATCCCTTAAGCTGCGCGGGCGGCATCGCCACGGCACGACGCGCCGGATCGTGGTATTGCGCCTTGCCGCGCTGGATTCGCTCCAGCATCGCGAGCAACAGCGCAAAACTGAGCAAACACAGTGCAAGCTGGGCCGCACCAGCGCGGTCGAACAGGGAAAACCAGCTGGTGTAGATCCCTGTCGCAAAGGTCTGCACACTGAAATAGGCGACGGTGCCGAAATCGGCGATCGTCTCCATGACGGTCAGCAGAACACCTGCGGCAATCGCCGGGCGGGCCAGCGGCAGGCTCACCTTGAAGAAGGCGGCCCAGGCACTGCTACCCAAGGCACGTGCTGCCAGAAACGTCGTGGCGGATTGCTGCAAGAACGCGGCGCGCGCCAAGAGGTAGACGTAGGGATAAAGCACCAGCACCAGCATCAAGGCCGCGCCCCCAAGGGACCGGATTTCCGGGAACCAGTAGTCGCGCGGCCCCCAGCCCGTGACGTCACGCAGCACCGTTTGCACGATTCCGGGGTGGTCAAGGATATGCGTGTAGGCATAGGCCAGCACATAGGCGGGAAAAGCCAGCGGCAGCACCAGCGCGATTTCAAGCATGCGGGCACCGGGGAAGCGGGTCATGGTCACCAGCCACGCGGTCCCCACGCCCAAGGCAAAGGTGCCCGTGGCCACCATTGCGACCAGCAGCAGGGTGGTGCCCGCGTACCCCAGCAGCACCGTATCGATCAGGTGGCGCACGGTCTCGGTGCCCCCGACCAGCGCGGCCAGCAAAACGGCAACCATCGGCAAGGCACAGGTCGCCGCAATCGCGACCGCAACCCCCGCCAGTAAACGCACGCCGTCCCGCGATCTTTTCACGGCGGCGGGGCTTGTATTGATATCCTGTGTCGTCATGCGCTTGGTTTCGACTAATTCAGTCGGAAATACCAGCGGGATGACTGAAAATTGTAGCGCGCGGCGCAGGTGCAAAGGCGTGATCCTGCCTTTGCAGCAGAATCTCCGGTGTCAGGATGCGTGCCTTCAGCACGGGTCAGTCATAGCTACGCTGGTCTTCGATCACCAATCCGTCGTTGGGCAGGCTGCCCGGCGCGGCCAGCACGACCTTGCCCTTCAGCTTGAGAAGCGCGGCAACAGAGGCACCGTAGCTGTCCGCGTCATCACCCGTCGTCTCAAGATGCACAGTCATGACGTCCTGTTCATTCGCACGGCTTGCCACCACGCGGGCCTTCGTGACCTCGGGGTGATTAGCAACAAGCGCCGCGACCTGTTCGGGGCGTACGAACATGCCCTTGATCTTGGTGGTCTGATCCGCACGGCCCATCCAGCCCTTGATGCGCATATTGGTCCGCCCGCAAGGAGACGCCCCCGGCAGCACGGCGCTCAGGTCCCCTGTGGCGAAACGGATCAGCGGATAGTCGGGGTTCAAGGTGGTCACGACGACCTCGCCCACCTCGCCCGAAGCGACGGGGGTGCCGGTGCCGGGGGTCACGATCTCGATGATTACATTCTCGTCCACGATCATACCTTCGGCGGCGGGGCTTTCGTAGGCGATATTGCCCAGATCCGCCGTCGCATAGCTTTGCAAACAGGTGATCCCCCGCTCTGCGTAATAGTCGCGCAAGGACGGGAACAGCGCGCCCCCGCCAACGGCAGCCTTGGTGATGCCAAGGGTCACCCCCATCTCATCCGCTTTTTCGAGAATGATCTTGAGGTAATCCGGCGTGCCAGCATAGGCGGTCGTGCCGATATCGCGCGCGGCAATGACCTGCAGTTCGGTCTGCCCGGTGCCCGCCGGCAGCACCGCCGCCCCCACAGCCCGCGCCCCGGATTCAAAGATCATGCCCGCAGGTGTCAGGTGATAGCCAAAACAGTTCTGGACGATGTCGCCCTCGCCAATCCCCACCGCATGCAGGAACCGCCCCATGCGCCACCAGTCCGGCGCGTCGGAGGAGGGTTCATAGATCGGACCGGGAGACTGGAAGATATGGGTAAACGCATGGGCGGGTTTGGTGGTGAAACCGCCAAAGGGGGCCGACTGCGCCTGCTGTTTCCCGATCTCGGATTTGCGCAGAACCGGCAGCGCGGCCAGCGCCTCGACATTGGTGATCGTCTCTGGCGCGACCCCGTCCAACGATCCGGCATAGCCCGGCAGCGCCTGCGCCCGTGCGATCTGCGCGGGCAAGGTCCGGGCAAGATCGGCCGCCCGTGTCTCGGGGCTGCGGGTCTCTAGGCTGTCAAAATAGGACGTCTGTGCCATGTCGCTTACTCGCAATTCATCTGGGTGGTCAGGAAATGGAAAACTTGTGGGCCGTGCGCTGGATCAGCTGAGCCAGCGTTTGCGGCGCCGATAGCTGCGGACATCGCGGAAGGATTTGCGCCCCTCGTCCGACATGCCAAGGTAGAATTCCTTGACGTCCTGGTTCTCGCGCAGGTCGGCGGCAGGGCCGTCCATCACGACGCGACCGGATTCCAGAATATAGCCGTAATGCGCAAAGCGCAGGGCAACGTTGGTGTTCTGTTCGGCCAGCAGGAAGGTCACGCCTTCGTTTTCATTCACCGATTTGACGATCTCGAAAATCTGTTCGACCAACTGCGGCGCAAGACCCATCGATGGCTCGTCCAGCAGGATCGTTTCAGGGCGCGACATCAGGGCGCGACCAATGGCGCACATCTGCTGTTCCCCGCCCGAGGTATACCCCGCCTGCGATTTGCGCCGTTCGCGCAGCCGTGGGAAATAGTCGTACACCATTTCCAGATCCCGCGCGATCGCCGCCTTGCCGTCACTGCGGGTATAGGCACCGGTCAACAGGTTCTCTTCGATGGTGAGGTGTTCAAAGCAATGCCGTCCCTCCATCACCTGCACGACACCGCGTTTCACCATCTCTGCGGGGTCGAGCTTGTGCACCGGATCATTGCGATATTTGATCGACCCTTTGGTGACCTCACCCCGTTCGGAATGCAGCAGGTTGGAAATCGCCTTGAGCGTCGTGGTCTTGCCCGCGCCATTGCCGCCCAACAGGGCCGTGATACCGCCCTTGGGCACCTTCAGGCTCACGCCCTTCAGCACCAGAATGACCGAGTTATAGATCACCTCGATATTATTGACCTCAAGAAGGGTCTCGACCTGCGCGTCGGGCGTTGGGGTGGCATCCAGCATGGGTGTCTCTTTCACTAGGTGGCGTGGGGGTCGGGCGCGGCAACAATGCCGCCGCGCCCTTGTTCAAGGGCTGCGCTTAGCAGCTGGGTTCGATACCGGATTCCGCGGCAAAGGCCTGCGCATCTTCGGTTATCAGCGGGGCCAGCACGTCTTGGTCCGACTGGATGTAGTCGGTGATCAGGCTCCAGCTGTCGGCAGCAGCATCCCACTGCGCCACAGCACCATAGCCGTTACCGCCGTGGTTTTCACAAGACACCGTGAACTCTGGCCCAAAGTTCGGCAGACCCAGATCCGCCATCTTGGCTTCGGTGATTTCCAGTGCTTCCATGCCGTCACGCATCTGCGCCGGTGTCAGCGCCTTGGTGTCATGGATACCTTGCGCCGTTTTGGCAGCTTCGGCAGCCAGCATCGCGGCGTAAAGGCCACGGTTATACAAAGCGGTCCCGATCTGGTCGCCCGCACCTGCGGCCTTGCCTGTATCAACCACATACTTCTGGATGTCGTCGAACACGGGGAAGTCATCGCCCACGTTGTGGAACGTCAGCGCCTTATAGCCATTGGCTTTGTCACCCGCTGGACGCACGTCGTTCTCGGAACCGGACCACCAGATGCCGATGAACTGATCCATCGGATAGCGGATGTTCGCGGCTTCCTGCACGGCGACTTGGTTCATCACACCCCAACCGTACATGATCACATTGTCCGGCTTTTCACGACGGATCTGCAACCACTGGGATTTCTGTTCCTGACCGGGGTGGTCAACGGGCAGCAAGGACAGTTCAAACCCGTGCTTTTTGCCCAGTTCTTCCAGGGTGCGGATCGGCTCTTTGCCGTAGGCAGAGTTGTGATAGACCAGCGCGATTTTCTTACCTTCAAGGCTGCCACCGTTCAGATCCAGCAGGTGCTTGATCGCGACCGAAGCGCCGTCCCAGTAGTTGGTGGGGTAGTTGAAGATATTCTTGAACACCGACCCGTCTTTGGCCGACGTCCGGCCATACCCCATAGAGTGGACAGGGATGCCATCTGCCGTCGCTTTGGGGATCAGCTGATAGGTGATGCCGGTGGACAGCGGTTGATAGACCAGCGCGCCTTCGCCCTTGGTGCTTTCATAGCATTCCACACCCTTTTCGGTGTTATAGCCGGTTTCACATTCGATCATCCGGATCGGCTCGCCACCGATACCGCCATCACGTTCGTTCAGCAGCGTGAAGTAATCCGCATAGCCGTCGGCAAAGGGAATCCCGTTTGCCGCATAAGGGCCCGTGCGATAGCTGAGCGACGGGAATACAAGCTCTGCCATTGCGGGGCCCGCAGCCAGAGCAGCGCCAAGCGCCAACGTAGTCATCTTCAGTTTCATCGGTGTTTCCTCCCTTGGATGTATCCGATCTTGCCGGGTTGTCCCGGTCGTCTCGTCTTCGGCCTTGGGTCTCCTCCCCCCGGCCATGCGTCCTTCCCTAGTGCGGGAAGGGCCACAATCTCAGTTTTTCCTTGGCGACGCGCCACAACTGGGCCAGCCCATGCGGTTCCGCGATCAGGAAGATGATGATCAACCCGCCCACGATCACAAGCTGCAGATGCGCCACGATATCCGTCGGCCAACCGAACCAGTCCACGCCCACGATTTTCAACGCAACCGGCAAGAGGACAAGGAACGCGGCCCCGGCAAAGCTGCCAAAGATCGATCCCAGCCCGCCGATGATGATCATAAAGAGCACAAGGAACGATTTCTGGATGCCAAAGGCCTCGCCCACTTCGACCGCCCCCAGATAGACCGCAAAGAACAGCGCCCCCGAGATGCCGATGAAGAAAGAGCTGACCGCAAAGGCCGTCAGTTTCGCCCGCAGCGGGTTTACCCCGATGATCTCGGCCGCGATGTCCATATCACGGATCGCCATCCATTTGCGTCCCACCGACCCACGGGTCAGGTTGCGTGCCACATAAGCGCTGAAGATCACGAACATCAGGCAGAACAGATAGGTCGCCCAGGCCTGCGTATTCGGTCCGGTGATCTCGATCCCGAAGAATGTCCGCTCCGGCGCGCTGATCTGGCCCGAGGCAGAGTAGTTGTAGAACCACGGCACACGGTTGAAGAGCCAGACCAGAAAGAACTGCGCCGCCAGCGTTGCCACGGCCAGATAGAACCCTTTGATCCGCAGCGATGGCAGGCCGAACAACACGCCGACACCGGCGGTCACCAGCCCCGACAGCAACACATGCACCAGCATGCTCACGTCGGGAAAGGCGGTCATGAATTTGTAGCAGGCATAGGCCCCCACGGCCATAAAGCCACCGGTCCCCAAGCTCACCTGCCCGCAATAGCCCACCAGAATGTTCAGCCCGATCGCCGCGATGGCGTAGATCAGGAACGGCAGGAACAGCGAGTTCACCCAATAGTCATTGATCACAAACGGGATCACGGCAATGGCGATGAACAACACCAGATAATAGCGATACCGGTCGAACTTGATCGGAAACGTCTGGCTGTCTTCTTCGTATGAGGCGCTGAAATCCCCGGCTTCACGATAGAACATCAGATGCTCCCCCCGTTCCAAATGGTTTTAAATCCTGGGTTCCGGGGCAAAGCCTCGGTCAGGGAGTTGCCAAAACTACACACGTTCAATGATCTTCTCCCCGAACAAGCCCTGCGGACGGAACACCAGAAAGATCAGCGCCAGCATGTAGGCGAACCAGTTCTCTGTCGCACCGCCAAGGAAAGGCGCACCGATCAGGAATTCGAACAGCTTCTCCCCCACACCGATGATCAAGCCGCCCACGATGGCACCGGGGATAGAGGTGAACCCCCCCAGCATCAGCACCGGCAACGCCTTCAGCGCGATCAGCGAGAGCGAGAATTGGACCCCCGATTTCGTGCCCCACATGATGCCCGCGACAAGGGCGACAAAGCCCGCCAGCGACCATACGAGGATCCAGATGAAGTTCAGTGACACCCCGACAGACAATGCCGCTTGGTGGTCGTCCGCCACAGCCCGCATGGCGCGGCCCTGTTTGGTGTATTGCGCGAACATCACCAAGCCGATCACCAGCAACGCGGCAATGATGCTGGCCACGATATCCAGATTATCGATAAAGAACCCGTAGCCAAAGGCGTTAAAGGTGGTGTCGTCGATCCAGGTGTTCAGCCCCTGCGGCAGCCCCACGTCCATAGACTTGATGTCAGACCCCCACATCAGATCGCCCACCCCTTCCAGGAAATAGGCCAGACCGATGGTCGCCATGAAGAGGATGATCGGCTCTTGCCCGACCAGATGGCGGAAGACCAACCGCTGCACCGCATAGGCCAGCCCGATCATCACCACCATCGTCAGCAAAATCGCGAGGAACGCCGGCACGTGCCAGCCGAAATGGTGAATATCCGTGCCCAGGATTGCGTTGATCAGGTGGCTAAACGGCACCTGCCCATCGATGATCCCTGCCAGGGTCAGGGCCGCAAACAGCGCCATAACCCCTTGGGCATAGTTAAAAATACCCGAGGCTTTGTAGATCAGAACAAACCCCAGGGCGACCAGTGCATACAGCACCCCCGCCATCAGCCCGTTCAGGAACACCTCGATTGTAAAGGCCAGTTGCTCAGGCATATCAGACCCTCCCCATCGCAAAACCAGTGGCAAAATCAGTCATGGGCAACCCCCAGATATGCGTCGATCACGTCTTGGTTGTTGCGCACCTCGCTCGGGGTGCCGTCGCCGATCTTCTTGCCGTAATCCATCACGACCACACGGTCGCTCAGGTCCATCACAACGCCCATATCGTGTTCGATCAGGGCAATCGTCGTGCCGAATTCATCGTTCACATCCAGAATGAAGCGGCTCATGTCCTCTTTTTCCTCGACGTTCATCCCCGCCATCGGTTCATCCAGCAGCAGGATCGACGGCTCGGCGGCCAGCGCACGGGCCAGTTCGACCCGTTTCTTCAAGCCGTAGGACAGACGCGACACCGGCGTCTTGCGGATCGCCTGAATCTCAAGGAAATCGATGATCTTTTCGGCGACTTCGCGGTTCGCGGTCTCTTCCCGCTCCGCCTTGCCCTTCCAGATCGACTGCCAGAACATGCCGGTCTTCATATTGGTCAAACGCCCCGTCATGACGTTGTCCAGCACCGACATCCCTTCGAACAGGGCGATGTTCTGGAAGGTGCGTGCGATCCCCTGCTGCGCCACCTCAAAGGGTTTCATCGCCGGACGGCGGCTGCCCTTGTACCAGACCTCGCCTTCCTGCGGCACGTAGAACCCGCTGATCACGTTCAGCATCGATGATTTGCCCGCGCCATTCGGCCCGATGATCGCGCGGATCTCGCCCTGACGGATGTCGAAAGAGATATCCTTGATCGCCTCCACCCCACCGAACCGCAAGGTGATGTTTTTCATTTCCATCACAACGGGGCCAATCTGGCGCCCATCCGCTGTGACATAGCCGTCGGTCATATCTTTCACGCCGCAGCCCCCTTCCAAATGGTCTTAAAATCCACTGCGCAACCGCAGCGCCCGCATGCTCCGCCTGATGTCATGCTCATTGAGCGGCCATCTTGCGGGTGTCTGCGAACACCTTGGCGTCGCGCACCTCCAGCGTGGCCGAGATCGACCCCTTGCGCCCGTCTTCATAGGTCACTTCAGTAACCGTGCTGACAGAGGGCGACCCGTCGTAGAGTGCGGTGATGATATCGTCGAATTTCTCGCCGATGACCTTGCGACGGACTTTGCGCGTGCGCGTCAGCTCTCCGTCATCGGCATCAAGTTCCTTGTGCAGCACAACAAAGCGATGCACCTGACAGCCCGACAGCATTTCGTCTTCTGCGATAGAGGCGTTGACCTCTTCCACATGGCTCTGGATCGTGTCCATCACCTGCGGATGCCGCGCCAGCTCCTGATAGGACGCATAGCCGATGTTGTTGCGCTCCGCCCAGTTTCCGACCGCGGTCAGGTCGATATTGATAAAGGCGGTGCATGCGTCGCGTCCGTTCCCGAATACCACCGCTTCAAGGATGTTGGGGAAGAACTTGAGTTTGTTTTCCACGTATTTCGGCGCGAACAGGCTGCCATTGGCCATTTTGCCAACGTCTTTGGCGCGGTCGATAATGCGCAGATGCCCGGTGCCTTCCTCGATAAAGCCCGCGTCGCCTGTCGCGACCCAGCCTTCGGCATCCTTGGTATCGGCGGTGCTTTCGGGGTTCTTGTAATACTCCACAAAAACGCCGGGGCTGCGGTAGAAGACTTCGCCGTTCTCGGCGATCTTCAGCTCCACGCCGGGGCAGGTCACGCCGACCGTGTCACTGCGCACTTCGCCATCGGGCTGCGCGGTGATGAAGACGGTGGCTTCGGTCTGGCCATAAAGCTGTTTCAGGTTGATCCCGAGCGAGCGGTAGAAATCGAAAATCTCGGGCCCGATCGCCTCGCCCGCGGTATAGCCGACGCGCACGCGGCTGAGGCCGAGCGTGTTTTTCAGCGGGCCATAGATCATCAGCTCGCCCAAGGCGTATTTCGCACGGTCCATCGCGCCGACGGATTTACCGTCGAGAATGGCGGGGCCCACCTTGCGCGCATGGGCCATGAATTTGTCGAACAGCCACTTTTTGAAACGGCTCGCGTCCTCCATCCGGATCATCACCGATGTCAGCTGGGTTTCGAACACGCGCGGTGGGGCGAAATAATAGGTCGGGCCGATCTCGCGCAGGTCCACATGCATCGTGTCCGCGCTTTCAGGGCAGTTCGTGCAGAACCCTGTCCATAGCGCCTGCCCGACGGAAAAGATGAAATCCCCCACCCAGGCCATCGGCAGATAGGCCAGAATATCGTCCGTCTGACGCAGCTTGTCGAAAGCGGAAGAGGATTTGGCCGTCTCGATAATATTGCGGTTGCTCAGCACCACACCTTTGGGCTTGCCCGTGGTGCCAGAGGTATAGAGCATGACGCCCGTGCTGTCGTAGTCCAGCTTGGCCTGACGCGCCTCAAGCTCTTTGATGTGCTTGTCGCGTGCCTTGCGGCCCATGTCCTGGACGGCGCTATACTGGTCCAGCGCGGCGTGGTCGTATTTGCGCAATCCGCGTGGATCAAGATAGACCATACGCTCGAACTGGGTCAGCTGATCCTGAACGTCCAGCACCTTGTCGACCTGTTCCTGATCACCGGCGATCACAAAACGCGCGCCACAATGATCCAGCACATAGGCCATCTCTTCGGCGTTGGCGTCCTGATACAGCGGCACAGGCACGGCACCGACCATCTCTGCGGCCATCATGGCCCAATACAGATAGGGACGGTTGCGGCCGATGATGGCGATAAAGTCGCCCTCGTTCGCGCCAAGCTCCAGCAGGCCAAGCGCAAGCGCCTCAACCTCGTCGCGGGTCTGTGCCCACGTCCAGCTTTGCCAGATGCCATATTCCTTTTCGCGATACGCAGGCGCGTTCGCAAATTGCTTTGCATTACGATGCAGCAGCGCCGGAACCGATTGCGGTCCGTCGGCGCTCACGAGCGTGTGAGCCAAATGTCTTCCTCCCAAACCCTGCTCTTTTTCGGCAGGTCGATCGCTGGTGCGATTCTGATGTCACACCATGATGTTGACCTGATGCTCTGCGTCAACTTTTACCTAATGATTTCTCAATTCTAACGAATTGTAACAGGCGTGATTTCCCAAGGTTGCGCTTGGCGGCGCTGTGGGGATGGTGCAGTCTGCCGCGGGGGGAGGACGCATGCAGATCGACGATCACCAGACAAAACTCATGACGGCTGCGGGGCTGAACCTGATCGCGCAAGCGCTGACGATCTATGACGCGGATTTGCGGCTGGTGCTGTGTAATGCACCGTTCCAGCAGATGTTCGACCTTCCCAAAGCGCTGGTCACCCCAGGTGCGAGCTTTCAAGAAACGATCACCCTGCTGGCACAGTTGGGGGAATACGGCGACGTGGACGACGTGGCGCATTTCGTTGCCGAAAGGGTGGAACAGGCCCGCGCGTTTGAACCCCATTATATGGAACGTACCCGCGCCAATGGCCGCACCATCTCGGTCGAAGGCTCCCCCCTGCCCCAAGGCGGCTGGGTCACCGTCTACACCGACATCACCCGCACCAAACAGCAAGAGGCCCTGCTGCGCGCCCGGTCTGATGCGCTGTCGGGGCAGGTGCTGGCCCACGCCGAAGAACTGTCAGCCACCAACCGCGAACTTGCCGCGATGAACACCGCGCTGGAAGAGGCAAAACGCCAGCTCACCCTGTCCGAAGCCCGCACGCGGCTGACCACAGAAATGATGCCGGCCCATATCGCCCATGTGGATGCAAACGCCTGTTACACCTATTCAAACCGGCGGTTGGCCTCTGTCATGCCAGGGCGGCGCGCGGATCTGATCGGCCGCCATATCGCAGAGGTTCTGGGTCAGCAGGCCTACGACTCTATTGCCCCTTCGCTCACCCAAGCCTTTGCCGGAAAGCCGTCGGTGATCGAATTCACAGACGAGATGAGTGCCCGGCGCATCCGCGGGGCGTTTACCCCCGATACAAACGGCGGGGTCTATATCCTGTCGATGGATGTGACCGAGGAAACCCAGAACCGTGTCGCCCTGCAGCAAACCCGACGACGCGAGATCGCGGCGCAGGTGATCTCGGGGCTGGCGCATGATTTTTCCAACCTGCTGACGATCATCCTTGGCCTCCAGTCCCGGCTAGGTCGGCTGGACGGCCAACCGGCAGAGGCCGCCCCCCTCATCGAAGGTACCCTTGCCGCGGCGCGCCGGGGCGGCACGTTGCTCAGCTCTATCGCCGATATGACAGGCGCGCGCACGCTGCGTCCGACTGCGACCCATATCCCGCGGCTGCTTGAAGATCTGACCCTGATCGCGCGCCCCACCCTGCCCAAGGGCATGACGCTAAGCATCGACAACCAGATGGGTGACACCCCCGTGCTGCTGGACAGCGGGCTGGTGCAGGACGGGCTGCTGAACCTGATCCTGAACGCCCGCGATGCCTGTGGCGCTGCGGGCGCGATCTCGCTTGAAGTACGACAGGTCCATGACACATGGATCGAATGGGTCTTGCGCGATACCGGCCCCGGTTTTTCGCCCTCGGCGCTGGAACACGGGTTTGATCCGTTTTTTACGACCAAAGGGGCCGAAGGATCGGGGCTGGGGCTGCCGATGGTCTACGACATGGTGAAATCGGCGGGGGGCGATCTGCGCCTTGGCAATACGGCCCATGGCGCGCAGGTGACCATGCGGCTGCCCTACCGCCCCGCCGTGGCTGCCACCACCGGACTGGTTCTGCTGGTCGAAGACGCCGATGACCTGCGCGCGCTGGTGCGAGACATGTTGATGGGGCTGGGCCATTCCGTGATCGAAGCCGCCAGCGCGGATGAAGCCACCGCCCTGCTGGCCGATCTGCCCGACATCGCGCTGATCCTGTCAGACATCCAGCTTATGGGCGAGGCGACGGGGCTGGACCTTGCCAAACGCCTACCCGCCGATGCCCCGCCGCTGGTATTGATGACCTCGCTCCCGCCCGATGATGCCCAGTTTCTCGAGGCGCAAACCCTTGCCCCCGTATTGCGCAAACCCTTCGAGATTGCGGATCTGACCGCGCTGATTGCCCCGAAAGAGAGTGCCGCCCAATGACCCGCCCCCTCGTCACCATTCTGGACGATGAACCCGAAATCCGCACGCTTCTCGCCGACGCTTTAGAGGAAGCGGGCTTTGACACGCTGTCGTTCAGCCGCGCCCGCGCGTTCGAGGCCGCCTTGGCGACCCACACCCCCGATGTCTGTCTGGTGGACCTGTCCCTGCCGGATTCAGACGGGCTGACGCTGGTGCATCGACTTGCGCTCGAACAAGGGGCCATCGTGATCATCATCTCGGGCCGCGCACAGGTGCAGGACCGCGTCACGGGGCTGGAACTTGGCGCGGATGACTACATCATCAAGCCCTTTGATCCGGCAGAGGTCGTCGCCCGTATCCGCGCCCGTCTGCGCAGCGCCAAACCCACGCCGCAAGCCGGCACCGTCGCTGCGTTCAGCGGGTGGAAGGCGCATTTCGACCGCTACGCGCTTGAGGATGAAAGCGGCGTCGAAACCCCCTTCTCCCATGCGGAGGGGGAGGTGCTGCGCCTGTTTCTGGACGCGCCCAAACGTCTGCTCAGCCGCGCGCAGATGCAGTCGAGCCTTGGCGGCGTCGCCTCTGAAAGCTTTGACAGGGCGATGGACGTGCGGATTTCGCGGCTGCGGACCAAACTGCGCGAAGACCCCAAAAACCCGCAGTTGATCAAGACGATCTATGGCGCGGGCTACATTTTTCTAGGCGACGTCACATGGAGCTGACCCCCCGTCGCATCAGCGGTGGCAGCCCCCATCTGGGCGACGTGCTGCATCTGATGCGCGACTGCTTTGCCTATATGGATGGGCGCATTGACCCGCCAAGCTCGCTTGGCCAAACCACTTTGCCATCGCTGAAAGCCACAGCGGGTAGGGATGAAATCTGGGCGATCGGCGCGCCGCCTTTGGCGTGTGTGGTGCTGAGCGTGAAACCGGCGGTTCTTTATCTGGGCAAGCTCTGCGTCGCCCCCAGCCATCAGCGACTGGGGCTGGCACGCCATCTGATCACCCACGCCGAGAGCCGCGCCCGTGCCCTGCACCTTGGCCAGCTGGAACTGCAAACGCGGGTGGAGCTGTTGGACAATCACGCCACCTTTCGCGCGCTCGGCTTTCACGAATATGCCCGCACAGCGCACGCGGGGTTTGACCGCCCAACCAGCATCACCCTGCGTAAAACCGTGGCCTGAGCCACGAGGTGCCACCTGCCGCCACAGATGGCGCCGCTGTCTTTTCTAACACGGGCGCTGCCGTTTTTTATTGCGCGCCTGCCCCTTGGCCCGCTAGATTCTACCCATGATCGAATGCTTGCTGTACAGGACCAACCCCGCCCAGAGACGGTTGTTCTATCGCGTCGAAATCGCGATGAACCTGTTCAGCGAAGTCTCTGTCCTGCGCGAATGGGGCGTCGCAGGTGGCCAGCCCAAAGCGGTGATCCAGTGTTTCGGCAACCTGCGCGAGGCGTCAAAAATGGCGGACCGCTATCGCACACGGGCCGAGCGTCGCGGCTATCTACGTCACTGACCCCAGCCGCGTCACCGCGCGGGCAAGCACCTGAACACCGGCCACCAGATCGGCCTCGCTCGTGTCTTCCTCGAAGGTATGGGACAGCCCCCCGATCGACGGCACAAACAGCATCGCCACCGGCATCTTGCGCGACACATTGGTCGCGTCATGCAGCGCCCCTGACGGCATCTTGCGCCAGTTGCCCGGCGCGACTTCTTCCGCGCCGGCTTCCAGCGCGGTGCGCAGGGTCGGGTCCATCGCGACGGGTTCCAGCCCCAGCATTGTGCCAAAGCTGACCGCCAGCCCCTGCTGCGCCGCGATCTCGGTGGCGGTGTCGCGGATGATCTGTTCCATCCGGCCCAGACGGTCCGCATCCGCATCGCGCCACTGCATCGAGAACACCGCACGCCCCGGCACGATAGAGGATGCATTTGGGTGCAGCGTGACATGGCCGATGGTCCAGACGGTCTGCGGTGTGACGACGTTGCGCAGCCGGTCGTTCAACGCGGCATTGAAGGCAGAGACCGCCTGAAACGCATCGCGGCGCAGATGCATCGGTGTGGTGCCCGCATGGTTCTGCTGCCCGTCAAAGGTGATCTTCATGTCGCGGATGCCGACGATATCGGTGACCACACCAATCTGTTCGCCGCTGGTATCCAGCGTCGGCCCCTGTTCGATATGCAACTCGACAAAGCCGGTGAACAGATCGGGCGACACCTCGCCCGTGACCAGATGCGCCACGGCCTGACGCGCGTCGCCAAGGGTCACACCCGCATGATCAGTTAGCGCATCGGCGGCGGCCTGATCCAGATGCCCGCCCCAAACGGCGCTGCCGGTGGTGACGCCAAACCGCCCCTCTTCATCCTGAAACGACACGACAGAGATCGCGGGGCCGCCCGCCTCGGCTGCGGCGCGTGCGACCTCGAGCGCGGCAATCACGCCAAGCGCGCCGTCGAGCCATCCGCCTTCGGGCTGGCTATCGGAATGTGACCCCATCAACAGCGACGGCCCATCTGCCAAGCCGAAAAGATTGCCCATCTGGTCCATTTCAACCCGCAGTCCGGCATCGCGCATCTGATCGGCCAGCCAGTCCCGCGCGGCGACATCGGCGTCGCTATAGGCCGGGCGGACCACCCCTTTGCCCACCCCCGCTGCGCCGAACGAACGCAATTTGTGAAGGTCGGCGAGAAAGCGGTCGGGGTTGATCTGCATGGTTACTCCGCGGGTTGGGGGGCTGTTGCGGCCTCTACTTTCACGGCCGAGAATTTAAACTCGGGGATTTTGCCATAAGGGTCAACCGCTGGATTTGTCAGGATATTTGCCGCCGCTTCGACATAGGCAAAGGGCAGGAACACCATATCGGGCGACACGGCGCGGTCTTCGCGGGCCATCAGTTCGATCGACCCGCGCTTGGTTGTGAGCCGGATATAGCCCCCCGGCTCTATCCCCAGCTTGCGTAAGGTAGACGGGTGGAGCGAACAGTTCGCCTCGGGCTCTAGCCCATCAAGCACATAGGACCGTCGCGTCATCGACCCCGTGTGCCAATGTTCAAGCTGCCGCCCCGTGGTCAGGATCATCGGATAATCGTCATCCGGCGCGTCGTCAGGCGCGATGATGCTGGCGGGGGTAAACCGTGCGCGTCCGTCCTGTCGCGGGAAGCCATCGGCAAAGACAATCGCCTGCCCCGGATCGGTGGGGCTGGTGGACGGGTAGGTCACGGCCCCTTCGCTCTCCAACCGGCCCCAAGTGATGTTATTGAGCGACGACATATTCAGCTTCATCTCTGCGAAGACCTCGCTCGGGTCGGTATAGGTCCAGCCCAGCCCCAGACGTTTGGCCAGTTCAACCTCAATCCACCAATCCTCTTTCGCATCGCCGGGCGGCGGCACCGCGGGGCGGCCCATCTGCACCTGACGGTTGGTATTGGTCACCGTGCCGGATTTCTCGGCAAAGGCGCTGGCGGGCAGGATCACATCGGCAAAATTCGCGGTCTCGGTCAGGAAGATATCCTGCACCACCAGATGATCGAGCTTGGCCAGCGCATCGCGGGCGTGTTCCACATCGGGATCAGACATCGCCGGATTTTCACCCAGCACATAGAGACTGCGAATATCCCCGTCATGCACTGCGTCCATAATCTCGGTCACGGTGAGGCCCTTCTTGTCGCTGAAATCGCTGCTTTGCCACACGTCGGTAAAGGCAGCGCGGACGCCGTCATCGGACACCGGCTGGTAATCGGGCAGGAACATCGGGATCAGCCCCGCGTCAGACGCGCCCTGCACATTGTTCTGCCCCCGCAACGGATGCAGCCCCGCGCCGGGCCGCCCGATCTGCCCCGTCATCAGCGCAAGCGAGATCAGGCAGCGCGCATTATCGGTGCCGTGGATGTGCTGCGAAATGCCCATCCCCCAGAAAATCATCGCCGCATTGGCCCCCGCAAAGGTCCGCGCCACATCGCGCAGCACCTCCGCGTCGATGCCGCAGATCTTGGACATCTTTTCAGGGGTGAAGGTTTTCAGGTGGGCTTTCTCGATCTCCCAGTTTTCCGTGTAGGCTTCGATATACTGTTGATCGAACAGCTTTTCCTCGACGATCACATGCATGATCGCGTTCAGCATCGATACATCGGTGCCGGGGCGGAATTGCAGCATATGCGACGCGTGCCGTTTTAGCGCTTGGCCGCGCGGGTCCATCACGATCAGCTTGCCGCCGCGCTTGGCGAACTGCTTGAAGAACGTCGCCGCGACGGGGTGGTTCTCTGTCGGGTTCGCGCCGATCACAATCGCAACATCGGCGTTTTCGATCTGGTTGAAGGTCGCGGTGACGGCACCGGATCCAACATTCTCCATCAGCGCGGCCACTGACGAGGCATGACACAGCCGCGTGCAGTGATCCACGTTGTTGTGACCAAAGCCCTGCCGGATGATCTTTTGAAACAGGTAGGCTTCCTCGTTCGTGCATTTCGCTGATCCAAAGCCCGCCACACCCGCGCCGCCGATCTTTTTCATGCCGCCCGCAGCGAAATCCAGCGCCTCGTCCCAGGTGGCTTCGCGGAAGTGGGTTTGCCAGTTGCCCGGGTCCACGTTCAGCCCCTTGGGCGGGGCGTCCTTGCGACGGATCAGCGGTTTGGTCAGACGATGGGGATGGTGGATATAGTCGAAACCAAAGCGCCCTTTGACGCACAGCCGCCCTTCGTTCGCGGGACCGTTGATGCCCTCGACATATTTGATTTTGCCGTCCTTGACCTTCAGCGACACCTGACAGCCCACACCGCAGAACGGGCAGATGCTGTCGACTTCGCTATCGAAATCGCCGCTGTCCCCAACCTGCGCGTCATCGACCACCGTGGCGGGCATCAGCGCCCCCGTCGGGCAGGCCTGCACACATTCACCGCACGCCACACACGAAGACGCGCCCATCGGGTCGGCCATGTCGAACACCGGATAGCTGTCATGCCCGCGACCGGCCATCCCGATCACATCATTGACCTGCACCTCGCGGCAGGCGCGCACACACAGGTTGCACTGGATACAGGCATCAAGGTTCACACGCATCGC
Organism: Sulfitobacter sp. UBA1132; assembly: GCF_002311545.1. Classification (NCBI taxonomy): domain Bacteria; kingdom Pseudomonadati; phylum Pseudomonadota; class Alphaproteobacteria; order Rhodobacterales; family Roseobacteraceae; genus Sulfitobacter; species Sulfitobacter sp. UBA1132. The sequence continues at coordinate 389,166 of NZ_DCAN01000004.1, read as the reverse complement.
CACATGGCTGTCGTCGAGCAACGGGATGCGCCCCTCTTCCAGCTTGGGGAAGCGGCTTTCCGAGATACCTTCCATCTCGGCCATGTCCCACAGGTGGCTGGATTTATCGTGGGCGACTTCGGGGGCGGGCTGATCGGTGACCAGCAGTTCCATCACCATCTTGCGGGCATTTTCGGCGCGCGCGTTGTTGGTGGTGACGACCATACCGTCGCTCGGTTCGCGCAGGCAGGAGGCGGCCAGCACGCGTTCGCCTTCGATCTCGACCATACAGGCACGGCAGTTGCCATCGGGGCGATACCCCGGCTCCGGCGTGAAACACAGATGCGGGATTTTCAGACCGCGCCCATTGGCGATTTCCCAGATGGTCAGCCCGGTGTCGGCCTCGACCTCTTCGCCGTCGAGCGTGAATTTTACCTTATCCGCCATGGGGAACCCTCCTGTACCGCCCCGCAGTATAGGCAGGGCAGGGATGCGACGGCAGTCATATTCCCGACACCCTGCCCCGTTTTTGCGCCACCGGCGTTTCCGATACGCGACACGGGGGGGGCCGCCTGCAAAAAATCGACATGCGAGGGGCAGGCAGGCTTTCCACCCGCGCATGGCTTGCCTATCAATGGCGCAACAGAAAAAGGCGCGCTATGTCCCACATTACCCTCATCCGTCACGGTCAGGCAAATTCCCAGGCCAAGGACGAAATCAGCTATGACAAGCTAAGCCCGCTTGGCCACGAACAGGCCGCCTGGCTGGGCGACCACCTGCGCCAGTCCGAAACCCACCACACGCGGCTGTATACCGGCACGCTGCGCCGCCATATCGAGACGGCAGAGGGGATGAACACCGGGCTTGAACCGATACGCGACGCGCGGCTGAACGAGCTTGAGTATTTCACCCTCGCCACCATGATGGAGCAGCAACACGGCATCCCTTTCCCCACGGAACAAGGCGGGTTCACCAACCACCTGCCGCTGGTGTTCGAGACGTGGAAAAGCGACAGGCTCGAAAACCCGCCCGAGAGCTACGCCAATTTCGAAGGGCGCATCAAATCCGTGCTATCAGAGATCTCGGACGGGGACGGGCCGGCGCTGGTCGTGACCTCTGGGGGGCTGATCTCGATGGTGATGGCGCAGGCGATGGGGCTGGGCATTCCGGCCATGTCGCGCATCGCGCTGGCGATCATGCACACATCGATGCACCGGCTGTTCCCCATTGGCGGCCACTGGTCGCCGGTGCTCTTCAACGCGGTGCCCCATCTGGATACCCCCGCACGCCGTGTCGCGCAGACCCATATCTGAAAGGCAAAACGATGCTTACGCTATATTACACGCCCGGAACCATCTCTGTCGCGGTGGCGATTGCCATCGAAGAAGCCGCCCTGCCCTATCAGCCGGTGCGCGTCGATTTCGCCACGGCTGAGCAGACGAAACCCGAATATCTGGCGATCAACCCCAAGGGACGCGTGCCTGCGCTACGGCTTGAGGATGATACGATCCTGACCGAAACCGGGGCGCTGCTGGACTATGTCGCTGCCATTGCGCCCAAAGCCGGGATGGTCCCCACGGACCCGACCGCCGCCGCACAGATGCGCAGCGCGATGTACTACCTCGCCTCGACCATGCATGTCGCCCATGCCCACAAGATGCGCGGATCGCGGTGGGCCAAACAACAATCCAGCTTCGAGGATATGACGGCTCAGGTGCCAGAAACCATGGCCGCCTGTGCCGATTTTGTCGAAAGTGATATCCTGCGCGGGCCCTATGTGTTGGGCGAGGATTTCAGCCTAGCCGATCCCTATCTGTTCGTCGTGTGCAACTGGCTTGAGGGCGACGGCGTGGATACGGCGGCCTACCCCAAGATCACGACATTCATGCAGCAGATGACCGCCCGCGCCAGCGTGGCAGCGGTGAAAGACAAGGGGATGCTATGACCGCGCCACATCTATGGGTTCGCGCCGAACAGCGCGACAATGAAACCCGCGTCGGCATCACACCCGAAGGGGTTACCGCGTTGATGGCGCAGGGGTTTCGCGTCACCGTCGAAGCCTCGGACAGCCGCGTGATCGCGACCGATGCCTATGCGGCCACGGGCTGCACCATCGCCCCACAGAACAGCTGGCCCGACGCGCCTGCCGATGCGATCATCTTTGGCCTGAAGGAACTGCCAGAGGACGGCACACCGCTGGTGCACCGGCACATCATGTTCGGTCACGCCTACAAGGGCCAATCGGCGGGGCGTATCCTGTTGCAACGTTTCAAGGCGGGCGGCGGCACCTTGCTGGACCTTGAGTATCTGACCGACGAGACCGGCCGACGCGTCGCCGCCTTTGGCTATTGGGCGGGGTTCGCGGGGGCGGCGGTGGCCGTCAAATGCTGGGCCGCCCAAACCCGTGGGCAAGCTGTCGCCTCCATCACGCCCTATCCCAACGCCGATGCGCTGACCCGCGACCTCGCGGCAGAGATCGACGGGCTCACCACGCCCGACGCTTTGGTCATCGGCGCACTTGGTCGGGTGGGCAGCGGTGCCGCCGATCTTTGCGGCCGTCTGGGGATCAAGGTCACCGGATGGGATATGAAGGAGACGGCCCACGGCGGCCCCTTCCCCGAGATTTTGCAGCATGTGCTGTTTTTCAACTGCATTCTGGCGGGACCGCAAACACCGGTTTTCGCACCCAAAAGCGCGCTGGTCAGGGATCGCGCGCTGCGGGTGATCGGCGATATCGCCTGCGATCCCGACAGCGACTTCAACCCCGTGCCGGTCTATGACCGCGCGACCACATGGGAAGAGCCCGCGTTACGCGTGCATGACACCCCACCTCTGGATGTCACCGCGATCGACAACCTGCCCTCGATGCTGCCGCTGGAAAGCTCTGAAGACTACGCCGCGCAGCTGCTGCCGACGCTCTCGGCACTGGTGGAAGATGCCTCGCCCGTCTGGGCGCGGGCCCATGCGCTGTTCGAAGAACACAGCGCCGCCGTGTGACGCGTTCAGATCGGGCGGATCACGCGCCCGATCCGGTCACCCGAATAGACGGTAGTAGATGCCGTCGGGCAGGAACTGCGCCAGCCGGAAGAAAAGCGAGAACCCGAAGGGGAAGCTTTTCTTAAAGCTGCTGCCGCTCATATGCTCGACCACTTGCTGCGCGGCGGCCTCGGGCTCCATCAAAAAGGGCATCTTGAAGTCGTTCTTGTCGGTCAGCTGCGTGCGGATGAAACCAGGATTGATCACCTGAACTTTCACGCCGGTCTTGCGCAGGTCGGCGTGCATACATTCCGCCAAGGACAAGGTGCCCGCCTTGGACGCCGTATAGCCGATAGACTTTGGCAGCCCGCGATAGGCCGTGAGGCTAGAGGTGATCACGATGTGGCCCGCGTCGCGCTTGACCATATCAGGCACCACTTCGCCCATCACGCGCACCAGCCCGGTAAGGTTCACATCGATCATCGCGGTCGCATGCTCCGGCTCCCACTCCTTGGCACCAAAGGGCCAATAGGCCCCCGCCAGATAGACAACCCCGTCCACCGGCCCGACAGCTTTGACCGCGGCGCGGATGCTGTCGATATCCTGCACGTCGATGGTCTGGTAGCTTGCGGAAACAGGCAGTTCATCGACCAGCGCCGCCAGCTTGTCTTCGGACCGGGCAGAGACGATGACCTCGGCCCCCAGTCGGCCCAGCTTATGTGCCAGTGCTTCGCCCAGTCCGGCGCTCGCCCCGATCAGCCAATAGCGTTTTCCTGTCCATTCGGTCATGCTGCGTCCTTTCTGCGGATGGTGGCGACCAATTCGGCCACCTTCACCCCAAATTTCCGGAACTGACTGCGGTTGATGATTGTGCCCTCGCCGGTCAGATACATCCAGTCCACGGTATTCAGCAGGTGCCCGCCCACGTCATCGGGCAGCCTGATGGTGTATTTCGACTGCACCGTCGCACCGACGTTGCGGCCCTTGGCCGTGCCTTTGACGTCCGGGGCGGTGGCGGTGAAATGCCCCGTCTCGCCCAATGTGATCGTCCATGTGCGGTCTTGGGTCGTGTTGTCATCATAGACGAAATGTTCGTCGATACGTGCGGTGTCGCCGTCCCATGTCACGTTGAAATCTGCCACGAAACTGCTGGTGACCCGCCCCGCGGGGCCAAAGATTACGCCTTCGCAAACCATTGCCCCGTCCAGATGTTTCTTCATGTCAAATACGGTGTAGTCATCCGCATAATCCGACGGCTTTTGCGCAGGGAAATCGGTGATCCGCCGCCGCGCCAGCCAGATTGCGGCCACCACTGCGGCCCCCAGAGCAAACTGCAACATGTCCATCATTCTTCATCTTCCTTTTGCATCGGCGTGGCGGCCAGAAAACCGATGGCCAACAGCTTGAGCCCGCAAGGCACGCCAGCATAGAGCCATATGAGCGTCGAGATTGCCACCGGTCCATTGCCCGTCGTACCGCTGTCAAAGCCGGACGCCTGCAGGGTGGGAAGTAGCGTTATCGCAGCGAAGGCAAGGGCGAATTTCGACACCAGCGACCAGAGCCCGAACCCCTCGGCGGCCTGCGGGGCGACCACCGCCATCCGCGCGGAGAACATCGCGGGCAGCAGTGTCAGGTCGGCCCCCAGCACCGCGCCAGAGGCGACGCAGACCAGCACGAACCACGCCACATCCCCCGCCCCCAGCAGCAAAGTCCCTGCAAACACAAGGATCGCCAAGCCCATTGCGGATAGCAGGACGGGTTTGGGGCTGAAACGCTCTGCCAGCTTGCCCCATAGCGGGGCGGCCACCGCAGCCGAAAGGAAGAAGAGCAACAGCAGCGCGCCCTCCCACCCCGGTGCGCGCAGCACGCTTTCGACGTAGAACAGAAATAACGTAGATGTGACCGCGACAGGGGCCGCATTGAACAGCGCGATCAGCAGCAACCGACGGGCAATCGGATCGCGCAGGACCACGGCGATTCCCGTCGGACCCGCGATATCCGCGCCGCGCCATTCGCCCCGCATGGCAAAAACGCTGCCCAGTCCAAGCGCGGCAAAACCGATGGCAAACCCTGTAAACGGGGCCCCCATCACCAGCCCCAGCATCACAGGCAGTACCGAGGCCGCGCAGACACCCAACAACGCCCCCGTCTCGCGCCAGCGCGCCAGCACCAGATGCCCGCGCCCGGGCAGCAGCGCGGCTTTGGCGACCCCTTGCGCATAAAAGCAGATCGTCAGAAAGCTGAACGCCGAAAACACCCCCGTCAGTGTCAGCGCGAACCACATCAGCGGCGGCAGCAAGGGCGGCACTGCAAACAGGGCAAACATCGATACAGCCATCAGGGCGACACCGACGGCGACCGCCGTGCCGCGCCTGTGACGCAAGGCTTGCGATAGCCGCCCCAGCAGCGGGTCCTGCACCACATCCAACAGGCGCAGCGCAAAAAGCACCGTGCCCAAAGCCCCAAGAGACACCCCGTATTCATCAACAAAGAACTTGGGTGCGTGAATATAAATCGGCAGCCCCGCCGCCGCCAGAAGCGACGCAAACAGCGCATAGGCAGGCAGTTGATGTGCCGAACGGGTCACGTGCCCGACACGTCTTTCACTGGCGGTTCAGGACGCGGGCGATAGCCGCCGCCTTTCCACCACAGCTTTAGCGCCTGCCAGTGGATCAAGGCCAACACCCGCCGCGCCCCGAAGGGACGCCGCAGCAGCGACCACAGGATTGCCCGGTTCGTGAGAGGGCCACGACGGCCCGTCAGGGTGGCGATCAAGCCCCCTTCGGACTGGGTATAATCGATCCAGACACCAATACGGTCGGCGCGGATATCAAAGCGAAAACTGTATCCCCCTTCGACCGGCTGAAATGGCGATACGTGGAAAATCTTGGTCGCGTGCAGATGATCCGTGGGTGTGATCGGGCGCAGGTCATCGTGGCGGCATAGATAGCTGTGCCGGTCACCGAAGGTATTCGATACCTCTGATATCACGGCGATCAGCGCACCGTCCGCGCGGTGGCACAGCCAAAAGCTGACAGGGTTGAACACATGCCCCAGCACGCGCGGTTGCGCCATCAGCTCTATCCGCGCGACGCCCGTGACCTCGTGCTGTTCCAGAACATCCCGCACCCACGCGGCCCCGCGACCCGCGCCTTTGGCTCCGCCGTGGTCTTCGTCCCACAGCGATGCCACGGCCCCGCGGTTGCGCCCGAACAACGCTGGTGTTTGCAGCGATGCCTCTGCATCCAGAACCACGTAATCGACCGAATAGCGAAAGCTGTTTTCGACCGCCCCCTTGCGCCCATGATAGGTCACACCACGGATATGATCGACGCCGGCGCTCATTCTGCGGCCAATGCGACCTTTGCCTTGGCCCGCAGCCCCTGCACCACGTCAACAGCGCTAGAGAGCCCGTCCTCGTGGAAGCCATGCTTCATCCAAGCGCCGCAGAACCAGGTGTTCTGCGTGCCGTTGAAGGCGCGCACCTGCTCTTGTGCGGCCAGCGCGCCCAGATCATAGACCGGATGGCGCAGGGTGACCTGATCATAGATCAGCTCTTCGCGGATCGGGCGCTTGGTATTGAGCGTCACGAAATGCGGGTCGTCCATCGGGATCGGTTGCAGCGAGTTCATCCAGTAGGTCAGGTCGATCCGGTCAGATTTCTGCCCCTTATCCTCGGCATAGATCCACGAGGCCCAGGTCTTGCGCAGCTTGGGCATAACAGAGGCATCGGCATGTAGCACCACGTCGTTGGGCTGGTATTTCACCGCGCCCAAGGCCGCACGCTCTGCCGCGCTTGGGTCGGCCAGAAGGGCAAGCGTATCATCCGAATGGCTGGCAAAGACGACCTCGTCAAAGGCTTCCCATTCCGCGCCATGGGTTTTCACCTCTGCGCCCAAGGGCGTGCGGCGGACGGATTGCACTGGCGTGCCAAGGCGAATGTCGACGCCCTTGGCTGTCAGCGATGCCCCCAGACGGTTCACATATTCCTGCGACCCGCCCTTAACCGTATACCACTGGTGCTGGCCTGTGTGGCTCAGCAAGGCGTGGTTCTCGAAGAAGTCGATCATGGAGTAGGCGGGGAAATCCATGATCTTGTCCACCGGCGTCGACCAGATCGCGCCCGACAGCGGCGTCAGGTAGTATTTGCGAAAATATTCACCCGCGCCCAGCTTGTCCAAGAACCCGGCAATGGTCAGCGTACGGTCTTGCGCCAGCTTGGTCGCCGTGCTGTTGAACCGCACGATATCGGTCAACATACGCAGGAATTTCGGATTCAGCGCATTGCGTCGCTGCGCGAAGATCGAATCCAGCGTCATCAGCCCGTATTCCAACCGCCCCCCATCGATGGAGGCCCCGAAGCTCATGTTGGATTTGATCACCGGCACGTCGAGCTCTTTGAACAGCGCGGCGAGGTTGGGATAATTGGCGTAGTTGAACACGATAAAGCCCGTATCTACAGGCTGGTCGCCGTTCTGGCCCGCCATCTTCGTGCGCGCGTGGCCCCCCAGACGGGGGCAGCTTTCGAACAAGGTCACCTGATGGTCGTCGCCCAGCATATGCGCCGCCCCCATGCCGGAAATACCCGCGCCGATGACGGCAATCTTTCGGTGGCCTGCCAAAGAGGTATTCTGTGGCGGGTCGATGGCTTCAAATGGCATAAGGCGAGAATTTCCAGTCTGTCAGGTTTGTATCGGCACTTTCGGTGATACACGGGCTGGACGGTACATGAGTTGCAGTTAATCAGACACTAACTACGACTTTTTGTGACACCCTTGTCGTGGCTCCTCGCTTAGATAGCCCGTCAGGGCCGTTTGTCAGGGCGCGAAAGCGGCACAACGCGATTATCCTGCTCTGACAGTTCTTCGAAATCGAAATTATCCAGTTTTGCCGCACGTTTACCCGCGCGTTCAGCGGCCGTGCCCAAGCCTTCAAGATCAGCGCGGGCCTGCCCGAAATGGGTGTTCAGCTTGCCCACACGTTCGACCACGATCTCGACATCGCGGTGCAGCATCTTGAGCGTTTTGCGGATGGCCCCTGCCTGTTCCCGCATCCGCGCATCCTTGAGGATCGCGCGCATCGTATTCAGCGTTGCCATGCAGGTGGTCGGCGATACGATCCAGACCCGCGCATCAAAGCCTTCGCGGACCAGTTCAGGGAAGTTCGCATGCAGCTCGGCATAGACGGCTTCCGAGGGCAGGAACATCAGCGCGCCATCCGCGGTCTCGCCCTCGATGATGTATTTCGTGGTGATCGCCTGAATATGCGACTTGACCGCAACCCGCATGGCGCGGGCGGCATCCTTAACCTCGTATTCCGTCTTGGCACGACGTAGGGCTTCATAGGCTTCAAGCGGGAATTTACTGTCGATCACGATCGGGCCGGGCGGGTTCGGCAGGTGGATCAGGCAATCCGCGCGCCTGCCGTTGGAAAGCGTCGCCTGCATCGTATAGCTGTCACTTGGCAGCGCCTTAGAGACGATATCGTGCAGCTGGATTTCACCGAATGCGCCACGGGTCTGTTTGTTGCTCAGGATATCCTGCAGCGACAACACGTCGCCCGACAGTTTGGTGATATTGTCCTGCGCCTTGTCAATCGCGGCCAGCCGTTCCTGTAGCTGGGTCAGGCTGGTCGTCGTCTGCTTGCTGGAACCGTGAAGTGTCGCGCTCATGCGTTCCTGCATCTCTGCCAAGGACCGTGCAGAGCGGGCCGCGTTCTCTGCCAGCCGGTCCTGCATTTGTTGCTGGACATGGGCCATGCGGGCCTCGATGCTTTGCACCATCTGGGCCTGTGCATTGGCTTGGGTATCCGACACGGTTTGCAAGCCGCCGCGCAGTTGTTCCTGCCCCATGCCAAGCTGTTGCACATGGCCGCCCAGTATCTGCATCTGTCGCGCCAGCGGGGCCGCGACCCGCGCCGACCGCCCCGCTGCACGCACTGCCATCACCAGCAGGATCAGCACGAGCAAGACCACGCCCCCGCCGCCCATAAGCAGCAGCATGGCAGGGTCTGTCAGCGCGTAAGTTTCACCGCCAAGCTGGATCATGTGCGCCCGAACAGACGTTCGATATCGCTCAACTTCAGCTCGACATAGGTGGGGCGGCCGTGGTTGCACTGGCCGGAATGGGGCGTCGCCTCCATCTCGCGTAGCAGCGCGTTCATTTCCTCGCCCCGCATCCAACGGCCCGAACGGATGGAACCGTGACAGGCCACACGGCTGAGGATCGCCTCGATCCGGGCCTGCAACGTGTTGCTTTCGTTCTGATCCGCGAGCTCATCAAGGATATCCAGCACCATCGCCTTGGCGTCCACTGTTCCAAGGATCGCGGGCGTTTCGCGCACGGCAATCGCACTGCCGCCAAAGGGTTCGATCCCCAGTCCAAACCGCGCGAGGTCATCCGCGACCTCAAGCAGCCGCGCGCAGTCCGACGCTGACAGGTCCACGATTTCCGGGATCAGCAAGGCCTGCGCCGCGACACCGTTTTCGGCCATCTGACGTTTCAGCTTTTCATAGACCAGTCGTTCATGCGCTGCGTGCTGGTCCACGATGACCATGCCCGTCGCCGTCTGCGCGATGATGTAATTCTCGTGCACCTGCCCACGCGCGGTCCCAAGGGGGAAGTCCGGTGCGGGTTCGGCGGCGGGAGTGTGTGAATCGTGGTTCTGGTCCTCGGAACCGCCAGCCTCGTATTGGGGGGGCGTTTCAACACGGCCCCACATGCCGGCGGTTTCGGCAAAGCCGGGTTCGGGCGCTTGGGCCTGATAGGCCGCGCTGCGCGCACCAAGCGAGGGGCGGTCCATCTGATACACCCGCGCACCGGGCTGTTCGGGTCGCATCGCCCCCAAAGTCGCATTCGCCACGGTGGTCGAGGCACGGTGCCCCGCATCCGCCAGCGCATGGCGCAGCGCCGATACGATCAACCCACGCGCCAGTCCGGGATCGCGAAAGCGCACTTCGGATTTGGCGGGGTGGACGTTCACATCCACAAGCTTGGGATCGCAATCGACAAAGAGCGCGGCGGCGGGATGGCGGTCACGGCTCAGCAGGTCGAAATAGGCCCCGCGCAACGCCCCCACCAGCAGCTTGTCACGGACGGGACGCCCGTTCACAAACAGGTATTGCGTCACGGCAGAGCCGCGCGAATAGGTCGGCAGGGCCGCGTAGCCCGTCAGGTGCAGCCCTTCGCGTTCGGCATCGATGGCCAGCGCGTTTTCAGCAAACTCGCGCCCCAGCACTTGCGCCAAACGCCCGTGCAGCGCGGCGAACATATCGCCCTGTTCGGCCTCGGCGCGAAACACCTCGCGGCCCGGTCCGTCGCCGGACACATCGCGCAGGGTGAAACGCACGAAGGGTTCCGCCATCGCCAGCCGCTTGATGATGTCAGAGATCGCCTGCGCCTCGGCGCGATCGGTGCGCAGGAATTTCAACCGCGCAGGCGTAGCAAAGAAGAGATCGCGCAGGGTGACGACGGTGCCACCATTCAGCGCAGCAGGGCGCACAGGGCCGGTCACGCCGCCGTTGACCGAAATCTCGGCCCCGTCCTGTCCGGCAACACGGCTGCAAATGGTCAGCCGCCCGACAGCCCCAAGCGAGGGCAGCGCTTCGCCGCGAAAACCGAAGGTGTGGATGTTCAGCAGGTCCGTCCCGTCAATCTTTGAGGTCGCGTGCCGGGACAGCGCCAGCGTCAGATCGTCCGCGGCGATGCCGCAGCCGTCGTCGGTGACGCGGATCAGGGTCTTGCCACCATCGGCATATTCGACCGTGATTTGCCGCGCGCCCGCATCAATTGCGTTCTCGACCAGCTCCTTGACCGCAGAGGCAGGGCGTTCAACGACCTCTCCGGCGGCGATACGGTTAATTGCCGAGTCGTCGAGCTGCCGGATCACCGGGCGATTTTCGCTTATATTGGGGTTTGGATGCGCCATGCGGCTAGACCTAGCATAGAGGCGCGCGATTCTGAAAGCCGCGAATGCGGATGGTTAACGCTCGTCGGCGACGTTAATCCTGTGTGGCTGCATTGAACCAGGCGACGATCTCGGCGCGTTCGCTGGCCTGCATATGGCTTAAGTTGGCAGGGGGCATCGCATCGGTCACGCCTGCTTGCAAATAGATCTGTTTGGCCGCGCTGGCGATCTGATGTTCTGTCTCAAGCCGGATGGATTTCGGCGGCCAAAGCAGCCCGTCCCACGCGGGTTCTGCCGCATGACACATGCTGCACCGACCGCGCACGATATCATGCACCCGGTCAAACCCTTCGGCCTGGGCAAAGCGCAGTGCGGGGCCGGTGGCCTCTTCCGGCTCGACGCTGCGGAACATCGGCGCGGTCGACAGCCACATGATCGTGACGAACAACAGCGCGGTGACCGCCCATGTCCACGTCGGATTGCCCTGACGCGCGTGCAGGCTGTTGAAGTAATGGCGGATCGTGACCCCCATCAGAAACACCAGCGCCGCGATCAGCCAGTTCATCTCCGACGCGAAGGCCAGCGGGTAGTGGTTGCTGAGCATCAGGAAAATGACCGGCAGGGTCAGATAGTTATTATGTGTGCTGCGCTGTTTGGCGATCTTGCCGTATTTCGCATCCGGCACCCGCCCCGCCTTGAGGTCGGCCACCACGATCCGCTGGTTCGGCATGATAATAAAGAACACGTTCGCCGACATGATCGTCGCGGTGAACGCCCCCAGATGCAGCAACGCTGCACGCCCCGAAAAGACCGAGGTATAGAAATAGGCCATCCCCACAAGGATCACATAGAGGCCGATCATCAGCCGTGTGTTGTTATCGCCGAATTTGCTTTTGCAGATCTGGTCGTAAACCAGCCAGCCAAAGCCAAGCGACAACAGGGAAATCCCCACGGCTTGCCAGTTCGCCAGTTCTGCGACAGTGGGATCGACAAGATAGAATTCCGCCCCGAGGTAGTAGACCAGGATCAGCAAGGCAAAGCCCGAGAGCCACGTCGAATAGCTTTCCCATTTGAACCAGATCAGATCGTCGGGCATCTGCGCGGGGGCCACCAGATATTTCTGCACGTGATAGAACCCGCCGCCGTGGACCTGCCATTCTTCTCCGTCCGCGCCGGTTTTGAGGTTGCGGTCGCGGTGCAGGCCCAGATCCAGCGCGATAAAGTAGAACGACGACCCGATCCACGCGATGGCCGTGATGACATGCACCCAGCGAACGGCAAACTCGATCCAAGCGCCAATGGCGGCCATATCGTACATGGGGTGGCTCCTTAGTGTAGCGTCTTGGGTGTATGCGGCAGTTTACCCTTAGAACTGCCCGACAACCCGCCCGAGACTTCCTCGGTTGATTCCTCTGCCAGTTCTTCGGGCAGAAGCAGGTTCAGTACAATAGCAATCAGGGCCGCGGGAAGCAGACCGCTGGTCAGCAGGATCTTGGCCGTGTCGGGCAGGTGTTGCACCGCGCCGGGTTCCAGCTGAAGCCCCAGACCGATCGAGATCGAGATGGCAAAGATCACCATATTGCGGCGGTTCCAGTCCACGTCGGACAACATCGACATGCCAGCGGCCACGACCATGCCGAACATCACGATAACCCCGCCGCCCAAAACCTCGATCGGGATGGTGCGGATCACGCCGCCGACCTTGGGGACCAGCCCGCAGAGGATCAGGAACAGCGCGCCGATGGTGACGACATGGCGGCTCATCACGCCTGTCATGGCGATCAGGCCGACATTCTGGCTGAACGAGGTGTTGGGCAGACCACCAAATAGGCCCGCAAAAGCTGACCCGATCCCGTCGGCATAGGTCGCGCCCTGAATTTCGCTATCCGTCGCTTCGCGGCCCGCGCCGCCCTTTGTGATCCCGGCAACGTCGCCCACGGTTTCAATCGCCGAAATGAACGCCATCAAGCAAAAGCCGATGATCGCCGCTGCCGAAAACTCGAACCCGTATTTCAGCGGGTTGGGCAGCGCAAAGGCGGCAGAGCGTGACCACGACCCGCTGATGTCGCCAAAGCTGAGCATCCCCACGGCCAGCGCATAGATATAGCCCACGATCAAGCCGATCAGCACAGCCGAGATCGACAGCATCCCGCGGGTAAAAAACTTGATCCCCAATGTGACAAAGATCACCACCAGCGCGGCTGACCAGTTCAGCAGGCTGCCATAGGCGGGCGTGCCAATCGCAGGAACACCACCGGCAGCATATTGGATCCCCACCTTGACCAGCGCCAGACCGATCATCGTGACCACCAGCCCCGTGACAAGCGGCGGCAGCGCAAATCGGATCTTGCCGATGAACAGTCCCAGAAAGGCGTGGAACATACCCCCGATCACAACGCCTCCGAACAGCGCGGCAAGCCCGTCCACGCCTTTGCCCGCCACCAGCGGAATCATGATGGGGATGAACGCGAAAGACGTGCCCTGCACAATCGGCAGCCCTGCCCCGACAGGCCCCAGCGTCAGCGTTTGCATCAGCGTCGACACACCGGCAAACAGCATCGACATCTGGATCAGGTACAGCAGTTCGGGAAAGTCGGGCGAGTTCGACCCGAACCCGAACCCCGCCGCGCCCGCGATGATAATGGCGGGGGGGACATTGGACACGAACATCGCCAGCACGTGCTGAACACCCAAAGGAATGGCGCGATACAGCGGCGGCATGTAATTGGGGTCGCGCAGTTGTTCCGGCGTGCCGATGGCGTGGCGTGTCATATCAAATGTCCCTTGTTGATCACTGGCCGCTATTGGTGCGGTCCGATTATCTGCGGGGTTTACCCCTTGATCACATAAGGCGGGTCCAGCGGGTATTCGTCAAGGTTGGGGCTGGTGCCGATGCGGTCCACCACGGCGAAAAGCCCGGGCTCTGCCAAAGGGGTAAGCACGCCGTGCCATGTCCCGCGGTGAAAGTTCACGCCCTGATGCGGTGCCGTCAAGAACGCCAGCGGTGTGCCGGGGGTATCGCCCGCGTCAGGTGCGACGATCACGAGAAACGACGCGCCCGTCAGCGGCAGGAAGGCTTGCGACCCTTCGGGGTGCCGTTCAAGCAGGTCCAACTGGTACGGCAGACGACGGGCCTGCGCGTTAAAGATGCTGATGCCCGCGCGACCGTCGGGTCCGAAATCCAGCCTTGCCAGATCATGGTGCCGCCCACACAACCCCGCGTTGATAATCCGGTCCGGCGCGCCCGACGCGTCCAGCACTTCACCGAAAGGGGCGAAGGCATCTGCGGTCAGGGGCTGAACGGTGATCTCGCGCGGGCTCATAGCGACAGCGGCATGTGGCGGTTCACATCCTTATACAGCAGATAGCGGAAGGGTTCCTGCCCCGTTGCGATACAGGCCTGCGGACAGAAAGCACGCAGCCACATGAAATCGCCCGCTTCGACCGGCACCCAGTCGCGGTTCAGCAAATAATCTGCCGTGCCCTGAATGACGTATAGCCCGTGTTCCATCACATGGGTCTCTGCGAAAGGGATGCGCCCGCCCGGTTGGAAGGTCACGATATTGACGTGCATATCGTGGCGCAGATCGTTGGGGTCCGCGAAACGCTGGGTCGCCCAAGCGCCATCAGTATCGGGCATGGCAATCGGCGCGACTTCGTCGTCATGGGTCACGAATGCCTCTGGCGCATCCATGCCCTCCACGGGCACATAGCGCTTGCGCACCCAGTGCAAGCCGCAAGGCGTATCGCCGGTGTTCCAAAGCGTCCATTTGGCAGCGGGCGGAATATAGGCGTAAGACCCTGCCACCAGATCATACCCCTGCCCGTCCAGCGTCAACCGCGCGCGGCCTGTGGCCACAAACAAGACCGCTTGCGCCTGCGCGTCCGGTTCGGGTGTGTCGCTGCCACCCTTGGGGGCAAGCTCTACCGCGTATTGCGCGAAGGTTTCGGCAAATCCGGTCAGCGGCCGCGCCAGCACCCAAGCGCGTGTGTTCACCCATCCGGGCAGCAAGCTGGTCACGATGTCCCGCTGCACCGAGGCAGGGATCACCGCGTAGGCGTCCGTGAACACAGCCGTGCTTTCAGGAGAGACAGTCTGGTCCGGCAGACCGCCGGGGGGGAAGGCATAGGTCATAGCATATCCTCTAGCCGCAACCGTGCGATCCGTTCGACCTGCGCGCATGCGGTGGTAAATTCATCTTCGGTTGCGTTGGCGATGCGGGTCTCGAACTGGCGCAGGATGCCGTCCTTGTCGTGATCCTTCACCGCGATGATAAAGGGAAACCCGTGTTTCGCGACATATTGGCTGTTCAACGTCTCAAAGCGGGCGCGCTCGGCATCGGTCAAGGCGTCCAGCCCGGCGCTGGCCTGTTCTTGCGTGCTTTCCGTGGTCAGCCGTTTGGCCGCCGCTAGCTTGCCCGCCAGATCGGGGTGCGCGGTCAGCACGCCCAAGCGTTCCGCCCGCGTCGCCGACCGGAACATCCGTGCCAAAGCATTATGTATCCCCGCGAGAGAATTATGTGCGGGCCCTAGTTCAAGCTCATAGGCGCGTTCGGCGATCCACGCTGAGTGTTCGAACACCCCGCTGAATTTCGCGACAAAGCTGGCGCGGTCCATCTGGTCCAGACGCAGGCGCGGCTGAGGCGGATGGGTGACCCGCCAATGCTCTGCGATGTCGATGCGGCGCGGCGTCCAGACGCCTTCGAACCCTTTGATGTAGTCGATAAAGCGTTTCAGCGCCTGTATCCGTCCGGGCCGCCCGATCAGACGGCAATGCAGCCCGACCGACATCATCTTGGCCTGCCCGGCGCTGCCTTCGGCATAAAGCGCGTCGAAGGTATCGCGCAGATAGGCGTAGAACTGATCGCCCGAGTTAAAGCCCTGCGGCGTGGCAAAACGCATATCGTTGCAATCGAGCGTATAGGGGATAATCAGCTGGTCGCGCCCCGCTACCTCCGCCCAATAGGGCAGATCATCGTCGTATGTATCCGAGATATAGTCGAAGGCCCCCGTCTCTGCCGCCAGCGCGACCGTGTTCACAGAGCTGCGCCCCGTGTACCAGCCACGCGGCGCTGTGCCGACGACCTCGCGGTGCAGGCGGATCGCCTCGTCCATATCGGCGCTTTCGACCTCGGCGGTGTGATCCTTATAGTCGATCCATTTCAGCCCGTGGCTTGCGATTTCCCAATCGGCCTGGGTCATCGCCTCTACCTGCTGCGGGGACCGCGCCAAGGCGGTGGCGACGCCATAAACGGTAACAGGGATATCGGCACCCGTGAACAGGCGGTGCAACCGCCAAAAGCCCGCCCGCGCGCCGTAGTCATAGATGGATTCCATGTTCCAGTGACGTTGCCCCGGCCAAGGGGCGGCCCCGACGATCTCGGACAAGAAGGCCTCTGACGCGGCATCCCCGTGAAGCAGACAGTTCTCGCCGCCTTCTTCATAGTTCAGCACGAATTGCACCGCGATCCGCGCGCCGCCCGGCCATTGTGCATCAGGCGGTGTGGGGCCGTAGCCGTGAAAATCACGAGGGTAGCGTGTCATGGGATCGTCCTTTGGTCAGCGCCTGCGCGCGCGGGGAAACCGCGCGCTGCGGGCCGTTGTTTTCGTCAACCAACGGTTTTCTGGCACTGATTTTTCGCAATGTACAGCCAGCCAACCCTTCCCGAAAGGTCGGCCGGCTGCCAGATCGGCTCGAGTGGCCCTGCTCTCTTATAGCGAAAGTTCTAAGGCGCTGGCCGGCCTGAAACTCAAACACATGCGGGGGGCATATCGGGCGGGAAAGTGAGTGGAAGGGGCCGCTCTTGCTGCGCTATGCAACACGAGTCCTGTCGGCCCCTGCCCAATGATCGCCGCACCACGTGCGACTTGCCCGATCATAAGAATTCTGTCCCCCAGAATACATACTCGGATTGTATGGGTCGCTGGCAGGCAACACCTCCGATTGAATGTTGTGTACCATATAGGCGCAGGATGATTCGCGGCTCAAGCAAAAACGATTCGGTAGGCGAATTATTTTTCGCCATCGCCCGAATCACCGCCTCTTTCAGCGCGGACGCGCCCCGAAAGCCGCCCATCAATCCGCCATTGACCTAGCCCGACACCCGCCTATCGTAAGGGTCAAACGGATCAGGAAAGACCCCACCCATGGCAAACGGCTATTTGACGACGCATGTTCTGGACACCGCACGCGGCCGCCCCGCAGGCGGACTGGAAATCACGCTTTACCGGATCGAGGGGGCGAACCGCATGAAGCTGGTGCAAATGACCACTAATGCTGACGGTCGCACCGACACGCCGATCTTGCCCAAGGGCCAGTTTGCGGCTGGCACCTACGAGTTGGTGTTCGAAGCCGGGGCCTATCTTGATGCCATCGGAGCGGAGCCCGAAGCACCGCGGTTCCTGGACCAGATCCCCCTGCGCTTTGGCATTTCGGATGCGGATGCGCATTATCACGTGCCCCTTTTGCTATCGCCGTTCGGCTATTCAACCTATCGCGGCAGCTGAACGCCGCTGGCGGATGTGACGTGAGGGCGCGATGCTTGCATTGCGCCGTTGCCCCGTGGCACATTGCCTGTCTGATCAGACAGGAAAGCGCCCATGTCCACGCATGTATATGACCCGACCGAACTGGCCCAAAGCCACCTGCCACAGGTGACGGAACCCCGCAATCCGGGGATGCCGCTGGATATGGATTGGGTGCGCGCCGTGCAGGTGAACTCCTCTGCGGTGGAGCGCCGCGCCGCGGGTTTGCCCGCGCGCCGTTCCGTGAAGAAAGAGTATCAGGCCGCGTGGCTGCTGCGCGCCGTCAGCTGCATCGACCTGACCACGCTGTCGGGGGATGATACCGCCCGCCGTGTCGAGCGGCTTTGTGCGAAGGCACGTCAACCGATTGCGCCCGCGCTGCTGGACGCGCTTGGCATGTCGCAGATCACCGTGGGCGCGGTCTGTGTCTACCACGAGATGATCGCCCCCGCCAAAGCAGCACTGCAGGGCACAGGCATCCCGATTGCAGCCGTCTCGACAGGATTTCCCGCCGGTCTCTCCCCGTTCGAGCTGCGTCTGCGCGAGATCGAGATGAGCGTCGCCGCCGGAGCCGCCGAGATCGACATCGTTATTTCACGCCGCCATGTGCTGTCAGGCGACTGGCAGGCGCTGTATGATGAAATGCGTGCCTTCCGCGCCGCTTGTGGCGATGCGCATGTCAAGGCGATCCTCGCGACCGGAGAGTTGGGCAGCCTGCGCAACGTCGCGCGTGCCTCGCTGATCTGCATGATGGCGGGTGCTGACTTCATCAAGACCTCCACCGGTAAGGAAAGCGTCAATGCGACCCTGCCCGTGACCCTCGTGATGATCCGCGCGATCCGCGACTATTTCGACCGCACCGGCTTCCGCGTTGGCTACAAGCCCGCGGGCGGGATATCGAAGGCAAAGGACGCGCTGGTCTATCTGGCCATGATGAAAGAGGAATTGGGCGACCGCTGGTTGCAGCCCGACCTCTTCCGTTTCGGGGCCTCGTCGCTGTTGGGCGACATCGAACGTCAGCTCGACCACCATGTGTCGGGCAGCTATTCCGCAAGCCATCGTCACGCCATCAGCTGAGCCGCGTGAAACCAATGTCGGATTTGAGTATTTTGAAAAGGGTGAACCCATGAGCGTGTCCGAAATCTATGAAACCATGGACTATGGGACGGCACCGGAAAATGCCGCTGACGCACTGGCGTGGCTGGTCGATCAGGGCAGCCGTTTCGGGCATTTCATCGACGGCGCGTTCACCGAGGCGCGGGATGATTTCGAAAGCCGCAATCCCGCCAATGGCAATGTGCTGGCAACGTTGACGCAGGCCAGCCAGGCAGAGGTCGACACCGCGGTTGCCGCGGCGCGCAAGGCACAGCCCAAATGGGCCAAGCTGGGCGGTCACGGACGGGCGCGGTTCCTTTATGCGCTGGCGCGGTTGCTGCAGAAACACAGCCGGTTGTTCGCCGTGCTGGAAACGCTGGACAACGGCAAACCCATCCGCGAGGCGCGCGATGTGGATGTGCCCTTGGCACAGCGGCATTTCTATTATCACGCGGGCATGGCCCAGTTGATGGAGTCCGAGCTACCCGACGCAGAAGCGCTTGGCGTATGCGGGCAGATCATCCCGTGGAACTTCCCGCTGCTGATGCTGGCGTGGAAGGTGGCCCCTGCTTTGGCGATGGGGAATACGGTGGTATTGAAACCGGCGGAGTATACGTCGCTGACCGCGCTGCTGTTTGCCGATATCTGTGTGCAGGCAGGCCTGCCCAAGGGTGTCGTGAATATTGTCACCGGTGACGGTGCCGTGGGCGAGATGATCGTGCAGGCTGAGGTAGACAAGATCGCCTTTACCGGATCGACCCCTGTGGGGCGGCGCATCCGCGAGGCGACCGCCGGAAGCGGCAAGGCGCTGACGCTCGAACTGGGGGGCAAGTCGCCCTATATCGTGTTCGACGATGCGGATCTGGATTCAGCTGTCGAGGGGCTGGTGGATGCGATCTGGTTCAATCAGGGGCAGGTCTGCTGTGCAGGCTCGCGCCTGCTGGTGCATGAGCCCGTGGCGGATCGGTTCTATGCCAAGCTGCGGGCGCGGATGGCGAAGCTGCGGGTCGGTGATCCGCTGGACAAATCCGTGGATGTGGGCGCCCTGGTGGACCCGGTTCAGGTGCAGCGCGTGAGCGAAATGGTCGCCGCCAACACCAGTGGCGAGGTGTTTACCGCGGGCGATATCCCCGCGACCGGATGCTATTATCCGCCCACATTGATCACCGGCATGAACCCTGCCGATCCCTTGATGCAGGACGAGATCTTTGGCCCCGTGCTGGTATCCACCACCTTCCGCACCCCTGCCGAGGCGGTCGAGCTGGCCAATAACACCCGCTACGGGCTGGCGGCGACGGTCTGGTCCGAGAATATCAACCTCGCGCTGGATATCGCGCCCAAGCTGGTATCGGGCATCGTCTGGGTGAACGGCACCAATATGATGGATGCGGCGGCGGGCTTTGGCGGTGTGCGCGAAAGCGGCTTTGGCCGCGAAGGCGGCTGGGAAGGGCTGGCGGCCTATACCCGTCCGAAAACCACGCAAAAACTGTTGAAAGAGATCACGGCCTTTTCCGGCAGCGGCACGCCAGCGGACCCGATCGACCGGACAGCCAAGCTTTATATCGGCGGCAAGCAAAGCCGCCCTGACAGCGGCTATTCCGCTCCGGTCTGGGGCAAGTCCGGCGATCTGCTGGGCCATGTCTCGCTCGCGTCGCGCAAGGATGTACGCAATGCCGTGGAAGCGGCTCATGCCGCAAAGGGGTGGAGCAAGACCACCGGTCATCTGCGCGCGCAAATCCTGTATTACGTCGCTGAAAATCTGGCGGCACGCGGGGATGAATTCGCGCGGCGTCTGGATGCGATGCAGGGCACTAAATCCGGCAAATCCGAAGTCGATCTCGCGGTCAAACGTCTGTTCACCTATGCGGCCTGGGCCGACAAGTATGATGGGCAGGTGCATGGCGTGCCGATCCGCGGCGTGGCGCTTGCCATGAAGGAACCTGTGGGCGTGATCGGCGCGCTTTGCCCGGCGGAGGCACCGTTGCTGGGGCTGATCTCTTGCATGGCACCGGCGATTGCGATGGGGAACCGGATCATTTTGTCCGCCAGCGGCCCCTTCCCGCTTGCTGCGACGGATTTCGTGCAGGTGCTTGAAACCTCTGACGTGCCGGCGGGTGTGGTGAATATCCTGACCGGGCCGCAGAAGGACACCGCCGAAACACTGGCCCGGCATATGGACGTGGATGCGGTCTGGAGCTTTGGCGACAAGGCGCGAAGCGAAACCGTGGAGCGGGCCAGCGCGCAAAACCTGAAGCGCACATGGGTCAACAACGGCATGGCCCGCGACTGGGATGGCACAGAGGGTGAAGGCAAAGCGTTCTTGCACGCCGCGACCGAGGTCAAGAATATCTGGATCCCTTACGGCGAATAACCTGCCGATGTCCTGAAACGAAAACGGGCGCTGAGAAGCGCCCGTTTTTTTGTGCCCGGTCCTGTGTTGAAGGCAGCGGTCAGTCGCTCTCCTGCGCCGTGGCCTCGATCCCTTCGGGTTGGCCGACAACAACAAAGGCCAGCCCGTCAGGGTCCAGCAGGTCGTCGGCAACACGTTTCACATCGTCCAGCGTCACCGCCTCGACCTTGTCGTTGCGCGTGGCGATATAGTCGATGGGCAGGTCGATCATCTGCATCCCCACAAGGATGCTCGCGATGGTCTGGTTGCCGTCAAAACGCAGCGGGTAGGAGCCTGTGATATAGGTCTTGGCATCGTCCAACTCTTGCTGGGTCACGCCCTCGGCCGCGGCTTTGGCCCATTCGTCCTTGATCACATCCATCGCCTGCCCGATCCGGTCGTTCGCCGAACTGACCGATCCTTGCCATGTTTCAGCCAGATCCATCGGCACCAGATAGGAATAGACGCCATAGGTCAGCCCGCGTTTCTCGCGCACTTCGGTCATCAGACGGCTTTCAAACGAGCCACCGCCAAGCACTTGGTTCAACACGGTCGCGGCAAAGAAATCATCATCCTTCTGGGAAATGCCCTTTTGCGCAAAAATCGCGACAGATTGGGGCGTCGGGAAATCGACGACCGTGGTGCCCGACGGGATGGAGACCTCGGCCTGTGGGGGCAGCGGTGCACCGGTTTCAGGCAGATCGCCCAACAGTTCGTCAAGCATCAGGCCCAGCTCTTCTGGCGTGATGTCCCCCACCGCACCGATGAAGATACGGTCGCGCGCCAGCACAGCCTTATGTGCCGCGACAAGGTCATCGCGTGTCAGGGCGGTCACCGTTTCTTCGGTCCCGCTGAGCGGCGAGCCGTAGGGGTGATCGCCATACAGCAGCTCGTCCATCTTTTTACGCGCGATATCGTTCGGGTCTTTCGCGCTGGAGCGGATCCCCGAAAGCACCTGCCCGCGCACCCGTTCAATCGCATCCGGGTCAAACCGAGGCGTTTGCAACGCCTGTTTCAACAGCGCGATCGACGCGTCCTGATTTTCGGTGAGAAACCGCGAGGATACGGAGAGCGCGTCGTCATCCACGCTGAACCGAAAGCTGCTGGCCAGCCCTTCGGCGGCACGGGCGAAATCGCGTGCGCCCATGTCACCGGCCCCCTCTTCCAGCAGGCCCGTCATCAGGTTGATTGCGCCGCGTTTTTCGGGGGCATCCAGCGATGCACCGCCGCGAAAGCGCACATCAAGTGCGACGAAGGGGATCGAATGTTCCTCTACCAGCCACGCGGTGATGCCACCGGGGGAAGTCACCTCTTGGATGTCCACATCGGCCCGGGCGGGCAGCGCGGTCAGAACCGTCAGGACGATTGCGTAAAACAGTCTCATTCCGTCACCTCTTCGCGCATCAGCCACCCTGTGACAGAGGCTTCGCGGTTAAACACATCTTTGGCGGCCTGCATGATGTCTTCGGCTGTCACGGCCTCAAGCACATCCGGCCAGTCCTGCACGTCTTGCACGGTCAACCCGATGGCAAGGGCGCTGCCATAGCGGTTGGCGACGCTGTCGGCGTTATCGCGGGCATAGATTTGTTCGGCACGGACCTGTTGCTTGATCCGTTCAAGTTGCTCGGCATCCACCCCGTCTTTCATGAAACCCGCGATGGCGGCGTCCATTGCATCTTCGGCGTCCTGCAAGGACACGCCCGGTTGCGGCACGACGACAAGGTTAAAAGTCGTATCGTCCAGCGATTGACCGCTATAGAACGCCGCTGAATAGGTCGCGACAGGCGCGTCAAACTGCAGCTTTTCGGCGAAATACGATGTAGTGCCACCGCCCAGCAGTTCGGCCAACATGGTCAGGGCCGCTGCGGTTTTCTGGTCGCCGGGATCCCGTTCCTGCGCCAGATAGGACCGGCTGACGTATTCCTGTGCAACGCGGTCATCGCGAAAGATCAGGCGACGTTCGGCGGTCTGTGGCGGCTCTTGCGTCCGCGATCGGTCGGGCAGATCCGGATTGGCGGGGATCTTGCCGTAATATTGTTCTGTCAGGGTGCGAACGTTTTCAGGCTCTACATCCCCAGACACGACAAGGATCGCGTTGTTGGGGGAGTAATACAGCTTGTAGAAATCCAGCGCATCCTGCAGGTCCAGCGAGCGCATCTCGTGCATCCATCCGATGATCGGCGTGCCGTAGCGGTGGTTGAGGTATTGCGCGGCATTAAGCTGTTCACGGAACAGCGCGCTCGGGTCATTTTCGGTGCGCTGGTTGCGTTCTTCGATAATCACATCCCGTTCGGTCGCGATGTTTTCCGGTGTCAGGCGGATGTTTTTCATCCGGTCGGATTCCATCTGCATCATCAGTTCAAGCCGGTCTGCGGCAACCCGTTGGAAATAGGCGGTATAATCATAACTGGTGAAGGCGTTATCGCGCCCGCCATTCTTGGCAACTGTGGCTGAAAACTCGCCCGACTCCATTTTGTCGGTGGCTTTGAAAAGCAGGTGTTCCAGAAAATGCGCCACGCCCGACGACCCTTTGGGTTCGTCCGCCGAGCCAGCGCGGTACCACACCATCTGCTGCACAGCGGGGGCGCGGTGGTCTTCGACGACCACGACCTCCATCCCGTTGTCCAAGGTGAAATGCGTGACGTCTTCGTTGTCACGCGCAAGCGCGGCTGTGGTGGGCAGCGCAAGCGCCAATAGGGCCCCGAGGGCCGGTAATCTGATCATGGTCGGTCCTTTGAGCAGGGTCCTGAGACCTCTTACTTACGCCACCCCACGGGGTGATCAAGGGACCTAACAGAATTGTAATTCGGCCAGCGTCACTCTGCCGGAGGGGCGGAGGGCGTGCGTGCACCGGCCCGACGCCAGCGCGCGGCCTCGCGGGGGGCATCCAGGATCTGGCGTTTGTAGGCTTGGTCGTAGCGATCTGTCGGCACGATCTTGATCTGCGTGAACCGCGCCTTGCGCTTGCGGAACGCAGCATCGGTTTCGGCAAGTTCCTGACGGATGTTCGCCGACACGCCCATGCGGCTGGCCTGTTGCACCAGCGCGGCGTCCGAGGCGGGGATGCCTGTTGCATTGCTTTGCGGTGTGCCGCCAAAGGCCAGAACCCCTTCGGCAACCGCGTTGCGGTCCGTCAGGTTC
The DNA here is from genome assembly GCF_002311545.1 of Sulfitobacter sp. UBA1132. Lineage (NCBI taxonomy): Bacteria > Pseudomonadati > Pseudomonadota > Alphaproteobacteria > Rhodobacterales > Roseobacteraceae > Sulfitobacter > Sulfitobacter sp. UBA1132. Next base: position 365,156 of record NZ_DCAN01000004.1, on the reverse strand, counting down.
GCCTGCCCCGGCGTTGGCACGGGCAGCGCGTTATAGCTGTCAGGCTGCTGCAGGGGTTTGGAGGGCTGGACCATGAATTCGTCAGGCCCTTTCGCAGTGCTGCGAATGTCCCGCAGGCCAGTGTTGCCGCAGGCCCCAAGGGCAAGCGGTAGCAAGACAAGAGCGGCGACAAAGCGCATGACGGATCTCCTTAAGGACTTGTTAAGGTCTTTGTACCAATATCGCAGTCACGCGGTAATTGTCACTGGCCTTTTTTCTGGGCCTTTTTCGGTGTGGCTTTCGCCGGTTTTTTGGTGTCGCCGGTAAAGTAAATCAGCCCCAAAGCGCCCGCAAAAATGAAGACATCGGCAATGTTGAACACGAAAGGATTATTGATCCCGCAACAAGACATGTTCAAGAAATCAAGCACATAGCCGTAGATCAGGCGATCAACCACATTGGCCAACGCCCCCCCGATCAGCAGACCTGCGCTGATATTGGCCCAAAGGCTCATGGTTTGGCGGCTTGCCCAGATCAGCACGCCCACGCAGATTGCACAGGCCAGCCCGATGAGGATCCAACGACTTGCGTCGGACCCATCACCGAAAAGGCCAAAGTTGATCCCGCGGTTCTCGCCGTAGCGAAAGTTGATCAGCGGCGGCAATACGTCGATGGACCGGATACGGCTAAGCTCCATCGTATGCACGACAAGATACTTGCTGAGCTGATCCGCAAGAAACGCCGCAAAACCGGCCCAAAAAATACTACGCATAACGACCGCTTTCCGTGGTTAGTGGCGGAAGTGGCGCATGCCGGTAAAGACCATGGCAAGCCCGGCCTCATCCGCTGCTGCGATCACTTCGTCATCCCGCATCGACCCGCCGGGCTGGATAAGCGCTGTCGCCCCTGCTTCTGCGGCAGTGATCAACCCGTCAGCAAAGGGGAAGAACGCATCGGAAGCAACGACAGAGCCCTGCGTCAGCGGTGCGGGCAAGCCCATGGCTTCGGCCATATCCTGCGCTTTGCGTGCGGCGATACGCGTGCTGTCGACGCGGCTCATCTGGCCGGCACCGACGCCCACGGTCGCGCCATCCTTGACGTAGATGATTGCGTTGGATTTTACGTGTTTCGCGACGGTCCAGGCGAACATCAGGTCCGACAGCTCTTGATCGGACGGCTGGCGCTTTGTCACGACCTTCAGGTCATCCATGGTGATGCGGCCAACGTCTTTGTCCTGCACCAGATAGCCCCCCGACACCTGACGGAAAGACAACGCCGCCTGTGCCGGATCGGCCAGACCGTTCGTGGTCAGCAAGCGCAGGTTCTTCTTCTTGCCAAAAATCTCCATCGCTTCGGGTGTGGCGTTCGGCGCGATCACGACCTCGGTAAAGATCGCGCTGATCGCCTCGGCTGTTTCGGCGTCAAGCGTCTGGTTCAGCGCGATAATCCCGCCAAAGGCGCTGGTGCGGTCGCAGTCGAACGCGCGGGTATAGGCATCCACCATCGACGTGCCTTGCGCCACGCCGCAGGGGTTGGCGTGCTTGATGATCGCACAGGCAGGCCCTTTGGCCGGATCGAATTCGCTGACCAGCTCGAAGGCCGCATCGGTGTCGTTGATATTGTTATACGACAGTTCTTTACCCTGATGCTGGGTCGCCGTAGCAACACCGGGACGTGCCGAGCCATCGGTGTAGAAGGCCGCTTGCTGGTGGGGGTTCTCACCGTAGCGCAAGGTCTGCGCCAGCGTGCCGCCCACAGTACGACGACGCGGGGTGTCCCCGACCTGCGCGGCCATCCATGTGCCGACAGCCGTGTCATAGGCCGCCGTGCGGGCATAGGCCGTCTGCGCCAAACGCTGGCGCAGCGCATAGGTGGTCTGCCCGCTATTCTCGGACAGTTCGTTAATCACTGTCGCATAATCTTCGACATCGACGATCACATTCACAAAACCGTGGTTCTTCGCGGCAGAGCGGATCATCGCAGGGCCACCGATATCGATATTCTCGATCACCTCGGCATACTCCGCCCCTTTGGCGACGGTTTCTTCAAAGGGATACAGGTTCACCACAACCAGATCGATCGCGCCAATGTCATGTTTGTCCATCGCCGCGACGTGTTCGTCATTGTCACGCAGCGCCAGCAACCCACCGTGCACGACGGGGTGCAGCGTCTTGACCCGACCGTCCATCATCTCGGGGAAGCCGGTGACCTCGGACACATCTTTCACCGTCAGACCTGCGTCGCGCAGCGCCTTGGCGGTGCCGCCGGTGCTCAGCAATTCGACCCCATGCGCCGCGAGCGCCTGCCCCAGCTCGACCAGACCGGTTTTGTCAGATACGGAAAGAAGCGCGCGGGAGACGGGGTGAAGATCAGGCATCGGGGAGGTTCCTTTGGTCAGTCTTGGTCATCATATGGATCGTCGAGCGATAAATCTCGCACGCCAATCGCAGTTTCCTGCGCTTTGGACAAGGACCACCTGACCCTGCTGGCATAGTCGACGACCCGCCCGCTAAGCAGAATTTGCACCGACGCGCGGGGTTTCAGCCGGTTGCGCTCAAGGTAAACGCTTGGTTCCAAAGACAGTTTATGCGTCCCATCATGACGGAACACCCAGATTTCGCCGCTTTTCTGGGCCATGGAAATTGCCGCCCCGCCCAGATCGACGGTGGCATCCACATCCGGGTGCAGGTGGAAACGAATCTCGAACGGGATACCGGCAAGTTTCACCGCATCCATTTCCCGATCAAAGACACGCTTTTCAGCGGGCTCTATCGCGAGCAGCATGTCCTCCCCCGCGAGGCCGCGACCGTCGTGGGTCAGTTCCAGGCTGCGGGCATGGGTCAGGCCAAAGCCCGCGACATAGCCATTATGCGCGCCCTGAAACTGGGTGCCGTCCCCGACGGAGCCGATTTCGACGGGGACATAGGTGGGACATTCGATCAAAGCCTCGGCACCCGTGTGCCGGTCGGGCTCCGCCAGTCGCGCGCTGGAATAGCCGCCAAGCGACAGGCCGGAATGCGACGGTGTCGCACGCCCCGCCCGCCGCCAATCAGCACCAAATGAATCGCCCGGCCCGCAGTTCACGACCAAAGGCCGCCGCCCGCTGGTCAGTTCGAACGCAAGCGTAGAGGCATGGGCATTGAACGATGCGGCCCCGCCGGGGGGCGGGCTGGCGTCGACGATCACACTGGTGCGCCCTGCGGACAGGCGCGCATACCCCATCGACAGCCCGTCCGGCTGGCGCGTCTTGATCTTCGCCGTGGCCAGCGCGTGATCCAGCCAGCCTTCGGCCCCGCGCCCGCCGCCATGGAACCGCGCCAGCCCGCCGTCGGAATGCCGCAGGGTGCGCAGGGTGGGCGCGATGCGTTCGATCGCCTCCATATGCGCAGTTGGCGTGCCGCGTCCCGCATCGCTTAGCGCGGCGGCGGCCCATGTCAGAAGGGTAAATGCGTGCAACAGCTCTTCGGGGTTGCGGGTGGGCAGGCCGCCCTGCGCATCGATCTGCGCCTCGCATTCGCGGGCCAGTGCCTTGATCGCCGGATCGGCGCGCGCCTCTTGCCCCTCAAGCGAAAGACCGGCGTAGATCAACCCGGTCAGCGCCTCGAACCGCGCCAATCCCGGGGCTGCGGCATGCCAGCGACGCGACAGGAAATCCGTTTGTTCGACCAACGAGCGATAGAAGACATCGCTTTCGTCTTGCGAGGTGCCACGCAGTACAAACAGCGCGTGGTTGATCCAGCGGATCAGCCGCCGGCCGGTCAGATCAGGGGTCCAGCCGATGCCTCGGCCCTTGCCGTAATGGTCGATCCAGCCCCAAAGCCAACGCTGCGCCGTGCCGCGGGCGCGCACATCGCCAACCGCAGCCAGATCATCCATCCAGGCGAAACCGTGCAGATCACGCGCGAAATCCTGATCCGGCGTGGCGACCTCCCACAGACTTGACGCGTCCGGCGCTTCGATCAGACTGCCGGAAAACAGGAGGTTGCCCGCGATCAGCTGCCGCCCCCGCGCAAAAGACCCGATGGTGCGCGGTTCGGGAGAGGAAACGAATCCCCTCGCTTGGGTACGCGTTTTGGTCGCGGCACGGGCGTGCCACCGGTTTAGAAAACGCGTTTTTCGCGCATTGAAGCTGGTACTTGTCATGCGGCTGCCCTTGTACGCTCTGCTGGCGTTTTGCGGATGTTAGCCGCTGTTGCCACCTGAGTCACCGCATTTTGACACGGGTTTTTGCGGGCGACGCAAATCCGCCCGCGTCAGGTTGGGCCTTTAGGCGTCCTTGCGCAGGCAGGCGATGTAAAACCCGTCCATGCCACCCAGTTCAGGCCAGTAATCGGGGCGCAAACGCAGGCCGCCCTCTTGGGTTGTCCACGCGGGATCAACACCGGGCACAGCCAAAGCGTCGCGGTCCACGCGCATATCCGCATGACGTTCCAACGCCTCGTCGACCTGCACTTCGCCTTCGTCGGGCAGCAGGGAGCAAGTGCAGAAAATCAAGCGTCCCCCGGGGTTGAGCAGGGACCACGCATGGTCGATCATTTCCGACTGCAGCTCGATCAGATCACCGAATTCGGACCCATCCTTGGCGTGGGGCAGATCGGGGTGACGACGGATCGTGCCCGTGGCAGAGCAAGGCGCATCCAGCAGAATCGCGTCAAACGTCCCCTCGAACCGGCGCGCATCGACGACAACGACTTTGGCCGGCAGATGCACCCGTGCAAGGTTTTCCCGAACCCGCTGCATCCGCTGCTTGGAGTTATCGACCGCCGTCACCTGCGCACCTGCGGCGGCAAGCTGCATGGTTTTGCCCCCGGGCGCGGCGCAAAGGTCGAGCACGGCCTCGCCTTTTTGTGGCGCAAGGATTTTAACGGGCAGCGCCGCGGCGGCGTCCTGCACCCACCAATCGCCTTCGGCAAAACCGGGCATGGTGGTGACCTGCCCCGCATCGGCGACGCGCACCGAACCGGTCGGCAAGACGGTGCCGCCCACGGCCGCGGCCAAATTTTCAGGGTCGCGTTTCGCGGTCAGATCCAGCGGCGCACCTGCGAAATGCGCGGCTTCGATACCCGTCATCGCGTCGGGCCCCCAGGCTTCGGTCAGCGGACCCCGCAGCCATTTTGGCAAGCGCGGCGCGCGCAAGGCCTCCCATGCCTCTGGGCCGTCGGCGGCGATTTTGCGCAAAACGGCATTGGTCAGCCCCTTGAGGTGCCCTAGTTTTTTATGCGTTGCCACCAGTTCGACCATCGCATTCACCACGCCGTGGGCCGCGCCGCCCTGACACAGTTCGACGGTGCCGACGCGCAGCGCGTTGCGCACGGTCAGCGGCGGGTATTTCGACAGGTGTTTCTGCAACAGACGGTCGGCGCGTTCCATCCCGCGCAGGGTATCCATCGCCAGACGCTGCGCCCGTGCGCGGTCATCGGGGGGCAGCTTGTCCAACGCCCCCGCCGACAAGAGCTCTGACATCAGACGTTCTTCCCCCAGGATCATATCCAATAGGTACACCGCACTTCTGCGGGCCTGAACGCCGGTGTCTGACATGCGATACGCTTTCTTCTTTGGGGTGCCCGGGTTGTCTGGGCTTGGTTCCGGCGTATATCAAGGGGACAGTGGCCTCAAGAGGATGAGAGTATGACCGAAGCCGGCAAACGCCCCATGCCAAGCCCACCCCATGATCCGACACCCATGCCGGAGCCCGGGCCGGATATTCCGCCAGAACCCACGCCCGATCCGATGCCGATGGTACAAGAGCTTCCCGCCGCCGCGCAGCGCGCGCTGGCGGAGGCCGCCGAACGCCGCAAGGCCGCGCAGGCGCTGGACCTGCCGACGGAGCTTGGGGGCCGCGACGGACCAGAGCCTGTCCGCTATGGCGATTGGGAGAAAAAGGGCATCGCTGTCGATTTTTAAAACACGTGCCCCCTATGCGCTGAATCCCCCATGCGCTGACCCTCCGTCGCGCAGATCAAGATTATGGCCAAGCGCCCTGTGGCGCTTGCAGATAGGCGAGGCTACTTCAACGAAAAGACCGCTGACTGCCCTGCCCCCTTATCCGAGGTAAAGCGGATTTTCCCACCGTTTACAGCGACTTCCTGACAATTGTAGCCAAGGTCGTCATCGCCCCAGATCAGGCTGCGGCAGAAATACCCGCCCTTCCAGACCCATTGGCCCGACACGTCCCACACGGCACCTGTACCCGATATGCCGCCGCTTTCGGTGACGCGCAATTCGACCAGCGGGCGGGTCAGTGTTTTACCCTCCACCACCGAAACGAAATCGCGCTGGCTGTCCAGTTTCTGGAATTCTGCCCAAGCGGCCCCGGTCAGCGCAAAGAACGCCGCGCAGGTCAGTAACGTCAGTTTTTTCATCACACCCTCCAACCAGATTGTTCCCATGAACATACGGGCCAGAGGTTAAGATAGTTTCACCACGGTTAAGTGACAGGGCGGCGGGTGGCGTCAGTCGTTCAGGCCCAGAACGTCCAGCATATCATAGGCTCCGGCACGTTTGCCCTGCCCCCAAACGGCAGCTTTGATGGCACCGCGCGCAAAAACCGCGCGATCCGACGCGATGTGGCGCAAGATGATTCGCTCGCCCGCGGCGGCGAACATCACGTCATGTTCTCCCACAATGTCGCCCCCGCGGATCGCTGTGAACCCGATGTCACCCCGCTTGCGCGCGCCGGTGATCCCGTCACGCCCGCGGTCAGAGACATCCGCCAGCACGACCCCGCGCCCTTCCGCGGCGGCTTCGCCCAGCATCAGCGCAGTGCCCGACGGCGCGTCGACCTTCTGGTTGTGATGCGCCTCTATCACCTCGATATCAAAGTCTTCATCAAGCGCGGCCGCGACACGTTTGGTCAACTGGGTCAAAAGGTTAACGCCCAGGCTCATGTTGCCCGCCCGCACGATCACCGTCTGCGTTGAAGGTCCGTCCAGCGCGCCGATCTGCGCGTCGGTCATACCGGTGGTGCCGATAACATGAACCACACCCGCATCAGCCGCGATCTTGGCGAAGGCGAGTGTCGCTTCCGGAGCGGTGAAATCGATGACCGCCTGCGCGCCTTGCATCGCCTCTGCCGCGTTATCGGTCACGATCACGCCAACAGCAGTGCCGCCCATAGCAACACCGATATCCTGACCGACCCACGCATGTCCGGCACGTTCAACCGCACCCGCCAGATGCACCCTGTCGCTGGCAGAAACCTGCCCAATCAACATCTGGCCCATGCGGCCCGAAGCCCCTGTAATCACTATGCCGGGTGTATCGCTCATGTTATGCTCCTTATTCGGTTCCGGTTTAGCGCGTGGTGATCTGCTTGGCAAAACCTCAGCGAACCCTTAGATGAAGCGCATGGCAAAGAACAAGTTTCATGAGGGCTCAGGCCCGTCGCAACGGCAGCTTCGCGTAGGCGAAACCATTCGTCGCGCCCTATCGGATGTTCTGGCGCGTGGCGATGTCCACGACCCTGAGCTGAACCGGATGTCGATCACCGTGGGCGAAGTACGCGCCTCCCCCGACCTGAAGATCGCGACGGCCTATGTGCTGCCTTTGGGCGGAGACGGTCAGGAAGACGTGCTTAAGCTGCTGGCGCGCAACAAGGGCGAGCTCCGCCGGTTGATGGCGAAGAAGCTGGTCCTGAAATACGCACCGGACCTGCGGTTCCAATTGGACGAAACGTTCGACCGTATGGACGAAACGCGCCGGATGCTGGCGCAGGACGTGGTGCGCCGCGATGCTGACGCCCCCGACCGCGGATCGGAAGACGCGTGAAACGGTTCTGGGCAGCGCTTGGCTTCATGGGCTGGGCCGCCGCGCCCGTCCAGGCCGAAACCTGCGAAACCCTAACCTATAACGGCACCGGCTATACCCTGTGCCACGTCGACCTGACGCAGGACCGGCTTGAGCTGTTCCTTTACGATGCGGACGGCAAACCGCATGGGTATTTCAACACATTGAATACGGCGTTGAAAAAGCGCGGCGCACAGCTGGGCTTTGCGATGAACGCGGGCATGTATCACGATACCCGTGCGCCGGTGGGCTATTACCTTGAGAACGGCAAAGAATATCAGCAGGTGATCAGCAGCGACGGCCCCGGTAACTTTGGCCTGCTGCCCAATGGCGTGCTCTGCCTGCGCGACGGGCGTGCCGATGTGATCGAAACCAAAGCTTTTCTGCGCGACGCCCCCGACTGCCGCAGCGCCACACAATCGGGACCGATGTTGGTGATCGATGGCAAGATGCACCCGCGCTTTCTGAAGGATGGCACCTCGCGCTATATCCGCAACGGCGTTGGCACCAGCGCCGATGGCAAACGCGCGGTTTTTGCCATCTCGAACGAGACGGTGAACTTCTATGATTTCGCGCTGTTGTTCCGGGATCACCTAAAGCTGCCAAATGCGCTTTATTTTGATGGCAATATCTCGAGGATGCGCGCACCCGATCTGGGCCGCAATGACTTGGGCTTTAGCGCGCTTGGCCCTATCATTGGCGTCGTGAAGCCCGACGCGCCGTAGCGCAACAAGAGTTTTCTTGCCTTCGGCGAGGATTTTTCACCATTTGGAAGCCAGAGTCTCTGGGCAATCTTGCCGGACCTTTGATAGGAGGCGGGCAAATCAGTTAAGGGCATTTGATATGGGACGCAGGCGCAAGGGACGGGATATTTCGGGGTGGTTGGTGGTGGACAAACCCGCTGGCCCGACCTCTACGACCGTGGTGAACAAGGTCCGTTGGGCGCTGAACGCGAATAAGGCGGGCCATGCGGGCACCCTTGACCCCGAGGCCACCGGCGTTCTGGCGATCGCGCTTGGCGAGGCGACAAAGACGGTTCCCTTTATCACGGACGCGATGAAAGCCTATGAGTTTACGGTCCGCCTTGGGATCGCGACAAATACCGATGATGCCGAGGGCGAGGTCATTGCAACCTCGGAGCTGCGGCCTGATGACGACGCGATCAAGGATGCTTTGGGCAAATTTATCGGTGACATCCAGCAGGTGCCGCCGCAGTTTTCCGCAGTGAAGATCGACGGCCAGCGCGCCTACAAACTGGCGCGCGACGGTGAAACGATGGAGCTGGCAGCCCGCCCGCTTTTTGTCGAACAGCTACTGCTGGTGGACCGCCCCGATGCCGACCACGTGACGTTGGAGATGGTGTGCGGCAAGGGCGGCTATGTCCGGTCGATTGCGCGCGATCTGGGGCAAGCCTTGGGATGTCTGGGCCATGTGCGCGAATTGCGCCGCATCTGGTCGGGCCCGTTCGAGGCCTCTGAAGGGCTGACGCTGGCGCAGATCGAAGAGATGGCGCGCACAGACGCTTTGGACGCGCATTTGCTGCCGTTAGAGCAAGGGTTGCAGGACCTGCCAGAGGTGAAAGCCACGCCGGAAGGGGCCACTCGTCTGCGCAACGGCAACCCCGGCATGGTGATCGCCCATGACGTTGAATATGGCGACGAGGTCTGGGCGTCGTTTGAGGGCCGCGCCGTTGCTGTTGGGCGTTTCAAGGCGGGCGAATTGCATCCGTCGCGTGTGTTCAACCAGCCCGATTCTGCGTGATCACGCGCAGCCATACCAAGGGCGATGCGCCGTCGACGGCTGTCTATTCGGACTGCGAAAACTACCGCTACAGTCTGACCCGCGTCTGGCACCCCGAGGCGGAGCGGGTGCTGTTCGTCATGCTAAATCCGTCAAAAGCGACGGAAATCGAAAACGACCCAACGGTCGAGCGGTGCGAGCGCCGTGCCCGCGCCTTGGGCTTCGGGGGGTTTCAGGTCACCAATATCTTTGCCTGGCGCGAAACCAGCCCCAAGCTGATGCGTCAGGCCAAAGACCCCGTCGGCCCTGATAACGATATGATTTTGAACGAAGGTATCTTGTGGGCCGATCAGGTGATCGCGGCTTGGGGCACCCATGGCGCACATCTTGGACGGGGTGCGCAGGTGCAAGAACTGCTGTCGCGCAGCCAAACGCCCGTGTACCATTTGGGCCTGTCCAAGGACGGGCATCCCAAGCATCCTTTGTATATCCGCTATGCTCAGGAACCGATTTTCTGGGGCCTTTAGGGCAAGCTTAACTTTCTTGATTCTATGGTGCTGATGCGGCCTTGGGTTTTGAGGCTGTTTCATCTGTATCCCCGCGTGATGCGGGCAATAGGATCGGGTTTGCACATGCTATTTCTTGCCGGATTAATGGGGTTGATCACCGTCGGGGCCGCCGCCTTTATCGACATCGGGGTCGAGGAGGAGGAGTCTGCCACCGACGAAGATGCACCGGTCGGCGATGTGATATCCGGCACACCCCGGGATGACCTGATTATCGGCTCGGGCGGCAGCGATCAGATCGCGGGCTATGGCGGTGATGACCTTGTGGAGGCGCGCAATGGCGATGACTCCGTTTTTGGGGACAGCGGCGATGATACCTTGAGGGGCGGCGCGGGGAACGATGACCTGCATGGCAATGATGGCGATGATCTATTGGCGGGGGCCGAGGATGCGGATGGGCTTACCGGCCATAATGACGATGACATCCTGCAGGGCGGTGCGGGCCACGATACGCTAAACGGCTCTGCCGGGGGTGATACGCTTTTCGGGGATAGCGGGGATGACGCCGTGATGGGCGGTTTGGGCGATGACCTGCTGATTGGGGGGCGCGGGCAAGACGCGCTCTTTGGTGGATGGGGGAACGATACGATTGACGGCACCGTCGATCCGGACCGGCAGGATGCGCGCGTCACCGATACCGACGAGGGGGATTACCTGAATGGCGGTGGCGGCGATGATCTAATCCTTGCGGGATCAAACGATACGGTGACCCCGGGCGCAGGGCGTGATGATGTGATCCTTGGCGATTGGGTCAGCCCCGATGGCATCGTCGATATCCGCAGTTTCGACATAGAAGATGACAGCCTGCTGCTGGTCTGGGACGATAGCGATGCAGCCGCGACAGCGCCCAAGGTGGCAGTTGAACCGGATCCGGAGGATCTGCACTCCCATCTGATATCAATGGACGGGGCGATTGTGGCAATGGTGCAGTCGGACCAGTTGCTGATGCCGGGCGACCTATCGCTTATCCCCCTCAGCTCGGCCCTCGCTGCGGGGCTAACGCGCGGCTGAACCGAGGGTGCCCTCTTGACGGTCAAAGAAGCCCACGCGCCCCGCGACGCATTAATCCTTTGCCAAGGGGGCGAAACTTTCCTATACGCCCCCATCGCCCGATGATTCCTGTCAGCGGGTGATACTCCATGGGCCTGTGCTGGACGACATCCCGGCCTGTGCCATCACTTTAACCTTTCGAAAAGGAGACCCCGATGTCGATTACGCAAGAAGAAAAAGCACGCGTCATGAAAGAGTTCGGCACCACAGAAGGCGACACCGGTTCGCCCGAAGTACAGGTTGCCATTCTGTCCTCGCGCATCGCAACGCTGACCGAGCACTTCAAAACCCACAAGAAAGACAACCACGGTCGCCGTGGCCTTTTGAAAATGGTTGCGACACGCCGGAAGCTTCTGGACTATGTCAAAGGTAAAGATGACGCGCGTTATCAGGACCTGATCAAACGTTTGGGCCTGCGCCGCTAACCAGCGCTGCACCACCACAACGATGAAAACCGCGCCCTGGCAACAGGGGGCGGTTTTTTTTGTTTCCCCCTGTGCTTTAGTGATGTGCGCCACAAGGAGAGCCCATGCCAATCATCCTGCGTGACCTCACCCCGCAAGATACCGATGCAGCGGCGCTGCTTTTCTTTGCCGCGGTGCATCAGGGCACCGCGGATGTGTATTCAGCCGAACAACGCATTGCTTGGGCCGGAAAAGCCCCCGCACCCGCCACATGGCGAGGGCGGTTTGATACCGTCTCGGGTATCGTGGCCGAGATAGACAACCGTATGGCGGGCTTCATGACCCTTGACCGCGAGGGGCTGATCGATCTGGCCTTTGTGCACCCCGATCATATGGGCACGGGCGTGGGGCGCACTGTCTATTTTGCCATCGAAGACCGTGCCCGCATATTCGGCGTGCGACGTCTTCGGACCTTTGCCAGCGAAAAGGCAAAGCCGTTTTTCACGCGCATGGGCTGGACCGTCGAGGCCCCCAATATCGTCACCAAAGGCGGGATCACCTTGCAAAACTACAAGATGTTCAAGACTTTGCCAGGCTAACCCCCTTGCTGCTCTGCTGCGGCTTGCAATCTGTGGCGTGCAGGGCCGCGTGTAGAGGGCAACGCTTCCCTTCCCATCGCAAGCAAACTGCTGTATGGCCGCACAATCTGAAAGCCGGCGCCCGGACTCCAGCGCCCGACAAAGAAGATACCGGAGTCAGGGGGAATATGCCCTCTACGCAAATGGCCCGATCCGGGCCGAAACAGGAAACGTAGATGTTTAATGTAACGAAAAAATCCATGCAGTGGGGCGAAGAGACGCTGACACTGGAAACTGGCAAAGTGGCCCGTCAGGCAGACGGTTCGGTGATTGCGACACTGGGCGAAACCAGCGTCATGGCGAACGTCACCTTTGCACGCCAGCAAAAACCCGGTCAGGACTTCTTTCCGCTGACCGTCCACTACCAAGAGAAATACTACGCCGCCGGTAAAGTACCGGGTGGCTTCTTCAAGCGTGAGGCCCGCCCCACCGAGAAGGAAACCCTGACAGCCCGTCTGATCGACCGTCCGATCCGCCCGCTGTTCGTTCCCGGCTTCAAAAACGAAGTTCTGGTGATGTGTACCGTTCTCAGCCACGATCTGGTCAATGACCCCGACATGGTCGCCATGATCGCTGCCTCCGCAGCGCTGACCATTTCCGGTGCGCCGTTCCGTGGTCCGATCGGTGCCTGCCGCGTTGGTTTCGAGGATGGCGATTACGTTCTGAACCCGACCGTCGACGACATGCAGGACCTGCGCCTGAACCCTGATCAACGTCTTGATCTGGTTGTCGCCGGCACCAAAGAAGCCGTGATGATGGTTGAATCCGAAGCTTATGAGCTGTCGGAAGAAGAAATGCTGGGTGCGGTGAAATTCGCGCACGAGCAGATCCAGCCTGTTATCGACCTGATCATCGATCTGGCCGAAGACGCTGCGAAAGAGCCGTTTGACTTCCAGCCGGTTGACTATTCGGACCTGTCCGCTGCTGTCAAAGCCGCTGGCGAAGACGCTATGCGCGCCGCCTTTGCAATCGCCGACAAGCAAGAGCGCACCGCCGCTGTTGCCGCTGCCCGCGAAACAATCAAAGCCGCGCTGACCGAAGAGCAACTGGAAGACGCGAACCTCGGGTCCGCTCTGAAAGGCCTCGAAGCGTCTATCCTGCGTGGTGACGTGGTTAAAACCGGTAAGCGTATCGACGGCCGTAAGACCGACGAAATCCGCGACATCGTGGCCGAAACCGGCATCCTGCCCCGTACACACGGGTCGTCGCTGTTCACACGTGGCGAAACACAGGGTCTGGTTGTGACCACTTTGGGCACCGGCGATGACGAACAGTTCATCGATGCGCTGCACGGCAACTTCAAATCCAACTTCATGCTGCACTATAACTTCCCGCCCTATTCGGTTGGTGAAGTTGGCCGTGTCGGTGGCCCCGGCCGTCGCGAAATCGGTCACGGCAAGTTGGCTTGGCGTGCGTTGCAAGCGGTTCTGCCTGCCTCCACCGACTTCCCCTACACCATCCGCGTTGTGTCCGAGATCACTGAATCGAACGGCTCCAGCTCGATGGCGTCGGTTTGCGGTGGCTCTTTGTCCATGATGGACGCAGGCGTTCCATTGAAAGCGCCCGTCGCGGGTGTTGCCATGGGTCTGATCCTGGAAGAAGACGGCTCCTATGCGATCCTGTCCGACATTCTGGGTGACGAAGACCACCTGGGCGACATGGACTTTAAAGTGGCCGGTACCGAAGCAGGTATCACGTCGCTGCAGATGGACATCAAGATCGCCGGCATCACGCCCGAGATCATGGAGAAAGCTCTGGCACAAGCCAAAGCGGGCCGTGTGCACATTCTGGGCGAGATGAACAAAGCCATCTCCGGCGCGGGTGAATTCTCTGTCCACGCCCCACGCATCGAAACGATGCAGATCCCAACCGACAAGATCCGTGAAGTGATCGGGTCCGGCGGTAAGGTGATCCGCGAGATCGTTGAAGTGTCCGGCGCGAAAGTCGACATCAACGACGAAGGCATCATCAAGATCGCATCGCCAAACGGCGACTCGATCAAGAAAGCCTATGACATGATCTGGTCCATCGTGGCCGAGCCTGAAGAAGGTGCGGTTTACACCGGTACCGTCGTCAAGATCGTTGATTTCGGTGCCTTCGTGAACTTCTTTGGCAAGCGCGACGGTCTGGTACACGTATCCCAGATCGAAAACCGCCGCCTGAACCACCCTTCGGATGTTCTGAAGGAAGGTCAGGAAGTGAAAGTGAAGCTGCTTGGCTTTGACGATCGCGGCAAGGTGCGCCTGTCGATGAAAGTTGTCGATCAGGAAACCGGCGAAGAGATCAAGAAAGAAGAAGGCGGCGAAGCGTAAGCTTCTCCACCCCTTCTGAAATGACGAAAGCCCCGGCCTATGTGCCGGGGCTTTTTTTGTGCCGTGACGGGTTTGTCCCGCTTGGCTTTAGCTTTCCATAAAGCTGTCCAGACGGTCCCAGAGCGAGTTATCCAGCAGCAGCTTGAAGCGCAGGTAGAAACCTTCCTGATACAGGTCGCTGCGCAGGGCCGATTTGTTCATCGCGCGGTTATAGCCCAATGCAACCAGCGCACCTTTGGTGGGGGCAAACCCAATCTCTGCGCCGATACCGTTGGTGGCATTGCCTTGATCGTCCCACAGGTGCGCGGCGTTCAAGCCGATCTGGAACCGGTTGTCGCCGAACTCGTAGTTAAAGCCAGCCTGCACCAGTTGGGTGGTGGCGCGGGCAGAGAACCCGCCAAGGGTGGTCAGCTTTTGCGACTGGCCCGCGTATTTCGCGTTCAGGCGCAGGTCGGCGTCTACTTCATAGGCCGCGTCTACGGACCACATATGGGTCACCGACTTGGTCTCGCGCTGCTCGATGCGGTGCTCGTACCATGCCAGCACTTCGAGGCGTGGATCGTGAACCGGACGGTAGGCGATACCAGCACGCGACCGGATCCGGCGGTGGTCACGACCGTCGCGCTTGTCCAGTGCAACACGGGTACGGCCCAGCACGGTGAAGTCAGGTGTGACCTCACCCGCGATGCCAAAGCTGGCGTAATGGGTGTTGCCACTGTCTTCAAAGGTGGTGTCCGCATCGGCATCGCCCACCCAGCTTTCCGCGCTGGACCCCCACTTCGCGCCAAGGGCAACGCTGGTCAGACGGTGATCGTCGCTTTCCATGCTGCGGGAATGTTCAATCCCGAAGCTGAAGCTGGTGTTCCCGTTCATGGCCCATTTGCCCATCATCGCTTGGGTAAACATGGTGTCCGAAGATCCCAGACCTTTGACGAAATCGGTGCTCCCGCGCAGCCAGTCATTCAGGTCGTAAGAGAAACCCAGCTTGGAGTGTGTGGCCATGCTGTCGTCGCCAAAGGTCATTTCGACCTCGCTATAGGCACGCCAGCCGGGCACGGGCTCTCGGTACATGCCCAGGGTCAGCTCTGTCGGACGGTCCGAGCCGCCAAAGGGGTGACGCAGCTCTGCGGTGATGACGGTGCCGGGGCGGTTCGCAGGGGTCCAGTGGCCGCCAAGGATCAGACCGGGATGGGCCTTCTTCGAGGTTGCGGTGTGGTCCAGGCGATACTCCAGCCCGATGTAGCCTTTGAAGTTCGTGCTAAACTCTTTGGCATAGACGGCATCCACGGTCAGACGCTCGATGTCAGAGGTGCGGTCACGTACATAGTCCACACCAAGAACAAAGTCGCTGGTCCCGTCGATCTCAAACCCGTAGTTCAGACGCGCGCGGGTGGTGCCGGGCAGAGCCAGACCGCCGCGCGAGGCAAACTTCTCGCCGGTGTGAACCATCTCGAAGTTGAAGTGACCGGTTACCTTGCGGATGTCGTAGGACAGACGGTAGGCGGTATCCGATACGCCATTCGCATCTTCGGAGCGCGCAGCCTCGGCTTCCCACACGCCACCCTGCGTCCCCTCGTGACGGATATAGGCAGAGTGCAGACGCTCGCGGGCGGTGTTGCCACGGTCGGCATCGGCATGCACGATACGTGCGCCAACGGTGGTGCGGTCGGTCAGCGCGAGGTTCACCTCACCGCCATAGAGCCAGTAGCGGTCGGCCCCTTCCACATCGACTTCGTAGGTGACGCGCACCGACACAGGGTTGCCCTGACCGTCGAACTGGCGCACCGCATCGTCAAAAGTGATCGAGTTGCCAAAGAAGTCCAGCAAGTAGTCGCTGCCGCGGCGCAGCGGCGTGGTCGAGATGACATCCCCGCCCTCTTCGTCGCGCACCAACAGTTCAACCCGCTCGGACCCTTGTACATAGCCGTCCAGATCCAGGTCATAGGGGCCGGACACACCACGCCCGAGGAATTCCTGCACGCGCTGCTCTTGGGCGGTACGGGCACCGAACAGGGTCACGCCGACCTTGTCGTTTTCCCAATGGGCTTTGGCACCGGTCACCACACGACGCATGCCGTCAAGCTTCAGCGCGCTGGCTTCGGGTTCGATCGCGATGTCACCGTAAAGGATGTACGAACGACCCTTCTCGACCTTAACGTACAGGTTTTCGGAGGATTGCGCGTCGAAGCCACGTTCGGAGTTGTCACCATACACAGGGTAGAACTCGTCGCCACGGATGTCACGGAACAGGCGGTCTTCGGTGTCACGGTCCGAGCTATAGCGCAGTGTCAGCAGCGCATCACCCGAGATCACGCCCTTGAGGTACACTTCACCCCGCAGACCGGTGGTTGTGTCTTCGAAAGAGCTGAAACGATCCGCGTCCAGCAGCTCACCCTTCGCACCGCCCAAGGCCACGGCCCCTTCGATCACGCCAACCATGATGCGCTGGTCCAGATCAGGTGTGAAAGTGATGGTTTCTTCGGCGCGGCCAAAGGCACCGCTGATGGTGATACGGTCTGTGCCTGCAACCTGTGGCGGGATCAGCCCAAAGGTGGCCTCGCCGTTGTCCAGATAGACCTGCACGCCGGGGGTGCCTTCGCGGATGTCGGCCACGTCCCACAGGGCCAGCTTGGCGCTAAGGGTCACGGTACCGGAGGCAGGTACAGGCATGCCACGGGCATCCAGCACACGCACCACAACCGGGATCACATCGGTCGGCGATGCGGGCGCGGTGTCGGGCATGATCACCTCGAACTTGGCGGGCTTGCCGGGGGCAACCACGGTGATTTCCTCGCGGACACGTTCGATGCCGAAACCGTCACGGCCGACCAGCGTCAGGGTGTTCTGCCCCGCGTCCAGTTTCACCGCGACAAAATCCAGTGCCTGCGTGTTGTTCTTCTCGAAGCTTGTACGCTCGCCTACGCGGTCGCTGCTCAGCTCGCGGCCGTTCACCAGCAGGCCCAGCGACAGATCGCCCTTGCCCTTGACGCGCACGCTTTGGGTGCGGCGATCCAGTGTCTGACCGTCGGTCAGGTCCACGAAACCGGGTGCATCATCCAGCGTTTTGATCAGCATCTCGAGCGACTGGCGCTGTGCCTTGCCAGACGCTTTTTCAGAGACGGAGTTCGCCGCGCGGTTTTCATCCAGACGCTGCATCAGACGCGAGGTCAGCTGCGTGGTGGTCGCCACACCGGCTTCGCTGCGCACCGAACGTACCGGCGCACGCTGGCCTTCGATCGGCAGGTCGGCAGCGGTCAGCGCGTTGGATTGCGGCTGCTCGGCAAAGTACTTCTGACGCTGGTCAACCTCGGCCATCGCTTCGGGGGTGCAGTCCAGCACGGCGAAGTGCTCGGCGCGCAGTTCCCCTTTGCGAAGCGGGATCAGGCGCGACCCACCACGCAGCAGATCGTTGGTGCGGGTTACGGTCACTTCGGTACCAACGGGCAGGGTTTCGTCCTGCACAAGGAACGCATGGGTCACGGGGCGCAGACCGAAAAGGGAGTATTTACCATCCATATCGGTCACAACCGACAGACCCTCTTGGGTCACGATACGGACGCCGGGGATGCCTGGTTCAGTGTGGTCGCCACGGATACCGTCTTTGTCACAGTCCATAAAGACCGACCCGATGACAGTGGCTTCGCGGGCGAAGACGCCACCGCTGTTGTTCAGCTTGACCATCGCGCGGGCAGTCTGGGACTGCATCACGGTACCGGTGCCCGCCTGACGACCCGTGAGAACCGCGGTGTTCTCGTTGCGGCCTTCGCGGGCGGCTGCGGTGAACTGCATGACATAGGTCAGCTCGTGGCTCGACAGGGGGGCCAGCATGCCCAGGTCATAGGTCATGTCACCCGACGCATCGACGGCAGGGTCTTCCATTGTCTCGCCGTTGAAGGTCACCGACCCTGCAACCAGCTGGCTGCCAAAGGCGGGGCGATCCATGATCTCGGCACCGATCAGCGCCTGGTTCATGTTATTGGTGAAGTTCAGGGTGTAGACCACGAACTCGCCCGCGCCGACCATGTCCTTGTCGGCCTGCTTGTCCAGCGCCAGCGGCACGCCATAGTGTGGGTCCGCAGGAATGTCCGAGATGTCGAGCATCCCACCGGCGTGGCGGAAGCTTGCCATATAACCGGCCCCCGCAACACGACGGTTAAAGCCGGGGAAGTCGGCGCGCACGGAAGGAACGTCCCATGCGGGGGCGTTCATCACGGCGTACTGGTATTCACCGGCAGGCATGTCACCGAAGCTGAAGAACCCGCGGGCATCGGTCATACGGCGCGCCATTTCGGCACCGCTGTTCATGTCCATCAGCGCGATGGCCACATCACCGATCGGCTCGTTGGTCAGCGCATTGAACAGGAAGTTACCGGGGGTGATCAGCAGTTCGTCTTGCAGCGTGGCACCGGCACAATCGGCAGTGGCGATCAGACGGTCACCGTCGGTGGTCGCGATCACATTGTCGCCGGATACGGGCACATCCATCCGCGCCATAGGAACGGCAGCGGTAAGGAAAACACCGTTGTTAGGGTCTGTTTCTGTGGCCGTCACACGCTCTACATCGCCGGTCAGGAAGCTGCGCAGCGTGATGATCGCACGATCTGCGGACATCGTTTCGTTGCACGCACCGGCGGTCAGACGCAGGCGGGTATCGCTGTTTGGCACGGCGTGAGGCTGGTCTGCTGCGGTTTCGGGATGTTCAAAGTGCAGGGCACCGGTCCCAGCAGCATCGCGGCTGTAAACCGTTGTGTTAGAGTCTACATCGACTGTGCGATCTTCCATTTTCACGAAGCTGCGGGCGGTGTTAGCGACCTCTACGTCGCCCAGGTTCATGGGCACCGTCACGGTGAACGCGGGATCGCGGGCAAAACCGATTTCATAGTCGCCCTCGTGAAAGAAGGCCACGGCGTCGACCTCGCCAGCAGGGCGCGCAGTCTGGTAATCATGACGCGCATCGCCTGCCGCGTGATACAGCGCAACCATGCCGCTTGGGTCGGTGATGCTGTGGAAACGGGCGTTCAGTGGCACCTCGTCGCGCAGCAGAACACCTGTGGCGGCGGCCCCGTCGATGCGGATCTGGGCACCGTGTACGTCACCATAGGCCAGCACATCACCATCCGAGTCGTTGCGCAGGCGCAGCGTATAGGTCAGCTGTGTTTCGTCTTCCATCTCGCGGACGGATTGTTCCTTTTGCAGCTCAAGCGAACTGCCCATGATGGTGGTCTTGCCAGCTGCGGCACCCGTCAGGATGCGACGGGCCGCGAAGCCTGTTGTGCTTGTGGCAGATACCGACAGCACCGACTGCATCAGCGTGGCGGGCGTGGCGTAGAAGGAGGTGCGGAATTCGTAGATGAGCTGAGCGCTGTCGCCCACATCCATGAACATCGGCGCGCCCGAGCTGATCGTGGCTTCGCCATTGTCGATGCGGCCATTGGCATTCGCGTCATAGACAAGGCGGGCGTCGTTCATCATGGCGGCACCCTCTTGGTGCTGCATGGTCATGGCGGCGTTCAGCGGGACGTTCCCGATGTTGGCGACCTCGAAGTAGTATTGCGCCATCGCGCCACGGGTCAGCATCAGTTCGGAGTATCCGTTGACATCCAGCGCAGGCACTGCGGCTACTTTGGCGTCTACGGCGTTCGAGTATACAGTCTCGATGATGCCCAGCGCTTCGTTAAAGTAGGTGGTCTGCGCGACGTTCCGGATGAAGGTTCCTGCGGGTACCTGCTTGGCAGCGGCGCCGTGCGGCAGGAGGGAGATCACCAGCGCGACGATCCAGAAACACGACATCATGCGGAGGGCGGTTTTGTGAAAGGTGCGGTCCATTTGATCAATCCCTGTTCTATCTTTTCTAAGAGGAGAGGAAGTGTGGTTCCCCCGGAGCGAGGGGGGGAAGGGTGCTCCGGGGAAACCTGGGGTTCGTTTACTCGTCCACCTGAACGGTGAATTCTAGCGTGGCGAACCCACCCGGAAGGACCGTGCCGTGGTCGCTCGAGATGTTGCTCGAGGTGACGGTGGCGGTGCTACCTGCCGGGAAGAGCGTCTCGCTGCATGTGCCACCACAGTCGGTTACCGATGTGTAGGCAGGGGCGGCATCAGAGATGATGACGTTTGCAGCGGGAGAGGAGCCGGTGTTTTCAGCTTCCACTTTGTAGCGGATGCACTGACCGGGAGAGACGTCCTGACGGGTCTTGGTAAAGGTCCCGACGGTGCCGTCGCAGTTGGCGTCGATGTACTGGTACTTGCTCAGCGTGACGTCGCCAGAGATGATCACGATCCGGTCTTCTACTGCGTTGTCGGCAGTATCCGCGTCGGTCGCTGTGCCACCGTTCAGCGAGGGATCAAGGCTGATGGTACCGATTTCGGTCACACCGCTTGTCGCTGTCGATGGTGTTTGCACACGGTAGATGACCGAGATGCTTTCACCGGGGGCAAGCCCGTTCACACCAGCCGATACACCGTCCGTCAGATCATCAAAGTTGTCGATCACCAGTTCGGAGGGGTCGATCACACCGTTGCCGTTGGCATCCCAGAACAAAGCGCCCGAGAAGTTGTTCAACCCTGTGTCGTTGATCGCACCTTCGGTGATCGCAACGTTACCGGTGTTGGTGATGGTGTGCACCATGTCGACGATACCACCGGGCGAGGCCTGGGCGTTCTGGTCATCGATGATCTCTACGTTGTAGATCTCGTTCACGGTCACTTCGTTGACGATCCGGTCGCCTTGGCCCGAGACAGAGGACACCAGCGCGATGTCGACCAATGTGTCACCCGGTGCCTGATCTGCCGGCGGGGTTACCACAACGGTGAAGGTATCGCTTGCACCAGCAGGGATGGTCCCGGTGTTGCTGATCGCGGACCCGTCAGCGGAGCGGAATTCGACGGTCCAACCGGCGGGCAGCGCTTGTGCCAGCGAGAGGTTGTAGCTGTCGGATACCGGACCGTTGTTTTCAACGACCATGTCGTAGGTGACCGGTGCACCGGGGTCGGTGGCATAGTTCACCCAAGGCGCGCCGCCGTTGGTTGGGTCAAGGCCATCGCCTTCGGAGCCTACGACTGCGTTCTCAAGATCAACGGCAGAGGCAAGGATCGCACCGGTGAAGGTCGCTGTCGATGTATCGGAAACACCCGAGGCATCGGAGGTGGTGGATACGGTGGCGTTGAAGTTGGCAGCAGCCGTCGGGGCCACATCTGTTGGCAGTGTTGCGATCAAGGTGACCTTGGCGCTGTCACCCGCTGCAAGCGGACCGACGGAACCGATGATCGGTGTCACACCATCTGCACCCACAAAGCGGAAGGTTGTGCCCGCGGGGTAGTCGATATTGCTGACATCAAGCGTCAGGCTGTCGGTCTGGTTCGACCGGTTGGTCAGCACGAACTCATGCTTCACTGTGCCACCCTGGGCCGCGTCGCCAGTTTCGGTCACGACATCGTTGTTTGCCGCGTCATCATCTGTTGCCGAAGCCGTCGTTGGATCCGCTGCACCAGCACCGTCGATGGCTGTATCAGCGATGGAGACCGCGAATTGGTCATCCACAATGATCGAAGCTGTGTTCGAGGGTGGGAAGGCAACGTTGTCGATTTCCTGTGTGGCGACGTTTTCAATGATACCCGCATCAGCAGTGTCGAGGATCACAGCTTGGAACGTCACGCTACCGGAGCGGCCGGAACCGACGCTCGAGATGTTGAAGTTGACGCTCTGGCCGTTGGTATCAAAGGCGATTGTCTCGCCCGAGCCATTGGTCGCATCGACCGAAGAAGACCCGTTGGCGTCATCCAGAATACCCGCGGCGTCAGACCACCGTGCCGAACCGGGCACATAGGCCAAGCGACCGTCCAGAATGTCATCGACGGTATAGTTGTTCGCAGCAGCCAGACCGGTGCTGGAATATGTCAGCTCGATGCTCACGGTATCGCCGGCATCGACGATGTTGGGGTTACCACCGGACGCTGCATCAGCGACCATGGACTTGACCAGTTCGACAATGGCGTCGTTCGAGATGGTTAGCGTATCGGTGTTGACGGCTGTCTCTGTGCCATCAAGATCAGACCTTGCGGTCACTGTGATGCTGTCCGACCCTGTTGCGTTCGAGGGGACAGAGACTTCGATGACGACGCCGAACTGCTCGCCCGGTGCCAATGTTGGCGTTTCGGTCAGCGGTGTGGCGCTATCGGCGACACCATCCATGTTCGCATCCGGATAGAAGACGATGGCAGAGGTATCGAGCGTGCCTGTGTCTGTCTCTACTGCGGTCAGTGCGAAGAAGTCTGCGCCGTTCCCTTCGTTGGTAACAATGTGCGGCAGGAAGGCTTTACCACCGGGTGCGATGGTTTCGTTGTTGTCCGAAGTCAATGTCACGCCAGCAACCTGCTGAACGATCGTTTCAACCGTGTTCGACGTGACCGTGATGGTATCGCCGGCTTGGTTTGTATAGGTCGCAACCGCTTGGTTGCCGATCACGGACCCGGCTTCTGGTGCGGCGGCCAAAGCGGCTGCGCCAAATGCGGCGGTAACCGCCATCGCGCTTGCAGAGCGCATGAAGAAAGATTGATGTTTCACGTTAGTCATTCCTTTGATTTAACTAGATTAGGTAAATTGGATCAGGTTCCCCCCGATCAGTTGACGCGCACCCGATAGCTGTTGAGTGCGATTTCGCCTGACTCCAAAGGTTCGCTGAGCGTCCAACGGACGGCAGCAATCTGATCCTCAGGAAGTGGTTCTGGTTGGAGTGTGCCATCTGCACCGGCGACCATGCGGGTGGCGGGAAGTGTGGACCATTCAAGGCCATCGTTTTCAGGGTCGAGATCAGCCTGGACTTCGAACACGGCCTTGATCGATGTGCTCTGTGCGCCAAGCGTCAGGGTGACCCCTTCGGGTACGGGGGCCGCAATAACGATCCCCGCAAGTGCGTCTGCAGTCGTGTTCTCGTGCTGCAGTTGGTATTGGATGACCTCGCCAGGGCGGACGGTGCCCCGCTCGATCAACTGCTCTTCGCCACCGTCATTGGTTTCGACGATGCGGAAAGAAAATGTGCTGGAAAGTGCGTCAGCAAAAGCCGGCACGCCGGCGACAGAAATCGCGACACCAGCAAGCAGTGCACGGGCGATTTGTTGAGTTTTGAAAGTCATAATTTTTTCCCCTAGTTGCCGACCACCGCCGGCGGTTTTGATGAACCGGCCCAGTGTTTGGGCTGTCCTGAACTCATCATCAGGGGAAATGTCTCGGGGTGCATTCTCGCTTAGGGCTAGGTTTTTGATCTGCTGGGCAGCCCCCTACCCGTCCGTATATGCGGCGCTATCAATTCGATGGCGAAACACGCAATTCGCGCGGTGATTGCAGACGCAAACCCGCATCTCGCCGCGCAAAGCAGGCGAGTCACCCTCATGCAAAAGGGCGTTGATTCTATTTATTTGGGGGAATGTTTGGCCCGATCCGGGCCCAGATCAGGGAAAACCCCGACCGGATAGCCGGACAGGGCGTTTCGTATAGTTAACTGTCAGTGAGAATGGCCGTGCCCGCCATGATCGTCATCGTCTAACGATCCGTGTACCGCAAACTGGTCAATTCCCGCATCCTGCGGTTCAATGAAACGATAGCTTTCGCGCACACCACTGTCGGAAAGCTCGCGTGCGACGGTCAGCAAGGTGTTTGGCGCGTGGTCGGCGCAAAGCTCCATCATCTGGGCGACTTCCTCTTCCGCGACGGGGCGAGCCGCTTCGGGCGACGGCGCGCCATAGATCTCGACGAAATGCTTCATCAGTTGCAAGGTGATCGCTTCAACCTCGAAGGGTTCGGCTTTGGTCACGGCAACAAAGGTGACGCGGCCAAACGTCTCTACGCCCATCCAGCCATTCGCGAAGGCCTGCCGCGCCTTGCCGGTCAGATCACCTTCGGACCAGTTCGAGAATTCGAACCCGCCAGAGACGCACCATTCACCCGTGCGCGCGGGCGCGTGGAACACATTGCGGTCGCTTTCATCAAAGTGGATGGCGCGGGCGAGGAAGAGATCGCTCATGGGGCTGGCTCCAGCAGGTCGGTCAGGGGAATAAGATGCGTGGTCGTATCGGTTTTCAGCAGCAGGCCAAAGTTTTCGTCGATACCGGTAAAGTCGCCCGTCAGATCGCCATAGGTGATCTGATCGCCCATGGCCCAAGCCAATCCGGTCCATTCCTTGTGCAAGGGGCCCGCGCCCTCGTCATCCCAGCGGTTCAGCGCCACCAGCATATGCCGCGCCCAGGCCTCTAGCAGCTCGACCGGGCTCACCTCGGCACACCCCTCGCCATAAAGTGTGGTGACATCGGGCGTTTCGCCCGGCGTGTCGGATTGCGGCAATAGCTTCACGTGAAACGCAACGACCAGCCAGTCGGGCACGTGATGAGGGTCTGTATCAGACGCCGCCGCCCGCATCTGGCCGCAGATCGCACCGTTCAAACGCAGATCGCCGTTCCAGGCAAGATGCACCCCCACCTCTGGCGGGGCGAGCGCGCCAAGCGCGTTCTGGAAGCCCACCGCACAAAGCGGGAGCATCGCCATCGCCCGGGCCAGCGGCACCTCGGGCGCAAAGACGATGGCGGCCTGCAATACGCTTGGCCCCAGATTATACAGCACCAGCCCCGCATCACACCCCTGCCGCGCCTCTGCGCAGGCCTGAGCGAACGGGTCCTCCGCCTGTACGCCGGTCAACAAAGGGGGGAAGACGGGGCTGTCGCTCATGCGTGCCCGCCCGCGATCAGGGCCTTGGCCACCTTGCGGAAGCCTTCGGCCTGCGCGCTGTCGGGTTTCGACACCACAATCGGCGCGCCCCCGTCAGCCGCGACACGGATATCCAGATGCAACGGAATCTCGGCCAACAAAGGCACGCCCAGCTTTTCAGCCTCGGCGGCGACGCCCCCATGCCCAAAGACATGTTCCTCGTGCCCGCAGTTAGAGCAGATATGCGTGCTCATGTTCTCGATCATCCCGAGGATCGGGGTCTTCAGCTGGTTGAACATGTCGATCCCCTTACGGGCATCCAGCAGCGCCACGTCTTGCGGTGTGCTGACGATGATCGCGCCGTCCACATGGGCCTTTTGCGCCAGCGTCATCTGCACATCGCCGGTGCCGGGGGGCAGATCAACGATCAACACATCCAGCGCGCCCCATTGGACTTGCATCATCATCTGCTGCAACGCGCCCATCAGCATCGGGCCGCGCCAGACGACCGCCTGATCGTCATTGGTCATCAACCCGATCGACATCATCGTCACGCCAAAATTGCGCATCGGCAGGATCGTCTTGCCATCGGGGGATGCAGGCCGCCCGGACACGCCCAGCATCCGCGGCTGCGAGGGGCCGTAGACATCGGCATCCAGCATGCCCACGCGACGCCCTTCGGCGGCCAGCGCACAGGCAAGGTTCGCGGCAACGGTAGATTTACCCACCCCGCCCTTGCCCGACGCAATGGCGATGATCCGGTCCACGCCGGGGATCTTCTCGGGCCCCGCGGGTTCGGACTTGCGCCCCAGCTTCAGGTCGGGCGGCGGTGCCTGCTTGGAATGGGCCGTCAGCACGGCCGAGACAGAGGCAACGCCCTCAAGCGCCTTTACAGCGGCGTCGGCCTCGTCGCGCAGCTTGGCGTAGGCGTCGGCGTGGCTCGGGTTGACCTCAAGCACAAAGCGCACCGCGCCGTCGTCGACGGTCAGCGCCTTCACAAGCCCAAGCTCTACAATATCCTTACCGGAGACGGGATCGTTCAGGGTTTTCAGGCAGGCCAGTACGGCATCACGGGTGACGCTCACGCTTCGGACTGCCCTTGGATCTTGCCAGTCACGACATGTTCAAGGTCCAGCCCGTCAATGGTCAGCACCACCTTGGCCTCGAATGTCTTGCCGCCGGTGTCGCCGTTTTCGCGCATCGCTTCTTCGATCGCCTGCTGCGAGGTCACACCGACCTGCTTGAGGAACTTGCGCATCGACATGTTGAAATCATCGCTCATGATTTTCTCCTGTTCTTTGGGTGGGTCGGCACAGCGCTTAGTGATCTTTGCGCTTGCTGAAATAGTCTTCGGATGTGCGCACACGCGGGCGTTCTTTGCCAGCCAGCGGATTGTTCTGCGCGTGGTACTGCGCGTTGATCCGGCAGTTGTCGCACATCTGGATCATCTTTGCCGCCTCGGACGAGGCGAACATAGCGTGCTTGCCCGCCAGCTTTTCGGTGATCTTTTCCACGGTGGATTTCACGCCGAACAGCGACCCGCATTCGATACAGGCAAAGGGCTCTTCCTCGTGCAGCACCACTTGGGTGAAGGCCTGCGCGGTCAGGTTCAACTGCGGCTTCAGTGTAATCGCATCCTCGGGGCAGACGTTCGCACATAGCCCGCATTGCAGGCAGGCATCTTCCTGAAAGCGCAGCTGGGGCAGATCGGGGTTATCGCCAAGCGCCCCGGACGGGCAAAGCGACACACAGGACAGGCAGAGCGTGCAGGCATCGGTATCCACCAGCACCGCGCCATAGGGGGCGGCGTCGGGCAGGTCGATCACCTTGGCCTCGGGCTGAAGGGTCTTGCCCGCAAGCCGTGCGACCTGACGGCGGGTGCCCAGAGGCAGCAGTGTGTCATGCGCGGGCTGCGCGGTTTCGGTGACCAGCGCTGTTTCCAGCGCATCGGGGTCGGCCACATCAATGAGACGGATCGTATCGCTGCCGCTGATCGCGCGGGCAATCTCGGCCTGCACCTCGATCACGTCACGCTCTGTACGTGGCGACAGCAATACATCCACATGCGCAAAGCCGCAGCCAAGTGCGGCGAGCATCTCTGCATGGCCAAACCCCGCCAGCGCATCCACGGCCAGCGGGATGACATCAACCGGCAAGCCCGCGCCAAAGCGCGCGTAAAGGCGGATCATCTCGGCCCCGTGGTCGTCGTCATGCACCAGCAAGCGCGGCGCGGTGCCGCCTGCCTTGCGATAGGTGGATGCCAGCGTCGACAGCCGGCGGAACAGGGTATCCACGGGCGGCGCATCATAGGTGATCGCCCCCGAGGGGCAAACCGCAGAACAGCTACCGCAACCCGCGCAGATCATCGGGTCAATCGCCACATGTTCCCCGGCCGAGGTGATCGCCCCCGTCGGGCAGAGGTCCAGACAGTTGGAACAGGCGGCCTGCCCGGCCCGCGAATGGGCGCAAAGACTTTCAGTCAGCCGCACGTAAAGCGGCTTTTCAAAGGTGCCGACCATCTGCATGGCCTCGCGCACGGCCTCTGCTACGGCGGGCTTGCTGCCCGGATCGGCCCGCAGATAGCCGTCACGTTTGTGCGGCGCGGGAAACAGCGATGTATTCCCCGTCAAATCCAGAATGATATCGCATTGCGACTTGGCCCCGTCCCGCGGCGCGGTGAACGAAGGCACGCCGCGCCCACCGGGGATCAACATCTGCAACTGGTCAAAGGTCAGGCTGAAATCGCCCAATGCGCCCGATGCCTTGCGCAGATTGCCTTTGACCACGTCAAAACGAGGATCAACTGCCGCGTCATAATCGCCCTGCCACAGCACCGTCACCGCAAGCGTATCGGCCACCATCTCTGCCACCTCAAGCGCGAGGGCGGGCGGGGCCATGATCAGACACGTGCCCTCAGACACGACATCCATCACCCGTGGTGCCGGCGCGGCAAGCTGCTGCTCCGCCATCAGGGCGGCCATCTTGGGCGTCGCGTCGCCCTGATCGTCGTGCCAGCCGGCGCGATCGCGAATATCGACGAACTGGGGCACCTCTGCGTTGATCTCGGCGGCCAGCTCCTCGAAACGGGGACGTTCCTGCTGGCACGCGATCACGGTGTTGCCCGCGGCTATCGCCTCTGCCGCGGTGCCGATCTGGTCGGTGCACAGACAGCTATAGACCTTGGAGCACGGCAGACCCGTCGCCTTTGACAAGGCAGGCGCGTCAATATCCTGACTGCCCAGACAGTCGCACAGCAGAAAAGTCTTTTCCATAATCTCCTCGGGGACAGCACCGGATGGGATGGGTCAAGCGGCAAGGCGCTGTCAGCGCTCGCACGCCAAGCTAGTGGTGTTCGCGACCCGCCGCAAACCCCTAATTGCCCCTGCGTCCCGCAAAAAGGCCGTTCGCACCCACGGCATGAATTACCCAACAAAAACAGTCGGAAAGATCGAAACCCCAGTCAAATATGGCAAATGCTGACGTATGGGAAATGCCGCATTGCAGCAATCACAAAACTGTGTGATTCAACCCTAGAATCCTCTTTGATACGCGTTATGATTACGTCAATATGAGGCCGGAAACGCCTGAAACATCATCGGAAACCAAATTGAACGCACCGCTTAAATCAGCGCAAACGATGCCCGTCGGGGTAGTCCTTCGCAAGTCACCCGGCGTGACGAAATGGGCGAAGGTCGTTTGGCGTGCGGTTTGTGTCCTGCCCGGTGCCGACCCCGCCGACTGGAAGCTGCTGCGTACCGAAGGCGAGGTGTCCGACTATCACGTGACCACTGTCCCGCTAACGCTGTACCGCTCTGACACCGAAGCCTATGTGCACGGGCTCGCCGCGCATGTGCCCTGCCTTTATGTCATCTGCCGCGAAACCCGCGACCCTGCCCGCCCGCTTGAGGTGGTGATGGTCACTGCCTCCCCCTATGAGGCGCAGGATTACAGCGACAATGGCGAAGATATCGTCGAAAAGGTCATGATGACCCCGCAGGTCCATGCCTGGATCAGCGCCTATGTCGACACGCACCACGAAGAAGAAGCCTTTGTGAAGCGTCGGCGCGACAAATACCAAGAGCCGAAGCAAGACGGGATCGGGGACGCGCGCATCTCGCAGACGACCGATGTCTACCGCGCACCGCGCACGTCGCGTTCGGGGTCCTCGCAATGACCCGTCACACATCCTTCTGGGATCGCCGCCGCGCTGCCGTCAGGGCAGAGGAAGCCGCCGCGCAGCAAGCCGCCGCAGAGCAGGCAGAGGCGCAGCATCAGGCCGCGCTGGCGGAAAAATCCGACGCCGAACTGCTGGCAGAGTTCGATCTGCCCGACCCTGACACGCTGAAAGCGGGCGATGATTTCTCGGCCTTTATGGCCCGTGCCATCCCCGAACACCTGCGCCGCCGTGCACTGCGCAAACTGTGGGTTTCCGATCCGGCACTGGCCTGTCTGGATGATCTGGTCGACTACGCTGACGACTATACCCAAGCCTCTGCCGTGACGAATTTCACCACCAGCTATGAGGTTGGCAAAGGGCTGCGCCGTCATATCGAAGATGTCGCGCGCAAGGCTGCGGCCGCGCTCGACACCGCCACCGATGCCGCAGAAACACCTGCTGAAACAGAGCCGACCACGCCCGTCGTTCCGGCAGAGGTCGACGCACCCGCCGTCGCCGTGGCCCAAGCGGATACCCCCGCAGAGCCCCCCGTCGCCGAAACAGCGATGGAAGAACCCGCAGCCCTGCCCCCGCGCCGCATGGCCTTTCGTTTTGAGGAGCAAAGCGCATGACCGCTGCCGCCCAAGCCACCCAAGTCTCTGCCGAAGATCGCCTGCGCGCTGATCTGTACAATTACCTTGGCGTGATGCTGGCCCGCCCTGCGGACCAGATGCTGCTGGACCAGACCGCCGGCCTGTCCGGCGATGACAGCCCGTTGGGCGAGGCGATCAACGGGCTTGCGCGTGTGGCCAAGGCCATGACGCCCAAGAAAGTGCAAACCGAATTCAACGCGCTGTTCATTGGTCTTGGCCGGGGCGAGCTGCTGCCCTATGCCAGCTATTACCTGACCGGCTTTCTGAACGAAAAGCCCCTCGCCGCCCTGCGCAGCGATATGGCCGCACAGCGCATCAGCCGCGCCGAAAACGTCTTTGAACCCGAAGACAACATCGCATCCCTGATGGAGATGATGGGCGGTATGATCGTCGGGCGCTTTGGGGCTCCGGCCAGCGACGCCACGCAGCGGGCGTTTTTCAACAAACACATCGCGCCTTGGGCGGGTCACTTCTTTACCGACCTGCAAGGGGCCAAGAACTCCGTCCTATATGCCGGGGTTGCCGCAGTCGGCAGCGCCTTCATGGACATTGAACGCGAAGCATTTCGTATGACGGCGGGATAACCGCACCACATCAGGCGGGGCTTCCCCCCGCATAACCAAGGAAAGGGGTACAACCCATGACCCAGGATACCAAAGGCACCAACCGCCGCAATTTCCTGAAACTGGCAGGGACAGCCGCACCGGCAGCCGCCGTTGCCGTGGCCAGCAGCGGCACCGCCGCCGAGGCGCAGCCAGTCGATCTGCAGTCGGACAAGATGCAAGATACCGCGCACACCCGCGCCTATCTGGAAAGCACACGCTTCTAATTCAGTGATCAACAACCCGCGCGCCTAACCACCGCGGGAGGAAAACTCAGCCCCGGTCCGACCCACACGGTCAGAGCACGCGGGCATCAAGGGAGACTATTATGCTTCGGAAAAAGACCAACGGGATGGCACGGCGGCCCCAGCGGGCGGGCATGCTATCCGACATCGCGGAAAAATCCGTTGACCGTCGCGCATTCCTGCGTGGATCCGGTCTGGCCATCGGCGGCCTTGCGGCGATCGCATCGACCGCGGGCTCTGTCACACAAGCGTCAGCTGCCACCGCCGTCAGCGGCGCGGTAGAGACGATCAAATCCGTCTGCACCCACTGTTCGGTTGGCTGTACCGTCATCGCCGAAGTGTCGAACGGCGTCTGGACGGGTCAGGAACCCGGCTGGGACAGCCCGTTCAACCTTGGCTCGCATTGCGCCAAAGGGGCGTCGGTACGCGAACACGCCCACGGTGAACGCCGCTTGAAATACCCGATGAAAAAAGAGGGTGGCCAGTGGGTTCGGATCAGCTGGGAACAGGCGATCAACGAGATCGGCGACAAGATGAACGTGATCCGCGAAGAAAGCGGTCCCGATTCCGTCTACTGGCTCGGCTCGGCCAAGCACAACAACGAACAGGCGTATCTGTTCCGCAAGTTCGCGGCCTATTGGGGCACCAATAACGTCGACCACCAGGCGCGTATCTGTCACTCCACCACCGTTGCGGGCGTTGCGAACACATGGGGCTACGGCGCCATGACCAACAGCTACAACGACATTCACAACAGCCAGGCGATCTTTGTCATCGGCGGCAACCCTGCCGAGGCGCACCCCGTGTCGCTGCTGCACCTGCTGAAAGCGAAAGAGCAGAACAACGCGCCGATGATCGTGTGCGATCCACGCTTTACCCGTACGGCGGCCCACGCGGATGAATATGTCCGCTTCCGTCCCGGTTCGGACGTGGCGCTGGTCTGGGGTATCCTCTGGCACATCTTCGAAAACGGATGGGAAGACAAGGAATTCATCCGCACCCGCGTTTGGGGCATGGACCAGATCCGTGACGAAGTCGCGAAGTGGACACCCGAAGAAGTCGAACGCGTGACCGGCGCACCTGCGTCGCAGCTTGAACGCGTTGCGCGCACCCTGGCCAACAACCGTCCCGGCACCGTGATCTGGTGCATGGGCGGCACGCAGCACAGCAACGGCAACAACAACACCCGCGCGTACTGCATCCTGCAGCTGGCTCTTGGCAACATGGGCACCGCGGGCGGCGGCACAAACATCTTCCGCGGCCACGACAACGTTCAGGGTGCCACCGATCTAGGCGTTCTGGCCGATACGCTGCCGGGCTACTATGGTCTGTCCGCAGGGGCATGGGCCCACTGGGCGCGGGTTTGGGAAGAAGACCTTGAATGGTTGCAATCCCGCTTCTCCAAGGCGTCGTTCAACGACACCTCGATGATGAACCTGACCGGTATCCCCGTGAGCCGCTGGATTGACGGCGTGCTGGAAGACAAGGAAAACATCGACCAGCCGGACAACACCCGCGCGATGGTTCTGTGGGGCCACGCGCCCAACTCTCAGACCCGTCAAAAGGAAATGGTCACCGCGATGGAGAAACTCGACCTGATGGTCGTTGTCGATCCATATCCAACGGTGTCCGCCGTGATGCAGGACCGCCAAGACGGGCTGTATCTGTTGCCCGCAACGACCCAGTTCGAAACCCGCGGCTCTGTCACCGCGTCCAACCGGTCGCTGCAGTGGCGTGATCAGGTCGTCGAGCCCCTGTTCGAATCCAAGCCCGACCACACGATCATCAAGCTGTTCGCGGACAAGTTCGGTTTCAGCGACCGTCTGTTCAAGAACATCGCGCTGGACGGGGACGAACCCAACATCGAGGACCTGACCCGCGAGTTCAACCGCGGCATGTGGACCATCGGTTACACCGCACAAAGCCCCGAGCGCATGAAGATGCACATGGCCAACCAGCACACCTTTGACCGCACCACGCTGCGCGCCAAAGGCGGACCGGCCGACGGGGACTTCTATGGTTTGCCTTGGCCCGCATGGGGCACGCCCGAGATGAACCACCCCGGCACAGCGAACCTGTACGATATGTCGCTGCCCGTTGCCGAAGGCGGTCTGACCTTCCGCGCCCGTTTCGGTGTGGAACGTGACGGGGACAACCTACTGGCCGAAGGCGTCTACAGCGCTGGTTCCGAGATCAAGGACGGCTACCCAGAGTTCACCATGTCCATGCTGCGTGAACTGGGCTGGGACAAGGATCTGACCGACGAAGAGATGGCCGTGATCAACTATGTTGCGGGCTATCCCGAAGGCCAACCGGCGAACGCAAAGCCGAATGAGGAAGTCGGTGAAACATCCCAGACCGGCGAGACCCCGTCGGACTATATCGCCGACACCGGTGGCGTGAACTGGAAAACCGACCTGTCGGGCGGCATCCAGCGCGTCGCGATCAAGCATGGCTGCGCCCCCTTCGGCAACGCCAAGGCCCGTGCCGTGGTCTGGACCTTCCCCGATCCGGTGCCAATCCACCGCGAACCGCTGTACACCAACCGTCGTGATCTGGTCGCAGACTACCCGACCTATGACGACAAGAAGTTCTGGCGCCTGCCCACCATGTATAAGTCCATCCAGGAGAATGACTTCTCCAAGGACTATCCGATCGTGCTGACCTCTGGTCGTCTCGTCGAATACGAAGGGGGCGGCGACGAAACCCGATCCAACCCCTGGTTGGCCGAGCTTCAGCAGGACATGTTCATCGAGATCAACACGCGCGACGCTAACAATCTGGGTGTGCGTGACGGGGCCGATGTCTGGGTCGAAGGCCCCGAAGGCGGCAAGGTCAAGGTGATGGCGATGGTCACGGAACGTGTCGAAAGCGGCGTGGCGTTCATGCCATTCCACTTTGGCGGCCACATGGAAGGCGTTGATTTGCGGGACAGATACCCAGAGGGGGCCGACCCTTACGTCCTGGGTGAATCCACCAACACCGCGCAAACATATGGCTATGACTCAGTAACTCAGATGCAAGAGACCAAAGCGACTCTCTGCAAAATCTGGACAGCGTAAGGAGACTATTAAGATGGCAAGAGCAAAGTTTCTCTGCGACGCCGAACGCTGCATCGAATGCAACGCCTGCGTCACGGCCTGTAAGAACGAACACGAAGTACCGTGGGGCATCAACCGCCGTAAGGTCGTCACCATTCAGGACGGCCAACCCGGCGAACGGTCGATCTCGGTTGCGTGTATGCATTGTTCCGATGCGCCCTGTATGGCGGTCTGCCCAGTAGACTGCTTCTACCAGACCGACGACGGCATCGTTCTGCACTCCAAGGATCTGTGCATCGGCTGCGGGTACTGCTTCTACGCCTGCCCCTTCGGCGCGCCGCAGTATCCACAGGCGGGCAACTTCGGGTCGCGCGGCAAGATGGACAAATGTACCTTCTGCGCCGGTGGCCCCGAGGAAAACCACTCCGAAGCGGAATTCCAGAAGTACGGCCGCAACCGGATCGCCGAAGGCAAGCTGCCGATCTGCGCCGAGATGTGTTCGACCAAAGCGCTGCTGGCCGGTGACGGCGATGTCGTCTCGGGCATCTACCGCGAACGCGTTGTCGCGCGCGGCTTTGGCTCGGGCGCCTGGGGCTGGGGCACGGCATACGAGCAAAAGGGCGGCTAAGCCCCCTTTCGCATATTCATGCTTTCCTTGGCCCGCTGGCACCTGCTGCTGGCGGGCCAACTATCTTTATCCTGTCGGAGGTCCCGATGACATTGCTGCGCGTTCTGCTGCCTCTCATATTTATTGTGTCCTTTGCCGGTCTTTCCGCCGCGCAAGACACCTCGGGCGATGCCTCGGTCTTGCAACCGGGCCAACAGTCGCTTGAAGACATCATGGCCCGCCAACGCGGCGAGGACGTGCCCTTAGGGGCCGAGCTTCCCTTACCGCTAGAGGGCAACCCGCCCCCGGCCGAATCTCACCTTGGACCGCTTGGTAGCGCATCCGATGCGGACCTGTGGCGCGAGATCCGGGCCGACGCCCTGCCCGACGCGCGCGCCAGCAACCGCGGACCTGCGGCCAAGGTCCTGATGCAGGACGGTGGCATGTGGTGGCTGAACTTCCGTCACGGCCCGCTGCTGACCTATGGCAGCCTGCTGTTGGGTGTCACCGTCGTGCTGATGGCGATTTTCTATCTGATCCGCGGACGTATCCGTATCGAACACGGGCGCGCGGGTATCACCATCGAACGGTTCAAATTCATCGAACGCTTCGGCCACTGGCTGATCGCAAGCTCGTTCATCCTGCTGGCCATCACCGGTCTGCTATCGCTTGCGGGGCGTAAACTGCTGATCCCGCTGTTCGGCCACGAGGCGTTTTCGACCTTCGCCATCGCGGGCAAGTGGATCCACAACAACGTGTCATGGGCCTTTATGCTGGGGCTGGTGATGGTGTTCGTCATGTG
Source organism: Sulfitobacter sp. UBA1132 (assembly GCF_002311545.1). Taxonomy (NCBI): domain Bacteria; kingdom Pseudomonadati; phylum Pseudomonadota; class Alphaproteobacteria; order Rhodobacterales; family Roseobacteraceae; genus Sulfitobacter; species Sulfitobacter sp. UBA1132. The sequence goes on along the minus strand of NZ_DCAN01000004.1, from coordinate 329,883 downwards.
GATCGTCCACAATCTACCGGATCGCACAGACATCAACTGGATCCTCAAGGGCGGCGGGATCTTCGGCAAGGGTCACCCCCCCGCCAAGAAGTTCAATGCAGGTCAAAAGCTGATCTTCTGGGCCGTCATCATTCTGGGCACCTCGATCTCTGTCTCGGGTATTTCGCTGCTCTTCCCGTTCGAACTGACGATGTTCGAACCTACGCTGGCGCTGTTGAATGACATGGGCGTGCCGCAACTGTTGGGGCTTGGCACAATAGACGCCACGCTGACCCCGCAAGAGGAAATGCAATACGCCCAGCTGTGGCACGCCGTTATCAGCTTTGTCCTGATGGCGGTGATCATCGCGCATATCTATATCGGGACACTCGGCATGGAAGGCGCGTTCGAGGCGATGGGGTCGGGCGATGTCGATCTTGAATGGGCCCGCGAGCACCACAGCATCTGGGCCGACGAAGTTGTCGCGAAGCAGGGTAAACCTGCCTCTGGCACGCAGCCGGCAGAGTGATATGATGCACCCAACGCCCCCCACCCAGCGTGCCAATGCGCATCAACGAGGTACGGAATGAAAGCTTTTATCACTGCCATCGTCGCCTTGGTCATCCTTGCTGCGGGCATGAACTTTGCGTTGGACAACGCAGGGTTCTCCGCGGCCGAGCAGACCTCGTCTGATCGCAATGTCCGGCTGGGCGACTAAGACCGCATCCTATGCATAGCAAACTCCGACGGCCCGCCCGATGAATGATATCTGGGCGGGCCTTTCTTCTGCGTTCTGGCTGGTTGTTACCGGCGATCCCGACCTGATCGAGATTACGCTCAGGTCGTTGCAGGTCAGCCTGACGGCGCTGGTCATTGCCTCGACCATCGCGCTGCCCTTCGGCACATGGCTCGCCATCCGCCGTTTCCGCTTCCGCCGTACCGCGATTGCGGTGCTGAACTCCCTCATGGGATTGCCCCCCGTCGTGGTGGGATTGATCGTCTATCTGCTGCTGTCGCGCGCCGGTCCCTTCGGGGTGCTGGGGCTGCTGTTCACGCCCACGGCGATGATCATTGCGCAGGTGATCATTATCACGCCGCTCATCGCCTCTATCACCCATCAGGCGATGCGTGATCTTTGGGCCGAATACCACGATCTGCTGATCTCGCTGAACACCACCCCGACGCGGCGCATCTTGACGCTGATCTCGGACGGGCGGCGGGCCTTGTTGACGGCGGCGCTGGCAGGCTTTGGCCGAGCCATCGGCGAGGTCGGCGCGATCATGATCGTGGGCGGCAATATCGACCACGCCACCCGCGTGCTGACCACCGCCATCGCGCTGGAAACCGGCAAGGGTGATTTCGCACTGGCGCTTGGTCTGGGCTTTGTGCTGATCGCGCTGGCGCTGAGTGTGAACCTGATCATCCACGCCCTGTCGCGCACAGAAAGAGAGGGCAGATGGTGACCCCCCTGCTGCCCGCCCATATGCGCGACGTCAGCGTTACCCGCCGCGGCAAGCGATTGCTGGGCCCCGTGGACCTGACCCTTGGCAAAACCGGCTTCACGATCCTGCTGGGGCCCAATGGTGCGGGCAAGACGACATTCCTCAAGGCGCTGCACGGCCTTGAACGGCTGTCGACGGGCGCGGTCACATGGGCCGTTCCGGATGACCTTGCGCGGATGCGACAGGCCTATGTCTTCCAAAGCCCCGTGATGCTGCGCCGGTCGGTGCGCGCCAATCTGGGCTATCCTCTGGCGATACTTGGCCAGCCCAAGGCGCAGGTGAACAAAGCGGTAGAGGCATGGGCGGCTCGTATCGGCCTGACGCCCGCGCTGGATCGCCCCGCGACGGGGTTGTCCGGTGGCGAGAAACAAAAGCTCGCCCTCGCCCGCGCCTTGATCCGCACCCCCGAGATGCTGCTGCTGGATGAGCCCTGCGCCAATCTGGATGGCCGCTCCGTCAAGGATATAGAGGCGCTGCTGCAATCTGCCCATCACTCAGGGACGCGCATCGTGATGGCGACGCATGATCTGGGTCAGGCGCGGCGCCTTGCAACTGAAATATTGTTTCTGTTTAAAGGTCGCATTCACGAGGCTGGCCCGGCGCCCGATGCGTTTGACGCCCCGCAGACCCCGGAATTCAAATCGTTCCTGAATGGAGATATTTTGATATGAAATCCTTGATTCCCGCTCTTGTTCTCGCACTTGGCACCACGGCTGCGCAGGCGGACACCATGAAAATGGCTGTCACCACGTCCTTCAACAACTCTGGTCTGTCCGACGTTCTGCTGCCCGCCATCAAAGAAGATCTGGACCTTGACGTGCAACTGCTGATCGTCGGCACCGGTCAAGCCTTGCGCTTGGGCGAAGCAGGCGACGTCGATGCCATTCTGGTGCACTCCAAGAAAGCCGAAGAGGCCTTTGTCGCCGACGGCTATGGCACCCACCGCCGCGAGATCATGTATAATGATTTCGTCCTGATCGGCCCAAATGACGACCCCGCCGCGATCAAAGACGCAGAGACTGCGAAGGACGCGCTGGTCAAGATCGAAGCGGCCGAGACGCCTTTCGTGAGCCGTGGCGACGACAGCGGCACCCACAAGAAAGAACTCTCGCTTTGGGCCGGTGCTGATCTGGACCCCGCGACATTCAGTGAATGGTACAAAGCTGTCGGCGCGGGCATGGGCGCGAGCCTCAACACCGCTGCAGGGATGGGTGCCTATATCATGTCCGACCGCGCAAGCTGGCTGAACTTTGACAACAAGGCCGATCTGGCAATCCTCTTTGCGGGCGATCCGGTGCTGTTCAACCAATATGCCTATATTCCGGTGAACCCCGAGAAACACGCGCATGTAAACAAAGACGCCGCGGCCCAGTTGGAAGACTGGCTGGTCGGCGACCGCGCCAAAGACCTGATCGACAGCTATACGATCAACGGCGAAAAGCTGTTCACCTTTAACGCCGAGCAGTGATTTAAACGGTTTGAGAACCTCGCCATGCGCGGTATCAAGCCGCATGAAATCATTGATCATCCATATGTCCACCAGCACCGCGCGGCACGCCAATGTCGCGCGGTTGCTGCAGGATCTGCCCGATGCGCAGGTCGTCGAAGCGGTGAATGGCCGCGACCCTACGCAGGTCGCAGATGTGCGCACCCACTCTGGCAACATGCACAGCCCGTCCTATCCCTTCGCCCTGACACCGGCCGAGATCGGCGTCTTTCAAAGCCATCGCAAATGCTGGCAAATGATCGTCGATCAGGGCTGGGATTACGCGATGATTGTCGAGGATGACCTCGCCGTGTCGCGGCCAGAGTTGGACCGCGCGTTGCAACTTATCCACCAGAATATGACGCCCGATATGTACCTGCGCCTGCCGCCCAAGATGCGAGAGCTGCCCGCAGATGTCGTGGCGCGTGACGGCGATATGGCGTTGATCCTGCCCAAGCGGATCGGCTTGCAGTGTTGCTGTCAGGTGGTGGGGCGCGACGCCGCGCAGCGCTTGCTTGACGGATCGACCCAGATTGACCGCCCTGTCGATACATGGCTGCAGATGCATTGGGTGACGGGGCAAAAGCTCCACGCCCTGCTTCCCAATGGGCTAAGCGAAATCGCCAACCAGATCGGCGGGTCAACCATCCAGCAAAAAACCCGCACCAGCGGCAAGCTGATGCGGGAATTAAAGCGGGCGTGGTATCGCACGCAGGTTAAATTGCGACCTCAGAAAGCCTGAGATCCGGCCCTTAGCTGGGCGCTTTGGTGGTGCGCAGGTAGGGCAGGATCTTGTTGAAGTCGCCGAACTTCGCCTTGGCGTCGTCATCCGACAGGGTCGCGGGGATGATTACGTCGTCGCCGACATTCCAGTTCGCCGGTGTCGCCACGCCCTTGCCGGTCGAGGTCTGCAAGCCGTCCAGCGCGCGCAAGACCTCGGCAAAGTTGCGGCCCACGGTCATCGGGTAGGTCATCGACAGCTTCAGCTGCTTGTCCGGCCCGATGATGAACACGGCGCGGACTGTGGCGCTGTCGTTGGGGGTGCGGCCATCGGGCAGATAAGCGTCGGCCGGCAGCATGTCGAAGGCTTTGGCAACGGTCAGGTCGTTATCCGCGATGATCGGAAAGCCCGCTTTGGCACCGGCGAAGGTCTCGATATCGCCTTTCCACTTCTTGTGCTCTTCAACACCGTCCACGGAAATGCCCATCACCTTGGTGCCGCGCTTTTCCCATTCGTCGGCAAGCTGTGCGACTGCCCCGAATTCGGTGGTGCAGACCGGCGTGAAATCCTTTGGGTGCGAAAAAAGGATCGCCCAGCTGTCGCCCACCCAATCGTGCAGGCTGATCGTGCCCTGATCGGTTTCGACGGTCAGATCGGGGATGGTATCGTTGATGCGCAAGGACATAATATTCTCCGGCTTCATGGTTTCGGTTTGTCGTTCACCACTTATGTAGGACGTTGCGCTGCCGGTTTCACCCCCTCACTTGCGGGTCCCCAGATGTGGTGACATGGTACGCGCAACAGGCTGGGGGAAACGTCCCCGGCACCGCATGACAAAAGGAGTTTTCCCATGCTGGAGAAGCGCGAGTTTTACATCAACGGTGAATGGGTATCCCCCGCCAAGCCGAATGACTATCACGTGATCGACCCCACCACAGAGGAGCCCTGCGCGGTCATCTCGCTTGGGGATCAGGCGGATACCGATGCCGCGGTTGCCGCTGCCAAGGCCGCCCTGCCCGGCTGGATGGCGACGCCTCCGGCGGAACGCATCGCCCTGCTGGAAAAGCTGCTAGAGGTCTATCAGGCCCGCGCCGAGGATCTGGCCAAAGCGATGAGCACGGCTATGGGTGCGCCGATGGATCTGGCCCGCACGTCGCAGGTTGGTGCCGGTTCTTATCACCTAAGCAACTTCATCAAGGCCGCGAAAGAGTTCAAATTCGAACAGCCGCTTGGCGATCACGCCCCGAATGACCGGATCATCCGCGAAGCCGTGGGCGTTGCCGGTCTGATCACGCCGTGGAACTGGCCGATGAACCAGATCACGCTCAAGGTCGGCGCGGCGATCGTTTCGGGTTGCACGATGGTGCTGAAACCTTCCGAGGAAAGCCCGCTGGACGCGATGATCTTTGCTGAACTGATTGACGAGGCAGGCTTCCCCAAAGGGGTGTTCAACCTTGTGAACGGCGATGGCGTCGGTGTCGGCAGCCAGATGTCGTCGCATAAAGACATCGACATGATCAGCTTCACCGGCTCCACCCGCGCGGGCACGCTGATCTCGAAAGCAGCGGCGGATACGCTGAAAAAGGTCCACCTTGAACTGGGTGGCAAAGGCGCGAACATCATCTTCAACGATGCCGATGACAAGGCGGTCAAACGCGGCGTGCTGCATATGATGAACAACACCGGCCAGTCGTGTAACGCCCCCAGCCGTATGCTTGTGCAGTCGGATGTCTATGACAAAGCCGTCGAAGAAGCAGGCGCTGTGGCGTCGCAGGTTACCGTTGGTCCTGCCTCCGATGATGGGCGTCATATCGGCCCCGTGGTCAATGAATCGCAGTTCAACAAGATTCAGGACCTGATCCAGAAGGGCATCGACGAGGGCGCGCGTTTGGTTGCGGGCGGCACCGGACGGCCTGACGGGTTGAACCGCGGGTTCTTTGTCAAACCCACTGTCTTTGCAGACGTGACCCCCGACATGACCATCGCGCGCGAGGAAATCTTTGGGCCGGTTCTGTCGATCATGAAGTTCGACAGCGAAGAGCAAGCGGTCCAGATCGCCAATGACACGGTTTACGGTCTGACCAACTATGTCCAGTCGCAAGATGGCGAGCGTCGCAACCGTCTGGCGCGTCAGCTGCGGTCGGGCATGGTCGAGATGAACGGCCAAAGCCGCGCCGCAGGGTCGCCCTTTGGCGGCATGAAGCAATCGGGCAATGGCCGCGAGGGTGGCATGTACGGGATCGAGGACTTTACCGAGATCAAGGCCGTCTCGGGTTGGGCCGCTGAATAAGCTGTCCTTCGGACACGCTGTAAAAACCAAGGCCACCCTGCGGGGTGGCCTTTTTCGTCTGCGCCCTATGGCCTTTAGAACGGTGCCTTGGCGCGGATCTTGGTCGAATGTCCGCCCTGAGGATGGTTGAACCGCAGCTCCTCTGAATGGAGCATCAGGCGCGGATACGCCAACGCGGGCCCCGTGGCGTAAAACGGATCGCCCAGAATCGGGTGGCCGAGGCTCAGCATATGCACCCGCAGCTGATGGCTGCGCCCTGTCTTGGGGCTAAGGCGCACCCGCGCGGTGTCGCCTTCGTCTTTCAGCACACGCCAGTCGGTTTGTGCGGGTTTACCCGTTTCATGGCAGACCATCTGGCGCGGGCGGTTCGGCCAATCCACGATCAGCGGCAGATCAATGGTGCCGGTCTTTTCCTGCGGTACCCCCCAGACCCGCGCGACATAGGTCTTGCGCGTCATCCGCTTTTCAAACTGCAATCCCAGATGGCGCTGCGCATGGGGCGTCAGCGCAAAGATCATCACGCCCGAGGTGTCTCGATCCAGGCGATGCACCAGCAGCGCGTCCGGAAATGCATCCTGCACCCGCGCGATGAGACAATCGGCCAGATGCGGCCCCTTGCCCGGCACCGACAGCAAGCCCGCGGGCTTGTCGACAAGCAGCACTTCGGCGTCTTCATGCAGGACAACCAGCGGATCTTGGGGCGGATTATATTCTGTTTCCATAAGTGTCCGTCTCAGAGTTAGGGTAGGTTTTCAAGCCAATCTGTACCAAAGGACCCGGAATGCATCCTACTATTACCAAGATGATTGATGTTGTCGCCAAGGGGGATTCGGAAAAGATCGCCCCGCTGCTGGCGGAAGACGTCACCTTCATGCCGCCGACATATTACAAGACCTGGACCGGCCGCGCCCCTGTGGCAGCGGTCCTGGGACACGTCGGCAATGTCTTTAGCGATTTCAAATACCGCCGGATCATGGGGGAAGGCACAGATTGGGCGCTGGAGTTCCAGTGCAAGATCGGGGATCTGGATGCCGTTGGCGTCGATCTGATCACCCTGGGTGACGACGGTCTGATCGCCAAATTCGAGGTGGTGATGCGCCCCTATAAATCCATCGGTGCCCTACGTGAGGCGATGAACGCACGGGTGATGAAAGACCCCAGCTTCCTCGCTTTCAAGGACGCGCTGTCCTGAGCGAATGATATAATGATCGAGGGGCGCGACATGTCTGCGCCCCTCCTCCCCCCTTGTCACGCCGGTTTGTGCCGCATCTGCCGAAACAGCGAGATCGAATAGATCACCAGCGCCCCCCAGATCAGCGGAAAGGCAATCATGCGCGCGCGCCCAAAGGGTTCGTCAAAGACCAGCACAGCGCAAAGGAAGATCATCGTCGGCGCGATATACTGCAAGATACCGATGGTCGATAGCCGCAGCCGCTTGGCTCCGTTGGCGTAAAAGATCAGGGGCACCGCCGTGACCACGCCGCAGCCCACCAGCATCCACGTATTAAACGGCACGCCCTGACCAAAGTGGTTTTGCCCCGTCATGATCAGGTAAACCAGATAGGCCAGCGCAGGGGCCAGCAGGATCAGGACCTCAAGCAGGAAACCCTGGTTCGGCCCGATCGGCAGCCGCTTTTTCGCCAGCGCATACAGCCCGAACGTGAATGTCAGGCTCAGTGCGACCCAAGGGAAGCGACCGGAATCGAGCGTCAGGATCGCGACGGCGACGGCTGCCAGCCCGAGTGCCGCAAGCTGAAGTCTCGACAGACGTTCCCCCAGCAGCAACGCCCCCAGCAGAATGCTGAACAACGGGTTGATGTAATAGCCCAAGGCCGCGTCCAGCGCATGACCCGAGTTCACCGCCCAGATGTAGATGCCCCAGTTGACCGAGATCAGCGTCGCCGTGACACAGCCCATCGCCAAGGTACGCGGCGACCGGAACGCCTCGCGCAGGGTGGCGGTGCGCCCCAGAAGGATCAGCACCAATGCGCCCACGGGCACTGACCAGATGACCCGGTGCACGACAATCTCTGCCGCGGGAATATGGGCGATGGCCTTCATGTACAGCGGCAGAAACCCCCAAAGACCATAGGCCCCAATCGCAAAGGCAAGCCCTTGGGGCGTGTCCTCGGGCGGGGCGGGCTGGGTGTTGGATAGGGTATCTGGGTTGCGCATATCGTGTCTCCTTGGGGTCTGCTTACGCCCGCAGGACCGCAGGGACCAGAGGGAAAGACTGACCCAAGGGCACTTGTCCCACAGGCGCGCGGGAACAGCCCTTGATCACCCCTTAGGCATCGGCGTATGCGCGCTGCCCAACAGCACCCCGTAGATGATAAAGCTGACCGCCATCACGCGGCGGAACCAGACGTTGAACACCGCTCCCAAGGCAGCCCGCCCCAGCCCCGCCCCAAGCGCCGTAAACCCGGTATAGCTGGCCGCGGTCAGGGTCAGCGCCGTCGGCACGATCACGATCATCTGGTCCCAGATCGGGACATCCGGCTGCACGAACTGGCTGAAGGCCGCAAGATATCCGGCGACCGATTTTGGGTTGATCGTCGCAATCGCAAAGGCACGCCAATAGACCGACGCGGCGGGACGATCCTCCATCACCACGGGCTTGCCCGCCAGGACCAGCCCGCGCACGCCCAGATAGATCAGAAACCCTGCCCCGATCATCTTGGCCACGAAGAACCCCGTGGCCGAGGCCGTCAGCAGCGCCGTCACGCCAATCGCTGACAGCGCCAGAAACAGCGAGGCCTGCGTCAGGATCGCCAGCACCCCGACCATCGCCCGCGCGAAGCCCAGGTTCATCCCGTTGCTGATACAGTTCACCGCGTTCGGCCCCGGCGTGGTGACAAACACCACCCAGAACAGGGTAAACACGAGCCAAGCGTCAAAGCTCATGACATTTCCTTTGATCGACGGGCAGGATCACCGGCCTAGGCGTTTGCGAAAACAGATTTCAGAATCGCGGCGAGTTCATCGGCGTCGGTCTGGTCAAACGCGGCGGGCTGGTTGCTGTCGATATCAAAGACACCCAGCAGCTCTCCGGCGCCGTTCCAGACGGGCAGGACCAGTTCAGACCGCGTGGAGGACGCGCAAGCGATGTGGCCCGGAAAGGCATCCACATCCGCAACCAGCTGCGTTTCGCCGGTGCGCGCGGCAGCACCGCACACCCCACGCGCGAAGGGGATCACCAGACAGCCATGCCCGCCCTGATAGGGCCCGATCTTAAGCAGCTCTGGCGCGGTCACACGGTAGAACCCCGTCCAGTCAAAGCGGTCGTCGGCGTGGTGCACCTCGCAGGCGACGGTGGCCATCAGCGCCACGCTGTCGGTTTCGCCGTCGGTCAAAGCGTGGAGGGTTTTGGAGAGGGTAGGATAGTCAACGCGCATAAAAGTGCCTTTTGTTACTGTCGGACCGGGGGGCTGTCTGCCCCCCGACCCCCGAGGATTTAGTCCATTTGGAAAATCAGGGGCGTTCGATCGCAATCGCGGTGCCTTCACCGCCGCCAATGCAGATCGCCGCGATACCCCGTTTCAGCCCGCGCTTTTCCAGTGCGTTCAGCAGGGTCACGATAATACGTGCGCCAGAGGCCCCGATGGGGTGGCCAAGCGCACAGGCACCGCCGTTCACGTTCACGATGTCATGGGACAGCGCCATTTCATGCATGAAGGCCAGCGGCACGACGGCAAAGGCCTCGTTCACTTCCCACAGATCAACGTCGTCTTTCTGCCAGCCCAACCGGTCCAGCAGTTTCTGCGCCGCCGGTACGGGCGCGGTAGTGAAAAGCCCCGGTGCCTGCGCGTGACTGGCGTGGCCGAGGATATGCGCGCGGACATTCAACCCTTGGGATTTGGCTGCGGTTTCAGATGCCAGCACCAATGCCGCCGCCCCGTCCGAGATGGAAGACGCATTCGCCGCCGTGACTGTGCCGCCCTCGCGGAAAGCGGGTTTGAGTTCGGGGATCTTCTCGGGCCGTGCGTTGCCGGGCTGTTCATCCGCCGAGATGGTGACCGACCCTTTACGCGATTTCAGATCAACCGCTGCGATCTCGTCATCGAACGCGCCGCTGCTTTGCGCGTCGAGCGCGCGGGACAGAGAGGCCAGCGCATAGTCATCCTGCACGGCGCGGGTGAATTGAAATGTCTCGGCGCAGTCTTCGGCAAAGGTGCCCATCAGGCGGCCCTTGTCATAGGCGTCTTCCAACCCGTCGAGGAACATGTGATCGATCACCTGACCGTGCCCCAACCGCGCGCCGCCGCGCATTTTCGGCAGCACATAGGGCGCGTTTGTCATGCTCTCCATCCCGCCGGCGATCATGGTATCGGTCTGACCCAAGGCGATCTGGTCGAAGGCGATCATCGCCGCCTTCATCCCCGAGCCGCACATCTTGTTCAGCGTTGTCGCCGGCACCTCTTCGCCGAGACCTGCCTTGAAGCCGGCCTGACGCGCGGGAGCCTGGCCCTGCCCTGCGGGCAACACACAGCCCATCAGCACCTCATCCACGGTATTGGTGCCGGCACCATCCAGCGCCGCCTTGATCGCATGCCCCCCCAGATCGGCCGCGGTCAGATCGGCAAAAGCCCCCTGAAACCCGCCCATCGGCGTCCGCGCAGCCCCTGCTATCACGACTTTTTCCATTTCGTCCCCTCCCCGGGAAATGATCATCTTTTGGTAAGGTATCGGCGCTATGTCTTCTGGCGTCCGGGACACCTTGGAGATGACCATATGAAACTCTCAACCAGAACAGAAGGGCAGCTGCAAATCATATCCGTGATGGAAGACCGTATTGATGCCGCCGTTGCCCGCGCCTTTAAGGAAGCCATGCGGGATATGATCGAAGATGGGCCACCGGTGGTTATTCTGGATCTGGGACAGGTGAACTTTATTGATTCCAGCGGGCTTGGCGCGGTGGTGGCGACGCTGAAACTTCTGTTGCCGGACCGCAGCCTGACGCTGGCGGGGCTGACGCCCTCGGTTGATCGGGTGTTTCGATTGACGCGGATGGACAGCGTGTTTCCCCTTTTCCCCACATTGGACGCCGCACTGGCCGCGCAGGTGCCCGCATGAGCGCCCCGAACCGGAACGAAGGCACAGTGGGTCAGGCGGATACCCCCTATGGGTTCGAGGTGACGTTGGAAGCCTCTGCCGATGCGGTACGCGCGGCCCTTGGACATATCCGCACAGAACTGGCCGATCGGGGACTATCGCAAGAAAACCTCGAGATTGTGGAACTGGTGCTGGCCGAGACGTTGAATAACGTGGTCGAACACGCCTATGCCGGATTGCCCCAAGCGGGGTTAATCGGGGTGCGCGGGGCCTATGCGCCTGATGACTTGCGGTTTCGCATCACCGATCTGGGCAAACCGATGCCGGGGTTCACCCTCCCCCCGGGTGAAGCATTCGATGTGCTGAAACTTGCTGACGAACTGCCGGAAGGGGGATTCGGCTGGAGCCTGATCCGGTTGCTGAGCTGCGAGCTGGAATATTCGCGCACCGGTGATATGAACCTGCTGGCGCTGCGCATTCCGCTTGCCGCCGGATAAGCTGGGTTTGGGGGCCGCCACTAGGGGGGCCTTTGCCGCCAGGGGTTAAGTATTGGTCACCTTTGGGGCAGCTTGAAGCAACGCTTCGCAATAGCGCCTCAAAGGTTTCATAATTCCGCCCAGCTTTGCGGGCAACGTCGGTTCTGTAGCTGCATATGGCTTCCCTCGGCGTTGCGTTTTAATAGCCCCCACCCAGTACGCAACGCCGAGGCACATTTACTGTGCCCAGCTCCCCTTTAAGAGCCCAGTTCCCCTTTAAGTGCCCAACTGCCCTTTAGTGATTGCCCGCCCGTCCTGCACCGCGCTACGTTCAGGCCGATGACAGCAACCTGAGGCCAATGACATGCGCGACTTTCACCTTCCCGGACGATCCCCCGTTCTGGCGAGCAATGGCATGTGTGCCACGTCCCATCCTTTGGCCGCAAAGACCGCTGTCGATATTCTTGAGCGGGGCGGCAACGCGATGGATGCCGCGATTGCCGGTGCCGTGCTGCTGGGGATTTGCGAGCCGCAGATGACCGGAATCGGCGGGGATTGCTTTGTGCTGTACTCGCCAGCGGGCAGCGACGAGGTGCACGCGCTGAACGGATCGGGCCGCGCCCCTGCTGCGTTGGATGCCGCCCATTTGCGGGACGCTGGTGAAAAGACGGTACCACTGCGCAGCGCCCACGCCGTGACCATTCCCGGCGCGATCGACGCGTTTTGCCACCTGTCCGACACCATCGGCACCATGGGTCTGGACACGATTCTTGCCCCTGCGATCCGCTATGCCGAAGAAGGCGTACCCGTCGCGGCACGTGTCGCCTTTGATTGGGGTAATGATGCGGGCACCTTGCAGGGGGCCGCACGCGATTTCTATCTGACCGGCGGCGAGGCCCCAAAGACCGGCGACATCTTCCGCGCCCCCGGACAGGCCGAAGTCCTGCGTCGCATCGCCAAGGACGGGCGCGATGCCTTCTATTCCGGTGAGGTGGCCGAAGATATCGTCGCCTCTCTCAATGCGATGGGGGGCAAGCACACGGCAGAGGATTTCGCCGCCACCGCTTGCACCCCCGGTGAGCCCCTTGCCTCCACTTATCAGGGCGTTGAGGTGCTGGAACATGCGCCGAACGGTCAGGGGGCCACAGCACTGTTGATGATGAACATGCTGTCGCATTTCGACATTGCATCCATGGATCCTTGGGGCGCGGAGCGTGTGCATATCGAGGCGGAAACCGCCAAGCTGGCGTATGATGCGCGCAATCGTTTTCTGGCGGACCCGGACCATACCGCACGTCTGGCCCATATGCTTGCGCCCGAAACGGCGCAGGAGCTGGCGGCGTTGATCGACCCGAAGAAAGCCATGCCCGACCCCGTCGCCCTGTCAGAGGCGGTGCATAAGGATACGATCTATATCACCGTGGTGGACAAGGATGGGATGTCCGTGTCGTTGATCTATTCGATCTTCCACGGTTTCGGGTCGGGCATCGCGTCGGATAAATTCGGTATCCTGCTGCAAAACCGCGGTGCGGGTTTCACCCTTGACCAAGGGCACGCGAACGAGCTGAAGGGCGGCAAGCGGCCGATGCATACGATCATTCCGGGGATGATCAAACGCGACGGTAAGGTGATCATGCCGTTTGGCGTGATGGGCGGGGCCTACCAGCCCAATGGCCACGCGCGTTTTGTCTCTAACCTGACGGATTTCGGGCTAGACCCTCAGGCCGCCATCGACGCCCCCCGCGCGTTTTCCGACAATGGCGTCCTCAAGGTCGAACGCGGGTATAGCGATGCGGTCCGCGCCGAGCTGGCCGAGATGGGGCATAAGGTCGAAATTCCGGCCACAGCCATCGGCGGCGCGCAGGCGATCCAGCTGCATGACAACGGTTTGCTGGAGGGGGCGAGCGACGCACGCAAGGATGGGTGTGCCCTGGGCTATTGAAACAGGGTGGCAGGCGCGGGTCACCCACGCTTTGCCTCAATTCAGCTGGAAGTGCAGCGGATAGGCCCCATCGGTGAACGGGCCGAAGAGGTCGGGGATATCGGGATGGTCCACAGGTTCGCCCGAGTAATCGGCCACGAGGTTCTGCTCGGACACATAGGCCACGTAATAGCTTTGTTCGTTTTCGGCCAGCAGGTGATAATAGGGCTGGTCTTTCTCGGGGCGGCTGTCTTCCGGAATAGCCTCGTACCATTCTTCGGTATTGGCAAATTCGGGGTCCACGTCAAAAATCACCCCTCGGAAGGGATGTTTTTTGTGCCGGACGATCTGGCCCAAGTGGTATTTCGCGCGCGTTCTTATCATAACATCGGTGCACCTACCGTTCGTTCGTAGTCCCTTCAAGGGGCTTTTGTCCAATCCTGCGACGCGCAACCAAGGAAACAGTTTGTGAACCTCGTCCTGACAGTGCTTGAAATTGTGGCTCCTGTGTTCCTGCTCGCGGGGGTCGGCTTTGCCTGGGTGAAGCTGGGGTTCGAGTATCGCATCCAGTTTGTGACCCAGCTGGCGATGACCCTATCGGTGCCCTGTCTGATTTTTGTGTCGCTGATGACAACGCAGATCGACCCCGCCGCGCTGAGCGCTTTGTCACTGGCGACAGTGGCGGCCTATGGCGGGGTAACGCTGCTGGCCGCCGTGATCGTGCGCGTATTCGGGTTGAACCGGCGGACGTATCTGGCCCCGATGATCTTCGGGAATACCGGCAATCTGGGCCTGCCGCTCGCACTTTTTGCCTTTGGCGAAACGGGGTTGGGTTACGCCGTTGTGGTCTTTGCCATTATGGCCATCTGGTCGTTCACCTTTGGAATCTGGCTGGTGGCGGGGTCTGGCTCCTTTGGGAAGGTCATCCGTGAACCGCTGGTCTGGGGCACGGCATTGGGCGCATTGTTTCTGGTGCAAGGCTGGGAAACGCCGGTGTTTTTGACCAATACGCTGTCCCTGCTCGGTCAAATGGCGATCCCGATTATGCTGATCACATTGGGCGTTGCCGTGGCACGGCTGTCCCCCGGCGGGATCGGGCGCGCGGTGGTGTTTTCACTGATCAAGCTTGCGATCTGCATCGGCATCGCCGCTTTGGCGGGCTGGTTCTTTGACCTTGATAAAATCGCTTTTGGCGTGCTGGTCTTGCAGGTCGCCACACCGGTGGCGGTGACATCCTACCTGCTGGCAGAGAAATACGGTGCGGATGCGCAGTCTGTCGCGGGGCTGGTTGTCGTCTCTACCGTGCTATCGGTTGCCGCTTTACCGCTTATGCTGGGGTTTCTGCTGTAATTTCTGGTGGGCGTCGGCAGGGCAATCTGATAAACTAAATGTAATAAAAACACGATAAAAGCGAGAGGCCGATGAGCAGAACCTTTTGCGCCCTGATAATTGCTGTGCTTTTGGCATCATGTAGTGGCGGTCCGACCAGTGCCCCACGAGACCTTGATAACGCATGTGCGATTCTCAAAGAGCGCCCAGAATATTACCGCGCATTCCGTGCAGCTGAACGCCGTTGGGGCGTGCCTGTCCATGTGCAGATGGCGACGATCCATCAGGAAAGCAAATTCATCGCGGACGCCCGTACGCCGTTCCGCTATGTCATCGGCGTGATCCCCATGGGCCGCCAGTCCAGCGCCTTTGGCTACAGCCAGGCGCTTGATGCGACATGGGATGAATATCTGGCCGAAGCTGGCGGTTTCCGCGCCAAGCGCGACCGGATCAACGACGCGTCGGATTTCATGGGGTGGTACATGAACAAGAGCCGCGACAAGAACGGCATTCCCCTGCATGACGCGGAAAACCAGTATCTGGCCTATCATGAAGGCAACACAGGCTATGCGCGCCAAAGCTATAATTCGAAACCCTGGCTGGTCGCCGTGGCCCGCAAGGTGCGTGCGCGCTCCGACATGTACCAGCAGCAGATTGCAGGGTGTCGCCTGTCACGTTGGTAAGCTGACCAACACCGGATAAAGAAAGGGGCCCCGAACACATGTTCGGGGCCCTTTTTCCTTAGCGGTTCACCTGACCGGGACTGCCGACGTCAAACAGTTTGTTGGGCAGGCTGCCGCCTTTCTGCAGGTCGCCCAGAACCACGGTGGTCTTGGTGCCGTTGCCGTCGTTGATGATCCACTGGCGCAGCTCGACCGGGTTGCCGGTGAACTTCAGCTCGATATTGCCATATTCAGGATGCGCGGGGTCTTGGGCGCGCACGGTGGTCGCGGTGCCGTCATAGTTATGCCCCGTCACCATCTTGGCCTGACCAAGGTTCACATTCGCGGCCAGAATGATCGACAGCGGCGTTTTGGACAGCGGGTATGTCTCTGCCGGTTGGTTGGATTTCTTGTCGTAGATCACGACCGTATTGCTGCCCGCCACGACAATCCCCGAATCCGGTGCGTTGTATTCAAAGCGCACTTTGCCCGGACGTTTGATGTAGATCGTGCCGGTGCTGATCGAGCCGTCGTCGTTGATCTGGGTGAATTCGCCCTTGGCGGTTTTCAGATCGTTAAGATAGCCGGAAATCGCGTTCAGCGGCAGTTTGTCGGCGGCGGCGGGCATCACAGCTGCCAACCCCAGACCAATGGCCAGAACGGTGGTGGTAACAAAACGCATCATAGTCTTCCTATTCTTATTCCAGTGCCTTGCCTTCGACATAGGGCTTCGCGTCATGATATACGATATCACGCAGCAGGATATCGCCTAACACGCCCGAAATGCAAAAGGGGCTGGCCTGTTCCCAAGCCAACCCCCGGCGTCGCAATGACGTTCCGATTATTTTTGCGCGCTACCCCTGCTCTGGTATCAGGATCTCGCGCTTGCCCACGTGGTTGGCAGGCGAAACAAGGCCCGCGTCCTCCATCTGTTCGACCAGACGCGCGGCTTTGTTATAGCCGATGCCCAGCTTCCGCTGGATGTAGGATGTCGAACATTTGCGGTCTTTTGCAACGATCGCCACGGCCGTGTCATATTGCGCGTCTTCGCTGTCGGTATTGCCGCCCAGACCCAGAACCGCGTCGATGTTCCCTTCTTGGTCATCGGAGGGCCCTTCGACCACACCCGACACATAATCAGGTTCACCATAGGCCTTGAGGTGGTTCACGATCTCTTCGACCTCTTCGTCGCTGACAAAGGGACCGTGGCAGCGCACGATCTTGGACCCGCCCGCCATATAGAGCATGTCACCCATGCCAAGGAGCTGTTCGGCGCCCATCTCGCCCAGGATCGTACGGCTGTCGATCTTGGAGGTCACCTGGAAGGAAATCCGCGTCGGGAAGTTCGCCTTGATCGTGCCGGTGATGACATCGACCGAAGGACGCTGTGTCGCCATGATCAGGTGAATACCCGATGCCCGCGCCATCTGCGCCAGACGCTGGATGCAGGCTTCGATCTCCTTGCCCGCGACCATCATCAGGTCGGCCATCTCGTCCACGATCACGACGATATAGGGCAGCGCTTCGGGCTTGAATTCATCCGTCTCGAAGATCGGCTCGCCCGTATCCTCGTCAAAGCCGGTCTGGACGGTGCGGCTGAACATCTCTCCCTTGGCCAGAGCCTCGCGGACACGACCGTTATAGCCTTCGATGTTGCGCACGCCCATCTTGGACATCTTGCGATAGCGCTCTTCCATCTCGCCCACGGTCCACTTCAGCGCGACAACGGCCTTTTTCGGGTCGGTCACAACGGGGGACAACAGATGCGGGATGCCATCATAGACCGACAGTTCCAGCATCTTGGGGTCAATCATGATCATACGGCATTCTTCCGGCGTCAGCTTGTAGAGCAGCGACAGGATCATTGTGTTGATCGCAACGGATTTACCCGAACCGGTGGTCCCCGCGATCAGCAGGTGAGGCATCTTGGCAAGGTTCGCGACCACAGGGTCACCGCCAATGTCTTTGCCCAAGGCCAGCGGCAGACGCATGGTGCTGTCGCCGAAATCACGCGCGGCGAGGATTTCGCGCAGCACGACTTTCTCGCGGTTCTCGTTAGGTAGTTCGATCCCGATCACGCTGCGCCCCGGCACGGTAGACACACGCGCCGACAGTGCCGCCATAGAGCGCGCGATATCGTCCGCCAGACCGATCACACGGCTCGCCTTGAGGCCCGGTGCCGGTTCCAGCTCGTACATGGTGACAACGGGGCCCGGACGGACGGCGACGATTTCACCCTTTACGCCATAGTCATCCAGCACGTTTTCCAGCATGCGCGCATTCTCTTCCAGCGCGTCGTCGCTCAAGTGCAGGCGTTCGACATTATCCGGGCTTTCCAGCAGGTTCAGCGGCGGCAGTTCAAATCCGGGATGCGTGTCTTCAAAGGTCAACGCAGGCTGTGCCTCGGCCTGAGCCTGTTTGCTAGGCTGCACCGGCTTGCGCATCTGCGGCTGCACCACCTTGCGCGGCTGAGCCACAGGGATCTGCATGGCCGGTTCCCGTTCTGCCTCTTGCAGTGGCAGGTGGCTGTCGGTCATCGGTTCATCATCCAGAACCGCCATATCCGCGTCGTGATCCGGTTCGGAGGGGGTTAGCTCAAGCACGGGGCGCTCCGCGACCAAAGGTGCACGGCTTGCGGTTAAAGGCGGCTCCGCCCGAGTAGGGGAGGGGGCCGGCGCACCGGTCAATGGCGGCTCTTCGCGGCGGGCACCACGCGCGGTGGTATCCAGCAGCAGCGGATCAGGGCCACGCCCGCGACCACGGGTCAAGGGGGCGGTGGTGGCCGTATGCACAGCCCCGCCGGTCCGCACGCGGCTTTTGATCACATCGGCGATCTTGGATTTGATACGGTCGCTGCTGGGGGCTTCGCCCAGTTCGGGTTCAGCCCATGTCTCGACCAGTTCAGGTTCGGGCAGCGGGTCGGCGCGTTTGACCAGCGTCGGCATTTTCGACAGGAGGCCGGTTTTTGGCGCAGCTGCAGGCGCGTCGCTATAGGCCAATTCGTCGTCATAGTATCCTTGGCTGGCCGCGAATTCCGCATTCTCCTCGGCCTCGATCCGGTTGCGTTCGCGGCGTTCAAGCTGGCGGGCCTGAATGCCCTGCGCGGCGGCAACCGCCCCCGACGCACCCCGCCCCAGAAGGGTCATCAATCCGGCATAAGCCATGATCAGCCCGACCAGCATGAAGCGGAACAGACGTTGCAGTTCAAGTCGGGTGAAGCCGACAACAAAGGCACCAAAGGCAAGGATCGCCACGCCCATCAACAGCGACATCAGCTTGATCGTAAAGGTCGACCCGATCGGCAGGACGGTCAGGATCACGCCCATGACCGTGTCGCCAAAAAGCCCGCCCAGACCAAAGCTATGGGTTTGCAGCCAAGCCGCATCCGGCGTCAGCGTTGCCCCGTAGATCGAACACAAGGCGACGGCAATCGGGGCAAAAATCAAACGGCCTACGGCGCGTTCCTCGCCGCGGTGCAGGGCAAAGCGTGCGCCCCAGGCCAGCAGGATTGCCGCGACAGACCACGCGCCCCAGCCCACGATCATGAACAAAGGCGCGGCCAGCGACGCGCCCATGCGCCCCAGCCAGTTCTGCACCGGCGCATCGGTGGACACCATAAAGTTGGGATCGTCAGGGGTGTAGCTGCCGATCATCATGGCGGCCATAAGGCCCAGGGCGATCAGCCCGAGGCCCAACAGCTCCTTGCCGCGTTTTTCGATCGCTTCGGCCATGTTGGTGTCTAGCAAAGGGTCGCGCCCACGTGTCTGATATGCCATTGCTCTGATCCCTCGTCTTATTCTGGATAGAGACAGCGGCGGATCGCTTCGATCCCGCGCGTTGTCTCTTCTTTTGGGGCGACCATCGCCACCCGAATATATTGTTTCCCGGGGTTTTCGCCGTTCACGCTTTGCGCCAGATAGCCGCCCGGCAGCACCCGCACGCCGGTTTCACGCCAGAGTTTCAGCGCCGCAGCTTCGTCATCTTCCACCGGCAGCCACAAAAAGAACCCGGCCTCGGGGCTTTGGTACCCGGGGACGTTGCCGAGAATGCGGTCGGCGACTTCGTATTTCTCGATGTAAAGCGCGCGGTTCTCGGCGACATGGGCTTCGTCGTCCCAGACCGCAGCCGACGCCGCTTGCAACGGTAACGGCAGCGGTGCACCGGCATAATTCCGCAGCTGCTTGATCTCGCGCATGGTATTGGCACCCGACGCGACAAAGCCGGACCGCAGCCCGGGCAGGTTCGACCGTTTCGACAGCGAATGGAAAATCACCACACGATCCGGATCGGCCCCGACCTCTTGCGCCACTTGTAGCGCCCCGACGGGCGGCGTGTCGCGGTAGATCTCTGAATAGCATTCATCCGCGAAAATTTTGAAATCGTATTTATCTGCCAGCGCGATCAGATCGGCCCAATACGCACGGGTGGCCACGGCCCCCTGCGGGTTGGCGGGCGAGCAGATATAGGCCGCAGTGGTCCGGTTCAGCACATCTTCGGGCAGGCTGGCAAAATCGGGCAGATGCCCTGTTTCGCGCGTGGCAGGCACCATCACCAGATCAGCGGCACCGGAAATCGCGGCGATCATATAGACCTGATAGAACGGGTTCGGCATCAGAATGGCGGGCTTGCGGCCATTCTTCGTCTCGGGACAGGTGGCCATGACGGCATTATACAGCCCTTCGCGGGTGCCGTTCAGCGGCATCACCTGCGTGTCTGCATCCACATCCACACCGTAGCGTCGGTTGATCCATCCGGCAATCGCGCCGCGTAACTGGGGCGTGCCGTCGTTGGCCGGGTAGCTGTTAAATCCGGCAGCATTTTCAGCAATCACATCGGTGACCCATGCCGGAAAAGCATGTTTCGGCTCGCCAATCGTCATGTGGATCGGCGTGCCACCGCCTTCATGCGCATCAAGCAATGCGCGCAGGCGCGGCCACGCGTGGGCCGGAAGGTTCGAAAACCGCTCGGGGTACATCATTTCACTGCCTCGGGTTCGGGATCATTCACGCCCCGTTTGTTCCAGAGTACCCAAGGGCTTGCCCCGCGTCCAGACATTGCAGGACGCAGGGCAAGGTTTGTGTCATTTAGGCCAATGCCTCTTCGGCGGCTGCGGCAATGCGCAGCAGGTGCTCTTCGCCAAAGGGCTGACCCATCAGCATGATCCCGCAGGATGGGGTGCCCGTGGGCAGAGTCACCGCCGCCAGCCCCATAAGATTCCCGATACGCGTGTTGCGCAGGGTCATGAGGTTGGCCGAGACGTAATAGTCATGCTCGGTTTCCAGCCGGTCCAGCTTGGGGGGTAGCAGCGGTGCGGTGGGGATCAGCACCGCGTCATAGCCCGCCACAGCTTTCACATAGGCCGCGCGGATCTGGTCGATCTTGGCCCAGGCTGCCACATAATCGGGGCCGGAGTGGGATTTACCCAGACGGAACCTTTCAAGGATCTCACCATACATCGCATCCGGGTTCGCTTCGATCACGTCGCGCCACAGGCCGTAGGCTTCGGCGGTGTAAAGGCACCCGCTCAGCGGCATCGCCTCTTTGATAGGGTCGAAATCGATGTCCTCGATCACCGCGCCCGCTTCCTTTAGCCGCGCGACAGCATCGTCGAAAGCCGTCGCGGGGGCGCCTTCAATATCATCGAACGCCACCGTGCGCAGGATCGCAAAGCGACGCCCTTCGATGTCGGTGCTGCCCATGTCCATCGGCTTGGCCCCTTCGGTGAGCGCCAGCAGCAGGCTCGCATCCTCGACCGAGCGGCAAAGCGGGCCCACCGTGTCGAACTTGGCCGCCAGCGGCACGGTCCCCTCAAGCGACACACGGCCCGAGGTGGTTTTCAGCCCCACAAGATCGTTCCACGCGGCAGGCACCCGCACCGATCCGCCGGTATCCGACCCGATCGCCGCCGCCGCCAGACCGAAAGCGACAGAAGCCGCAGCCCCGGACGACGACCCGCCCGACACGGCAGCTTCATCGTTCACGCAAGGGGGAGTGGCGGTGCTGGGGTTATACCCGAGCCCCGAAAACGCCAGCTCGCTCATATGGGTCTTGCCCAGACAGACCAACCCCATCGCGGTGGCATTCGCCAACACGCGCGCGTCGCGGTCCGGCACACGGTCTTTCAGCAGGGCGCTGCCCGCCTCTGTCGCGATGCCGGCGGTGTCGAACAGGTCTTTCCAGCTGATCGGCACCCCGTCCAATGGCGACAAACGCTGGCCCGCGCGCGCGCGATCCCGCGCGGCTCCGGCCTCGGCCAGGGCCCGGTCGGCGGTCACACGGGCATAGATGCGATCCCGCAGGGGGTGGGCGTCGATCGCGTCAAGATAGGTCTGGCACAGCACAACAGGGTCGATCTGGCCGTCCCCGATGCCCCGTCCCAGATCTGCGGCTGTCATGGTTAACCACTCTTGCATGTTGCTTCCTCGAATAATGCTTTGGAAAAGGGACGGTAGCGACGCCAGCGCGCATGGACAATCCCTGCTGCACGCCCATATCTAAAGCTATGGATTTTGATACAGATATCGCAATCGTCGGTGGTGGGCTGAATGGCCCGACACTTGCCTTGGCTTTGGCGCAGATCGGGCTGCGGGTCACGTTGATCGACAGGCTGCTCGCTGCCACGCGGGAAGATGCGGCGTTTGACGGGCGATCCTATGCGCTGGCGTTGACCTCGACACGGATGCTCGGGGCGCTCGGGATTTGGGATAATGTGAAATCCCACGCGCAACCGATGCTTGAGATCAAAGTGACGGACGGGCGCGCGGGCGAAGGCCCCTCCCCTTTCTTCATGCATTTCGATCACGCAGAGATCGAAGAAGGGCCGATGGGCCATATGGTCGAGGACCGCCACCTGCGGCGCGCCTTGGCAGAAGCCGTGAGCGCTGAGGCCCGCATCACGCGGTTGGACGGCGAAACGATCATCGCGCAAGACGCCGCCCCGGCGGGCGTCACCCTGACATTTGAAGGCGGCAAGACCCTGCGCACGCGTCTGGTTGTCGGCGCGGATGGTCGCGCATCGGGCACCGCCACGCGGGCGGGAATCAAACGCATCGGCTGGGATTATGCGCAAACGGCGCTGGTCTGCGCCATCGCCCATGAAAAGCCGCATCACGGGGTCGCGCATCAGTTCTTTATGCCCCCCGGTCCGCTGGCGATCCTGCCGCTGACCGAAAACCGGTCCTCCATCGTCTGGAGCGAGACCGCCGCCAACGCAGCGCATATCTACGCGCTGCCGGATGAGGGATACCTCGACGTGCTTCGCCCTCGCTTTGGTGATTTTCTGGGCGAGATTTCCCTTGCTGGTGCGCGGTACACTTACCCGCTGAGCCTGTCGCTGGCGCATTCGATGGTGGCACCGCGTGTCGCGCTGCTGGGGGATGCCGCACATGGGGTGCACCCGATTGCCGGTCAGGGGTTGAACGCCGGCATGCGCGATGTCGCCGCGCTGGCAGAGGTGATCGCTGATGCGCAACGGCGCGGGCAGGATGTCGGCAGCACCACGGTGCTTGAGCAATATCAGCTGTGGCGTCGCTTTGATAACACCGCGCTGGCATTGGCGACGGACAGCTTCAACCGGTTGTTTTCCAACGACAACCCGCTGCTGCGTCTTGCACGTGATGTGGGGATGGCGGCGATTAACGCCCTGCCCGATGCCCGTCGCGGTTTCATGCGCGAGGCGGCAGGTCTGACGGGCACCCTGCCCCGTCTGATGCAGGGTAAGGCGCTTTAGGGGGCAGCCTACCCCCGGCGGGTCAGTCGATAACCCGCGCTTCGTCCACCAGCATCACGGGGATACCGTTGCGGATCGGATAGGCAAGACCGGCCGCGTCCGAGATCAGCTCTTGCTTGTCGGCGTCATAGGTCAGGCGCATCTGCGTGCGGGGGCAAATCAGCGCCTCTAGCATGCGGCGGTCGAATGGTATCTCTTCGGCGTTCAATTCATCATCTCCCCTTCTTGGCCACCCCGCAGGGTGTATTCGATCAACGTCAGCAACGTCTCGCGTCGGGTAGAGAGGGATGGTGCCTCTAGCAAGGCCTGTTTGTCTTCGCAATCAAGATCCAGCATCATCGACAGTGAATTGATCAACAGTTCATCGTCGGCCTCTTGCAACGTATCCCAATCTGCTGACAGGTTTCGCGCGTCGAAGTAACGGCCAAGCGTGTTCAGGAAATTATCGCGGTCGAAACTGCTGTCCTGTTCATCCTTGCCAAGATCGCGTTCAAACCCGTCCCAGTTGACATCGCAACGGCGGTAGGGCGCGAAGCCTTCGACCTCTTTCACCACCCGAAAACGCGAGATCCCCGCGAGGGTGATCATATAGCGCCCGTCCTCAGTCTCGGAAAACTGGGTGATCCGCCCGGCGCAACCAATGGTTTGCAGCCCCGGACCGTCGCGCCCCGGCACCACATTGGGCTGCACCATGCCGATCAATCGCCCCGGCGTTTTCAGACTGTCTTCGATCATCTGCAGATAGCGCGGTTCAAAGATATGCAGCGGCAACCGCGAGCGCGGCAGCAGCAATGCGCCCGACAACGGGAAGATCGCGATTGTGTCTGGCAGGTCCGATTGCTGTATCATGTAAGCTTACCTAGGGCGCGCACAGCCTTATGCAAATATCATAGAGCTAAGTTTACGACGACCATTCAGCGCAATCGGATCATTGGGTTTCAACGCCTCGAAAATGGTGAACAATTGCGTCTTGGCGGCGCCGTCATTCCATTCACGATCCTTGCCGAAAAGCGTCAGCAGTTGATCCACAGCGGCCTGCGTGTCGCCATGCGCATAAAGCGCCTGCGCCAGATCGAAACGCGCCTGCATGTCATTAGGGTTGGCATCCACCGCCGCCTGAAGCTCTGCCACAGGGCCCGCATCGGCTGCCTGTCGTGCCAGTTGAAGCTGCGCATGCGCGGCCTCAAGCTCGGGCGCTTTCGAGATTTCGATGGGTGCGCCGTTCAGATGCGCTTCGGCCTGATCAAGCTGATCCAACGCGATATAGGCGCGCACCATCCCGCCATAAGCACCGGCATGGTTCGGGTCTTCGCCCAGGATCGCGGCAAAAGTGTCCAGCGCGTCCTGCGCCGCCCCTTCGGCAAGCATGTCATCCGCGGCGGCCACGGCCTCTGACAGCTCTTCACCGGGGGCTTCGCCGCCGCCCGCTTTGATCACGCGGTCGATGAACGCCTTGATCTCGGACTGTGGCAGGGCCCCCTGAAAACCGTCAACCGGCTGGCCCTTGAAGAAAGCATAAACGGTCGGGATCGACTGGATCTGCAACTGGCCTGCGATCTGTTGGGCCTCGTCAACGTTGATCTTGACCATCTTGACCGCGCCTTTGGCCGCGCGCACCGCGTCTTCGAGCATCGGGCCAAGGGTTTTACACGGGCCGCACCACGGGGCCCAGAAATCGACAATCACCGGCACCGTTTGCGATGCCTCGACAACATCGGCCATGAAGGTCGCTTCGCTCGTGTCTTTGATCAGATCGGCATCACCGGCACCGGCGGGGGAAAGGTTCAAATCCATCATATCAAAATCCTCGCTTGGGGTTGCCCTTTATATGAGGGCGCGTCTGTCTATTTCAAAGGTCGAATGTCGCAAAGACCGGCGCGTGGTCGCTGGGCTTTTCCCAACCACGGGCGTCGCGCAACACGCGGCTGGAATGTGCCGCGCCCGAGATATCGGGCGTTGCCCAGACGTGATCCAACCGGCGGCCCTTGTCTGCCGCATCCCAATCCTTGGCGCGGTAGGACCACCAGCTGTACAGGTTGCCTTGCGGGATATCCTGCCGCGTTACGTCAACAAAACCACCGGCGTCCTGCGTCTCGGCCAGCTTTTCAACCTCTATCGGTGTGTGGCTTACCACCTTGAGCAGCTTCTTGTGATCCCAGACGTCATCCTCGCGCGGTGCGATGTTCAGGTCGCCCACCAGAATGGATTTCTCGGGTTTGTCGCCGTGGAACCAGTCGCGCATGTCCGCCAGATAATCGAGCTTCTGGCCAAACTTCTCGTTCACCTCGCGGTCGGGCACGTCGCCGCCAGCGGGCACATAGAAGTTATGCACCGTCACCCCGTTTTCGAGCTTTGCCGCAACATGGCGCGCGTGGCCCAGCGTCGCAAAGTCCTGATCACCGGCATCCACCAAGGGCAAGCGCGACAGGATTGCCACACCATTGTATCCTTTTTGCCCTCGCGCCACCATATGGGTGTAGCCCGCTTCGATGAAGGCCGCGGTGGGGATTTTGTCGACCGGGCTTTTGCATTCCTGCAAACACAGCACATCCGGCCCATGTTCAGCCAGCAGCTTGAGCACAATCGGTTCGCGCAACCGGACAGAGTTGATATTCCATGTGGCCAGCGTGAAAGGCATGAGGCAGCTCCCTTGGGTCAGATCGCGCGCACCCTACCGCGAAATACGCAGCGTCCACCATGCCGAATTACCGGCACTTCCGGGCTGCGGACAAAAAAAGACCGGGCACAAAGGCCCGGCCTAGTCCAACAGGGAGGTATGTATCATTTCCCGGATACAAACTTCGGGTTCAAACCGATCGACGGGTCATGAAAACCCCGTCTCTCGCAGGAATAACCAGCGGCACCCGCTTGGGTTCCACAATTATGAAATAATTCTGTATCCACCTGATTCAGTTAACAAAATTCTTGCGTTGGAGGGATCAGGCTCGATCTTCTGGCGCAGGCGGTAGATGTGGGTTTCCAACGTGTGCGTCGTGACACCGGCGTTATAGCCCCAGACCTCGTGCAAAAGCGTGTCGCGCGGGACGACGCCCGCGGCAGCACGGTATAGGAACTTGAGGATATTCGTCTCTTTTTCGGTCAGCCTGATTTTCTTGTCGTCTTCGGTGATCAACAGCTTGGCCGACGGCTTGAACGTATAGGGCCCAAGCTGGAAAATCGCCTCTTCGGATTGTTCGTGCTGGCGCAGCTGTGCCCGGATGCGCGCCAAGAGAACGGGGAATTTGAACGGTTTGGTGACGTAATCATTCGCGCCCGCATCCAGACCCATGATCGTATCCGCGTCACTGTCATGCCCCGTCAGCATCAGAATCGGGCTTTTCACGCCCTGGGTACGCAGGTCGCGACACAGGTCACGCCCGTCGATGTCCGGCAGTCCAACATCCAGAATGACCAGATCATACAAGGCTTCGGCGGCGCGGGTTTTGGCGTCTGCGCCATTGCCTGCTTCGAATACATCAAAGTCTTCGGTCAGCAATAATTGCTCGCTCAGCGCGTCGCGCAGGTCGTCGTCATCATCTACGAGCAAGATTTTCTTCAGCTGGGCCATATCAACTCATCCTCTACAACTTTACTTTAGATGTGTTCACAAAGCCGTGCGTGCAAGAGTAGCAGGTGTTTGTTCACACGACCGTGCGAAATTGTCGCGCAATGTTTCAATCCGCCGGTTTCTGCAGTAAGAAATGTGACAACATAACATGAAAGATTTCAAATCATGGTTTTTGGGCCCGATATAACCGAGCAACTGGCACGCGCCCGTGCGGACCTGCGTTTGGGCGTTCCCATTGTACTGGCGGGATCGCGGCCGGTTCTGGTTATGGCTGCCGAAACGCTGACGCCCGCGCGGCTGACCGGCCTGCTGGCCATGGGCGGCGAACCGGTGTTGGTGATCAGCGCCCGGCGCGCCGAAACCCTGAAAGCGCGCGCCTACGATGGCAGCTTTGCGCGTGTCCTCCTGCCCCGGGACGCCACGTTGCGATGGGTGAAATCCATCGCGGATCCGGCGGACGATCTACGTAGCCCCCTGAAAGGTCCGCTGGCCTGCGCACGTGGGGGCGATGCGACGCCACACGGCCTGGCGATTGATCTGATCAAGTCAGCGCGCCTGCTGCCCGCTGCTGTGATACTCGACCTTGCGGATGCAGGTCAGTTCGCCCAGCAAAACGGCCTGACGATGATTAACCTGAGCGCGGCACAACCGATCCTTGCCGCGCGCAGCCCCTTGCATCCGGTGGTCAATGCGCGTCTCCCGATGGAGGTGTCAGAGGCCGGACGTCTGCATATCTTCCGCCCCGACGACGGCGGGGAGGAACACTACGCCATCGAAATCGGCCGACCCGACCGCAGCAAACCCGTGCTCGCGCGGCTGCATTCGGCCTGCTTTACCGGCGATATCATGGGCAGTCTGAAATGCGACTGCGGGCCGCAGCTGCATGCCGCGCTGACCCAGATGGGCAAGGAAGGGCACGGCGTGTTGCTGTACCTCAACCAAGAGGGGCGCGGCATCGGGCTGACCAACAAGATGCGCGCCTATTCCCTTCAGGATCAAGGCTTTGACACGGTCGAGGCGAACCACCGTCTGGGCTTTGAAGACGATGAACGGGATTTTCGATTGGGGTCGGACATCCTGACATCAATGGGGTTTTCGTCGGTGCGCCTGTTGACCAACAACCCCCGCAAGGTCGAGATGATGGAGGCAAGCGGCGTCAAAGTCGCAGAGCGCGTCCCTCTCAAGGTCGGCGAGAACAGCCACAACCACGCCTACCTTGCCACAAAAGCCGCCAAATCCGGGCACCTTCTGTGACACCCGACGATCTGGTCCTCACGCCGCGGGGCGTCCGGTTTCAGGGGCAGCTTTACCCCTGCACCATCGGCAAAACCGGTATCACCCGCAATAAACGCGAGGGCGACAAGGCGACGCCCGCGGGCATTCATCGCATTGTCGGTATGCTCTACCGTCCCGACCGTATTCCCGCCCCTGTGCCATGGGCGATGCCGATCGGCCCGCGTGATCTTTGGTCTGATGATGGGACGCAGGACGACTACAACAGCCTTGTGCAGGCCCCCTACCCGCACAGCCACGAGGTTCTGCGCCGTGCCGACCCCCTATACGATCTGGTGATCTTGACCGATTGGAACTGGCCCGATGCCGTTGCAGGGCGTGGGTCGGCGATCTTTATCCACCAGCAGCGCCGTCCGGCGTATCCCACCGAAGGCTGCGTCGCCTTTACACGCGCGCATCTGCACCAGATCGCCGTGCGGCTGACCCGCCACAGCAGGTTGATCGTCTAGCCTGCGGTACGTTCCCCGAAGATGGCGGAGCCGACGCGCACATGGGTCGCCCCAAGCGCGATAGCCTTTTCAAAATCGCTGCTCATCCCCATCGACAGATCCCGCACCCCGTTGCGCGCCGCAATCTTGGCCAGCAGCGCGAAATGCAGCGCCGCTTCTTCATCGACCGGCGGGATGCACATCAGCCCGCGCACGGGCAGATCAAGCGACAGACATTCCTCGATAAAATCATCGGCATCCGCTGGAAGAACACCGGCCTTCTGATCCTCTTCGCCGGTGTTAACCTGCACGAACATATCAGGACAGCGCCCCAATTCCTGCGCCAGCCGCGCAAAGGTTTGCGCCAGTTTGGGGCGATCTAGCGTATGGATGACGTCGAATAATTCGAACGCGCTACGTGCCTTATTGCTTTGCAGCGGGCCGATCAGATGCAGCTTTACGCCGTCAAACTCCTGCCGGAAAGCGGGCCATTTGCCTTCGGCCTCCTGCACGCGGTTCTCGCCGAAACAGCGGTGACCTTCCGGCAGCACCGCCGCAACGCGCGCGTCCGGCTGCACCTTGCTCACGGCGATCAGCTCAACGCTGCCCGGCGCGCGGCCTGCGTCGGTTTCGGCTTTGGCGATGCGGGATGTGATGTCGTGCAAGCTCATGTCAGTCGGCCCTTGTTGTTGAGGGCGCACAGAACAACAGCTTGGCGCAAAAGAAAAGGGGCAGACCAACGGCCTGCCCCTCTTTTAGACTGTATCGTTCAACTTAGAAAGTAAAACGAACACCCATGTCGGCACGGATTGTGTCGTTGCCGCGGCTGATGATACCGCCACGCAGGGAGACGCCGCCGCCCAGATCGTGGTGAGCGCCGATACCGTAGGAAGTTTCAGCGAAGTAGTCAGCGTCTGCAACGTAAACGTCGAGGTTAGTCGCTGCGCCGATGTCGAAGGACGCGGTCAGGGCGTAGTGGTCGCCGTTGACTGTGCCTGCACCGGTGTCTTCCCCGTTGTCAGCATAAGCCAAGGAAACTTTGGCTGGGCCAACGTTACCAACCACGGACAGAGCGTAGTCGGTATCGCCTGCAGCGTTGGAGTCCTGAGCAGCAGCTGCGAATGTGAAGCCGTTGAATGTGTACGCAACGTAGCCTGCAACACGGTCATTTGTGTCGGAAGCAGAGATGTGTACTTTCAGGTCGCCCATGGAGTACAGAGCTTCAACACCGTTGGAACCGGCCGCGCCGTTACCACCGGAGGAGTACGCGTCGCCGCGGAAGTTGTATGCTGTGTACTCATACGACAGACCGGTCAGACCCAGGTCGATTTCGTACATGCCAGGCATGGATTCCAGAGCGCCGTAGATGTTACCAACACCAACTTCGAAGCCACCGGTGCGCGCGAAGAAGCGAACGCCGTTGATGCCTGTGCCGGCCGGGCCAGCTGTAGTCAGACCGTCGTCAGCTGTACCGAAGATGCCGTCTGCACCTTTTGTTACGGAGACGTTTTCGTCACTGTTGTTCTGCTGGATACGTGCACGTGCACCGAATGTAACGCCCATGTCGGACTCAGCAGTCGCGTCGATCTGCAGACGGAAACGGCTTGTTACGTTGGTTTCATCGTTACCCGATGCGTTTTCTTGGTAAAGAACACCAAAACGGCCATAGCCGCCGAATGTAACGTCTGCAGCTGCAACGCCAGCGGTCGCAACCAGAGCTGTTGTAGCGAAGAGAACTTTTTTCATGAGTTATCCCTCGGTTTGAATTCATATGCCCATACCGGGGAATCCGGTAAAGGTATGAGAGGTGTTTTCAGCGTTTGCCCTAGTTTTGGCAAGGATCGCGGAAGCCTTGGCATCATTGGAAAAAACTGTGATGCAGCTATGTCACAGTTGCGCACACCCGCAGAATGCACGGACGGGCCAAGAACGCAGAGGCACAGGTGCCCTGTACTCTAGTATACACTGACATTGCGCTTGCCCACCGAACCCCGCTTGGATAGACCTGTGCCCAAACAGGCAAAGGACGGTCGAGATGGTGCGCAGTTCGGTATTCAAATCTACACTAGCCCTCGTGGTGGTCTCAGCGCTTGGCGCATGCGGTGGCCTGAACTTCGGCCCGCCCAACGACAACGACCCGAACCTCGGGCTGTCTCCGACGAACCCCAACTATGTCGAGACGAACCCAGACAACACCATTTGGGCGATCTTCAACCGCAAAGACAATGACACCAGCGTGTCGGTCAACAAATACCTGTGGTCCGCGTCGCTCGAAGTTCTCAACTTTCTGCCCGTGCAATCCATCGACCCCTATACCGGCGTGATCGTGACCGGCTATGGCACCCCCCCGGGGGGCAGCCAGTCCTACCGCGCGACGGTCCTGATTGATGATCCCGCGCTTGATGCACGGTCGTTGAACATCGCGCTGCAAACCCGTGGCGGCCGCACGGTCAGCAAAGCAACCTCTCGCGCGGTCGAAGACGCGATCCTGAGCCGTGCGCGTGAAATGCGCATTGCCGACGCCAAATTCTAAGCCCGCACCCGTCTATTCCCCATTATCACGCCGGGCCACGCGCTAGTCGCTCGCCCGGCGTTTTTCGTTGATAAGGTCCGCCAAGATGCCCTCCTACTCCCCCGCCGAAATCGAAGCCCGCTGGCAAGCCGCCTGGGAAAAAAACGATGTGTTCCAAGCGGTACGCAACGCCGACAAGCCGAAGTATTACGTGCTCGAGATGTTTCCCTATCCGTCGGGGCGCATCCACATGGGGCACGTGCGGAACTATACGATGGGCGACGTGATCGCGCGCTACAAGATCGCGACGGGGCATAACGTGCTGCACCCGATGGGCTGGGATGCCTTCGGGATGCCCGCTGAAAATGCCGCGATGGCGATTGGCGGTCACCCCAAAGACTGGACCTATGGCAACATCGCCGACATGCGCGACCAGATGAAACCGCTGGGGTTGTCGATCGACTGGTCGCGCGAATTCGCCACCTGCGACCCCGAATATTACGGCCAGCAGCAGGCGCTGTTCCTCGATTTCCTGTCGGAAGGGCTGGTCTATCGCAAGAACGCCATCGTGAACTGGGATCCGGTCGATATGACCGTTCTGGCCAACGAACAGGTCGAGGCAGGGCGCGGCTGGCGTTCCGGCGCGCTGGTGGAACGTCGCGAGCTGACGCAATGGTTCTTCAAAATCTCCGACCACTCGGAAGAGCTGCTTGATGCATTGGACACGCTTGATAATTGGCCCGCGAAGGTCAAGCTGATGCAGGCGAACTGGATCGGCAAATCGCGCGGGCTGCAATTCGCGTTCTCGACCATCGACGCGCCAGAAGGTTTCGACCGGATCGAAGTCTACACCACGCGCCCCGACACCCTGCTTGGCGCAAGCTTTGTCGGCATTTCACCCGATCACCCGCTGGCCAAACTGCTCGAGAAAGACAGCCCCGAGGTTGCGGCCTTCTGTGCCGAATGTCGCAAGGGCGGCACAACCGAAGAAGCGATCGAGACTGCCGAAAAGCTGGGGATGGATACCGGCCTGCGTGTGCGCCACCCCTTCGATACCGCGTGGGAACTGCCCATCTATATCGCGAACTTCATCCTCATGGACTACGGCACGGGGGCGATCTTTGGCTGCCCCGCCCATGATGCACGAGACTTTGAATTCGCCACCAAATACGGGCTGCCGATCACGTCGACCTTCTTGCCGTCCGAGGACGCGGACCCAAAGCTCGCTGCGCCCTTCGTGCCGGCGAAATCCGAAAAAGTGTATTACAATGGCGGCTTTGCCGGCGAGAAATGGCAAACCGGCGAAGAGGCGATCATTGCGGCCATCGACGCCTGCGAAGCGCAGGGCGTGGGCCAAGGCGTGACCAAATACCGCCTGCGCGATTGGGGCCTGTCCCGGCAACGCTACTGGGGCTGCCCGATCCCGGTCGTGCATTGCGACACCTGCGGCGTGGTGCCCGAAAAGAAAGAGAACCTGCCGATCGAGCTGCCCTATGACGTCAGCTTTGACACGCCTGGCAATCCGTTGGACCGACACCCCACATGGCGCGACTGCGCCTGCCCGTCTTGCGGTGCGCCCGCGAAACGCGAAACCGATACG
Organism: Sulfitobacter sp. UBA1132; assembly: GCF_002311545.1. Taxonomy (NCBI): domain Bacteria; kingdom Pseudomonadati; phylum Pseudomonadota; class Alphaproteobacteria; order Rhodobacterales; family Roseobacteraceae; genus Sulfitobacter; species Sulfitobacter sp. UBA1132. The sequence continues at coordinate 297,335 of NZ_DCAN01000004.1, read as the reverse complement.
ATGGACACATTCGTCGATTCCTCTTGGTATTTCGCCCGCTTCACCGCGCCACGTGCTGACACGCCGACCAATATGGCGGATGCGGAATACTGGATGAATGTGGACCAATATATCGGTGGCATCGAACACGCGATCCTGCACCTGCTGTATTCGCGCTTCTTCGCCCGCGCGATGCAGATCACCGGCCATCTGCCCGAAAAAGCGATTGAGCCGTTTAACGCGCTGTTCACGCAAGGCATGGTAACACATGAGATTTACCAGACCCGCGACGCAAATGACCGCCCCGTCTATCACCTGCCCGAAGATGTGACCGACGGTAAACTCGCCGATGGGACAGAGGTTGAAATCATCCCTTCGGCCAAGATGTCGAAGTCGAAGAAAAACGTGGTCGACCCGCTGGGGATCATCGCGAACTACGGGGCGGATACCGCCCGCTGGTTCGTTCTGTCCGATTCGCCCCCCGAACGCGATGTCGAATGGACCGCATCCGGGGCAGAGGCGGCGTATAAGCACCTAAACCGCGTGTGGAACATCAGCAGCCGCATCGCCGAGATGGACGACAGTGCCGCAGGCACAGGCGACGACGATCTGCTGCGCGCGATGCACAAGACCATCCACGATGTCACGATGGGTGTGGAATCCTTTGGCTTCAACGCCGCGATTGCCAAGCTTTATGCCTTTACCGCGACGTTGCAGAAATCCAAGGCGGGCAAAGCCGCACAGCGCGAAGCGATCATGACGCTCGCCCAGTTGATGGCCCCGATGACCCCCCACCTGGCAGAGGAAATCTGGACCGCGCAAGGCGGCGACGGGCTGATCACCACCTCGACCTGGCCGCAAGCAGACGAAGCGATGCTGGTCGACGATACGGTGACCTTGCCAATCCAGATTAACGGCAAACGCCGCGCGGAAATTCAGGTACCTGCCGATATGCCGAAGGAAGAGGTTGAAAAGATCGCGCTGAGCCACGAAGCTGTCATTCGTACCCTTGATGGGGCCACGCCTAAAAAGGTCATCGTTGTGCCCGGACGGATCGTCAATGTCGTTGCTTAACCGCCGTTTTCTTATCGCATTGCCACTGCTGGTCCTGGCGGCCTGCGGGTTTCAACCCGTTTACGGCCCCGGCGGCACTGGCACGGCGCTGCAAAACGCGGTGCAGGTCGACGCGCCGAATGATGCCTATTCCTACACGCTCGTGCGCGAGATCGAGACGCGGTTGGGCCGCGCCGCCAGTCCGCGTTATGCTTTGGCCCTGACCGTCGATACCTCGGAAGAGGGGTTGGCGATCGACAGCGAAGACAACACCACACGGTATAATCTGGTCGGCAAGGTCGATTTCGCCCTGCGCAACCTCAGCAGTGGTCAGATCGAGGTGTCAGGAAATGTCGAAAACTTTACCGGCTATTCCGCGACCGGCTCGACTGTTGCAACGCTCGCGGCAGAACGTGATGCCCAAAAACGCTTGATGGTCATGTTGGCCGACCAGCTGGTCACCCGCCTTTACGCGGCCGATCTGACCCCATGAAGCTGCCCCCACGCGACGCGAATGCCTATTTCGCCAAGCCCGATCCGACGAAGACCGGGCTGCTGATCTATGGCGGCGATGCGATGCGCGTCGCGTTGAAACGGCAGAGTTTCCTGAAAAACCTGCTGGGCCCCAATGCCGAAGAAGAAATGCGCCTGACACGCATTCAGGCCGCTGACCTGCGGCGGGATGCGCCTATGTTGCTGGACGCGATCAAGGCCGTGGGTTTCTTTCCGGGGCCGCGTGCGGCTTTTGTGGAAGACGCCAACGACAATATCGCCAAAATCCTGACCGATGCACTCACCGACTGGCAGCCGGGCGACGCGCAGATCGTCGTGTCGGCGGGGGATCTGAAAAAGACCTCCAAGGTGCTCAAGGCGTTCGAGGCACACAAGAACGCTTTCGCCACCCCGATCTACGACAATCCGCCCGACCGGGCAGAGATTGAACGCGTGCTTGCCGAAGCAAAGCTCAGCCCCGAGGCGGATGCGATGGGGGCGCTTAGTGAACTGGCGCGGGTACTTGATCCGGGCGATTTTCGTCAAATGGTTGATAAAATCACGCTCTATAAGATCGGCGACGCAGGCCCCCTCACAGCAGAGGATGTGGCCAACTGCGCCCCCACCTCGACAGAGGCAGAGGTCGACGACATCCTGCATGTAGTCGCAGAGGCGCGCGCGGGCGACATCGGCCCCGTGATGGCCAAGCTGCAGGCCCAAGGCGTGAACGCCGTAACGCTGATCATCATGGCGACACGGCATTTTCGCACGCTTTACCGCATCGCGAGCAATCCGGGCGGCCAGATCTGGGGCGTACGCGACCGTGATCGCGCCATGCGTCAGGCCAAAAGCTGGGGCGCGGCCAAGCTGGAAACCGCATTGACCGTGCTGACAGACACCGACCTGACGCTTCGGTCAGCAGGGCAACACGCGCCGACGATGGCGCTGGTCGAACGCGCCTTTATCCGCCTGGCCATGCTGGGGGCACAACGCTAAATTCAGGTTAATTCTTGGGAGGGAATGCTGATGTATAAGGTAATCGGGGCAACCAAATCGCGGGCGATGCGGGTCATGTGGATGCTCGAGGAGTTGGGCCAACCCTATGACCACGTCCCCTGTGGGCCGCGTTCGGACGAGGCAAAGCAATACAATCCATCCGGCAAAATTCCGGCACTTGTGGACGGCGATGACGTGCTGACCGATTCCGTCGCGATCATGCAGTATCTCGCGGACAAGCACGGCGCGCTGACCGCCCCCGCTGGCACCGCTGCCCGTGCGCATCAGGATGCGCTAACCTTCTGGCTGATCGACGAAATGGATGCGATCCTTTGGGCTGCGGCGAAACACAGTTTTGTGTTCCCCGAGGAACAGCGCGTCCCCGAGATCAAGGATAGCCTGAAAGCAGAATTCGCCCGCTCCGCCGCGATTCTATCAGACAGGTTGGACGGGCCCTTTTTGATGGGCGATGAGGTCACCATACCGGATTTGCTGGCGACCCATTGCATCAACTGGTCCATCGGCGCGGGATTTGCGCGGGTGGATGACAAGCTGGGCCATTGGGCCAAGTCCATGCGTGACCGCCCCGCGTTCAAGACCGCCGCCACCCGCGAGGGTTAATCCCGCTGCGTCCAAGCAGCGGCGTGTTGGCCCGCCCATCGGCCTGTCGCAAGGCAGGCCGAGATCAGATACCCGCCCGTAGGGGCCTCCCAATCCAGCATTTCGCCTGCAACGAAAACGCCGGGGCGGGCGTGCAGCATCAACCCATCATCCAGCGCGTCGAACTTCACCCCGCCTGCGGTTGAAATCGCCTCGTCCAGCGGACGCAGGCCTGCGTGTTTCACCGGCAGCGCTTTCAGCAACCTCGCCAAGTCAGTCGCGTTCGCCGGCAAGGGGCGCGCCATTTCCTGAAGCAGCGCAATCTTGGCCACATCCAGTTTGAGCGTTTTGCGCAGATAGTTTGCCACGCTCATCTTGCCACGCGGCTTAGCCAGCTTTTCGACCAGCGCCTCGCGGGATTGATCCGGCAGCAGGTCTAGCATCAGCGGGTGCCCTTCACGCAGCCCGCGCGACACGGTGTAGATCCCGCCGCCTTCCAAGCCGCGGGCGGAAATCACAGCCTCCCCCCGCGATCGGTAGGTGCCAGATTTCAAGCCGATCCCTTTCAGCGCCGCGCCGAAATGCGCTTCCATATGCGCCGACCAGTTCATCGCGATTCCTGCATTGGCAGGCGCAAAAGGCGCGATATCGACGCCCGCGTCGCGCAGCGGTAAGGCCCATGCGCCGGTGGAACCCAAGCGCGACCAGCTTGCCCCGCCCATGGCCAGCACAGTGACATCAGCGGGCAAGTTTTTCATGCCGTCTGGTGTATCGAACACCGGCGCACCGTCTTCCCATCCGGTCCAACGCCAACGGGTGTTCACCGCAACACCTGCATCGGCGAGCCGCGCCAGCCACGCGCGCAGCAGCGGCGACGCCTTCATCACGGTCGGGAAAACCCGCCCGGTAGAGCCGGTGAACAGGCTTTGCCCCAATCCCTTGGCCCATTCCTGCACCGACGTAGCATCGAAACTGTTAAGAATGGGTTCAAGCGGCCCTTTTGCCATCGAAAATGCGTTCAAGAATTTATCGTGCTCTTCTGCCTTGGTAATATTCAGACCCGATTTACCCGCCATCAACAGCTTGCGCCCGACGGATGGTTTGTGATCGCAGACCGTCACAGCCAAGCCTGCCGCGGCCATCATTTCGGCTGCCATCAGCCCTGCAGGCCCCGCGCCGATGACAACCCCGCGGCGGGCGGGCGAATTTTCTGATGTCATGACGTGCTCTTCCATTCGGGTTAAGGATATAGCTGTGAGTTACAGCGGCACCATTAACTTGACCTTAATCCAAATGCACGACGATCGTGCTTATTCCAATAAAAGGGCAGAATATGCGCATCATTTTAATCATCTCGGGCCTTACACTGCTCGCAAGCTGCGGCGTGCCCTTTGTCCCGTTCATCTAACCGCCTGACCTAGGGCATCTCGGTAGGGGTTTCGGGCGGGGCGCACATCGCTTTGATTCCAGTGGCAATTTCGGGCGTGGCGGCAACGGTATCGGCGACGATATCGCGTGCGCTTTGCATAAGCTCCTCGGCTGGCACGATACGATCGACCAAGCCGAACGTTAGTGCCTCTTCGGCGGTGATCTTCTGCCCGCCCATCAGAATAAGCTTGCTGCGCGCAGGGCCGATCAAGGCTGCCATACGTGCGGGGTCGCTGGGTTGCGGCAAGAACCCCAGTTTCATCACCGGATAGAAAAATCTGGCCCCGGGCACGCAAATCCGCAGATCGCAGGCCAGCGCCATACCCATAGCGCCCCCCGCCAGCGTCCCGTTCAGCGCGCAGATGCTCAGCCCCGGCAGCGCGGCAATCGCGCCCGACAGCCTCTCCCATATGTCAGAGATAGCGAGCCCCGCGCGCGCCTCGTCCAGATCGGCACCAGCACTGAACACTTTGCCAGTACCCGTCAGGATCACCGCGCGGGCGGCTTGGGCGTCCTCCATGAACTCGGCCAGGGCGACCAGCATCTCGTGGGTGAGAGAATTCGCCTTGTCCGGCCGGTTGATCGTCGCGACCCAGACAGGGCCTTCGCGGTCGAAATCGATCATACCAGACCAATCGCTTTGCGGATGCCCTCGTCGCGCAGCGAGATTTCCTCGCCACAGTATGTGTCGGCCTCGGCGCTGCACATCCACAACAGGGCCCGCGCGGGCCAATCGGCGGGGATGTGATCTTCCCATGCCAGTTCGCTGACGGGGTTGATGCCGCTTGCCTTGATCTCGCGCTGCATCTGGGTTGCGACCGTGCCCGGCGACAGGCCGATGGCGCGGATCCCGTTCGCGGCTTCCTCCAGGTGGATCGAGCGGCCCATCATGTTCACCGCCGCTTTGGACGCGCAATAGTGGCTCCAGGCTTCGATGGCGTGATGCGCGGCACCCGAGCTGATGGTCAGGATCGACCCGCCGCCTGCGTCTTTCATCACGGGCAAGACAGCGCGCATGCCGTTGTAGACGCCCTTGAGGTTGATATCGATGACCTGCGACCATTCGTCAGGGTCCGACGCGGAAAGATGCGAGATCGGTTCGATCACACCGGCGTTGTTGATCAGCACATCGACGCCGCCAAAGGCCCCCAGCACCGTTTCCACCGCCGAGGACATCTCACCGAAACGCGCCACGTTGCAGGGGATCGCGATGGCTTGCTTGCCGATTTCGCCCGCCAGATCGGCAATCGCGTCCTGAGACCGCGCCATCAGCACGACATTCGCCCCTGCGTCTGCAAAAACCCGTGCCGCTTCGGCCCCGATCCCGCGGCTGGCACCGGTGATCATCACGGTTTTACCTGTCATATCCATCGTATAATTCCCTTTGTCATCAATAAGCCCCGCACGGGGCCTGCCGTACACGGCGTTTGGTGACATCGTTAGCAACAACATCCGCCAGCGCCAATCAAAAGCGCCCCCGCGGGCGGAACATCGCAGATTGGCGCGGGTCGCTTTGCCTTGTAAGGTGGCGTCGGGCGCTTACCTTTAGCGCAACCGCGCTGTCACCGGATAGCCGCCCGCGATTTGCGACAAAGGAATTTTTCATGATCCGCCCTCTCTTCGGCAGTGCCGCCCTCTCAGTTCTTTTTACCTCGTCCAGCGCTTTGGCGGATGTGACGCCGCAGGATGTGTGGCGTGACTGGCAGGACCATATGCAAAGCATGGGCTATGCGCTGACGGCCACCGAAAAGGTATCCGGGGATACGCTCGCGGTGAGCAATGTCCGCTTTGATCTGACGAGCGAGCCTGATCTGGGCCAGATCTCGATGTCGCTTGAACAATTGAGCCTTGTGCAAAACGACGATGGCACCGTGTCGGTGGTCATGCCCGACGCAATGCCCTTGGTGTTCGAAATCACCCCGACCGACCCGGATGAAGACCGCGTGCGCGCAGCGCTTATCGTGAACCAGACTGGCCAGGACATGCGCGTGAGCGGGACCCCGACCGACCTAAGCAGCGCCTATGCTGCCGGTCTTCTAGGCTTGACGCTGGATCAGATGACGGTGGGAGACGAGACCTTCGGCCCCGACAACGCGGCGCTGAATGTGGTGCTGAACAACGTCGAATACGCCTCTAAATCGGTTCTGGACGATATGCGCGCCTATGCGCAGGACGGGTCCATTGCGTCGATGACTTTTGACATGCGCTTCAAAGACCCCAAAGAGCCCGCCATCGCGACGATCAACGGCACCTCGACGGATATGACGTTCGACGGCGACGGGCGCTTGCCACTTGGTATTGCGCAGGCCAGTGATATGGCCGCGATGCTGCGGGCAGGTATGACCGGCGCGGGCACGTTCACCAGCGGCAACAGCACCATGACGGTCGACATCGAAGATCCCGAGAACGGTAATATGTCTGCCGCTGTCGCCTCTGAAGGGGGGCGTTTGACGGTTGAAACCAGCGCCGACGGCATGAGCTATGCCGGTTCGCGTCAGGGCATGGCGCTGTCAGTGCAGCCGCAGCAGTTTCCTTTCCTTCTGTCCTTCGGCCTTGATAATGCGGCGTTCAACCTGAGCGCGCCGGTGCTCAAGACCGACGATGCGCAGGACGTGGCCCTTGGGCTGAACCTCGAAGGGTTCACCATGTCGGATATGGTCTGGGGCATGATCAACCCGCAAGGCACCCTGCCCCGCGATCCGGCCAACCTGTCGCTGGATGTGTCCGGCAAGGCGCGGCTGCTGATGGATTACTTTGACCCCGAGGCCGCGACCAGAATGGCCGAGACCGGACAGGTTCCTGCGCAGCTGGATAGCGTAAATCTGAATGCGCTGATCGTGGATGCACTGGGGGCCAAGCTGACCGGTAATGGCGCGGTCACGTTCGAGCATGACGAGAATGACCCCTCGGCGCTCAAGCCGACGGGCGCTGTTGACCTCAAGCTGGTGGGCGGGAACACCTTGATCGATACGCTGGTGTCCTCGGGCTTACTGCCTGCGCAGATGGCGATGGGTGCGCGTATGATGATGGGCATGTTCGCCGTCCCGGCCGAGGGTGAGGAGGATACGCTGAAATCCAAGCTCGAATTTACCCGCGACGGGCAAATCCTCGCCAATGGGCAGCGGATCAAGTAACCCTTCGCGGCCACGGCCCTCCAGCGACTGGCGTCCCTTGCACAGCTGCGGCAGGGGCGCTAGCAGTCTTTCACCCATTCAAGGAGTATCCCCCCATGTCGCAATCCATTGAGGCGCTGACCAAGTCGTTGCTGCATGCCGCCCGTCAAGCGGGTGCGGATAGTGCTGATGCGATGGCCGTGCGCGGGACGTCGGTGAACGTCGATGTGCGTGGCGGGGTGCTGGAACAGGCCGAACGCGCCGAAGGCGTCGATATCGGGCTGCGGGTTTTTGTCGGGCAACGCTCGGCCAATGTCTCTGCTTCTGACACATCGGACCGCACGATCGAGGAAATGGCGATCCGCGCGGTGGCAATGGCGAAAGAGGCCCCCGAAGACCCCTACATCGGCCTTGCCGATCCCGACCAGTTGGCGACCGATTGGGATGTCGAGGCGCTTGAGCTTTACGACCCCGCGCCCGAGCCTTCGCCCGAAGCGCTGCAAGATGACGCCGCCCGCGCCGAGGCCGCAGGGCTGGCCGTCAAAGGTGTCAGTCAGGTGCAGTCCGCGGGTGCGGGCTATGGCGCGCAACAGGTATTTATGGCGGCCAGCAACGGCTTCGAAGGCGGATACCGCCGTACCGACCGCGGGCTGTCCTGCGTTGCAATCGCTGGCAGCGGCACAGGGATGGAGCGGGACTATGACGGCGACAGCCGCATCTTCCAGAGCGACCTGCGCAGCCCCGAAGACATCGGGACCAAAGCCGGTGAGCGCGTTCTTGAACGCATGGGTGCACGCAAACCGCCCACGGGGGCCTATCCGGTATTGTTTGATGAACGCATTTCCTCGGCGTTGATCGGGCATCTTCTGTCTGCGATCAGCGGCACGGCGATTGCACGCGGTGCCTCGTGGCTGCGCGACGCTATGGGCGAACAGGTGTTGCCAAAGGGCATGTCCCTGATCGAAGACCCGTTTCGCCCCCGCGTCGCAGGTTCGCGCCCGTTCGATGGCGAAGGGCTGCCCACGTCGCGCCGCACCATAGTGGACGACGGGATGTTGCAGGGCTGGACCCTTGATCTGGCAACCGCGCGCAAGCTGGGGCTAACCCCGACCGGCAACGCGGCACGCGGCACCGGATCGAACCCCGGTCCGGCCACATGGAATATCGCGCTGTCCCAGGGCAATGCCACCCGCGCGGACCTGATCCGTGATATGGGCACAGGTCTTTTGGTGACGTCGATGATCGGGTCGACCATCAACCCCAATACCGGCGACTACTCTCGTGGGGCGTCCGGTCTGTGGATCGAAAACGGCGAGATCACCCACGCGATCAACGAATGTACCATCGCGGGCAATCTGCGTGATATGCTGCAATCGATTGTACCGGCCAATGACGCGCGCGCGCATCTGAGCCGCGTTGTCCCGTCGCTTCTTGTCTCGGGAATGACCCTTGCCGGCGCTTGATGACCTCTCCCTTCTGATCGAGGCCGCACGCCGCTCGGGCGAGATTGCGACCTCTTTCACTGGCAAGACCGCGCAGCGTTGGGACAAGCCCGATGATGCCGGTCCGGTGACCGAGGCTGACCTTGCGGTGAACGCGATGCTGCACCAGACGCTGACGGCGGCACGCCCGGAATATGGCTGGCTGTCCGAGGAAAGCGACGACGGTACACGGCGGCTGGGGCAGCGTGATCTGTTCATCGTCGACCCGATTGACGGCACACGCAGCTTTATCGAAGGGTCAGATACTTGGTCCCATTCCCTTGCCATTGCGCGCGACGGGAGGATCACGGCGGCGGTGGTGTTCCTGCCCATGCTCGACCGGCTCTATGCCGCGGCGGCGGGGGCCGGTGCGACCCTGAACGGGCAAAGCATCTCTGTCTCCGACATCGCCACATTGCCCGAGGCGACCGTGCTGGCCACGAAACCGGTGATGGAAATGCAGCATTGGACCAAGGGCGACCCCGGCTTCAAACGCGCGCACCGTCCGTCGCTGGCCTATCGGCTGGGGCTGGTGGGGCAGGGTCGTTTTGACGGCATGGTCACGTTGCGCAAAAGCTGGGAATGGGACATTGCCGCAGGGGCGCTGATTGTCACCGAAGCAGGCGGGCAATGCACCGACCGCACAGGGCAACCCCTGCGGTTCAACAACCCCGATCCACGCCTGAACGGTGTCGTCGCGGGGGGCGATGCCGTCCATGGGGCGCTGCTAAGCGGCCTTGCCCAGACCCAAGCCACCCCTTAGATTGCCCCCAAGGCCATCTGTTTGAAAACAAAGGACCGCGATATGAACCAACGCTTGCACCTCGTCTTTGGGGGCGAACTGATTTCGCCCACCGGTACCGCGTTCAAAAACGTCGATGACATCCATGTCGTCGGGATTTTTCCGAACTACGCCAGCGCCTATGACGCCTGGAAAAACGAGGCACAGCGCACGGTCGATAATGCGCATATGCGGTATTTTATCGCGCATCTGCACCGTCTGCGCGACGAAGAGGCTGCGGCCTCCTCTACCGAAGAGCTGGGGTAAACTCTTATGGCGCGGTCGCTTGGGCTGTCGGCCTATCGCGCCTTTACCGGTCGCGGGGGCGTGCCGCCATTCACCCCCGTGGCCAAGCGCCCCGAAGGCGAACTTGTCTGGTGCCACGCCCCCGAACCCGGCAGCTTGTTCGCGATACAGGATCTGGCCATTCGCCTGTGCCGGAGCCGTCCGGGGCTGAGTGTTCTGATCACCGTCCCCCAAGCCTTGGTTCCGGTCGACCTGCCGCCGTGTAGCGAAGCCGACGTGCTGATCGATACCCTGCCCGAGGACCACCCCACGCTTGCCAAGACGTTTATCGATTACTGGCAGCCCGACGCCTGTGTCTGGGCATGGGGGCGTCTGCACCCGAATATGATTGCAGAGATGACCACACAGGCCTGCCCGATGTTCCTGATCGATGCCGACAGCGACGGCTTTGACGGGCGACGCGACCGGTGGCTGCGCGATCTGACCCGCGATCTGCTGATGCATTTCTCGGCGATCATGACGCGGTCGGAGGCGGGGATGCAACGGCTTGTCCGGCTTGGGCTCGCCCGCAAGGACATAGAGCTGACCCCCGCCCTTCAGGCCGGTGGCCGCGTGTTGCCTTGTATGGATTCCGATCTGGCCGATCTGTCGGCTGCGGTCGTGGGGCGTCCGATCTGGTTCGCCAATCAGGTGCTCGAGGGTGAGTTGAACACCGTGCTCACCGCGCACCGCCAAGGGCTCCGCCTGTCACACCGGCTGTTGCTGATCCTCGCGCCCGCCGACCACAAGCAGGCCGATGTTTTCGCGCAGCGGATGGAGGATCAGAACTTTCGGGTGCTGCGATGGGGCGACGCGGGCTATCCCGACGCCTCGACCCAGGTGATGATCGCCGACGATCCGGCAGAGATCGGCTTGTTCTACCGGCTGGCCCCTGTGTCCTTTCTGGGCAACTCGCTGATCAACGGCAGCGGTGGCTGTGATCCGTTCGAGGCCGCGGCCCTGGGATCGGCTGTGCTGTACGGGCCGAAAGTCCGGCGGTATCTGCCGCTTTATACCCGGCTGGCTGCCGAAGGAGCCGCGCGTATCGTGAATGATGCCACAGCGCTTGGCACCGCCGTGAACCGGCTGATCGCGCCAGATCAGGCAGCGACGATGGCGCAGGCGGGGTGGGATGTGATCAGCCGCGGTGCGGCCGTCACCGACAAGGTGATCGACCTTGTGCAGGAAACGCTTGACCAGCAAGAGGCCACATCATGAAACGCGCCCCCGCCTTTTGGCACCGTCCCACGCCCGATTGGCGCGCGCGCCTGTTGCAACCTCTGGGCGCGCTTTATGCCCGAGCTACCGCCCGCAGGCTGGCGGCGGGCACGCCGCTGCGTCTGGATATTCCGGTGGTCTGCGTCGGCAACATCAACGCCGGGGGCACGGGCAAGACGCCAACGGTCATGGCTGTCGTCGAACACCTGCGCGACAGGTATCACACGCCCCATGTGGTGTCGCGCGGTTACGGCGGCACGCTGAAGGGGCCGGTGCAGGTTGATCCGTCGCGCCACACTGCCGCGCAGGTGGGGGATGAACCGCTGCTGCTGGCCGCCTTTGCCGATGTCTGGGTTGCGCAGGATCGCGCAGCGGGGGCGCAGGCCGCGGCGGAAGCGGGGGCCTCGGTGATTGTCATGGACGACGGCTTCCAGAACCCCGCGCTGCATCAGGACCTATCGATTGTGGTGGTGGATGCGGCCAAGGGGTTCGGCAACGGGCTGTGCCTCCCTGCGGGCCCCTTGCGCGAACCCGTTGCTACGGGTCTCGCGCGGGCGGATATCGTGCTGTCCATCGGTGGCGCAGCAGATCAGGCGCAGTTTGACGCGACCGCCTTGCCCGGCGGGCTGCCGCATGTGCGTGCCGAACTCGCCCCCCTGCAAACGGGGATGGATTGGTCCGACACCCGCGCGCTGGCCTTCGCAGGCATCGGCCACCCCGAGAAGTTTTTTGCCACCCTGCGCGATCTGGGGGCAGAGATTGTCCACGCCGAAGCGCTGGAGGATCACCAGCCGCTGAACCCTGCGCTGATGGGACGGCTAGAGGCGGATGCCGCCCTGCGCGGCGCACAGCTGGTCACAACGGAAAAAGACGCGGTGCGTCTGCCCGCGTCTTTCAGAATGAAGGTGATAACCCTGCCTGTGCGACTGAAATTCGATCCTGAAAACGCGCTGTTTGCCGCGCTGGATCAACTGCCGAAACCGGCATAACCGCCAGAGCTTCTAGCGAAGCTCCGGCAGCATGTCGGGGCGAAGCTAGTCGTCCTGCCCCAGCTTTGGCGCGGCACGATGCAAAGCCAGTTCAGCGCCCGAGAATTTGAACGGCGACCGGATGCCCGGCACCCCGTCCAGCTCGACCTTCATGCCGCGCGCGATGACTTGGGGGTCTTCGAACATATCGGCCATGTCGTTGATCGGCCCGGCTGGCACGCCCTCTGCCTCGCAGGCGGCGAGCAGATCGTCGCGGGTGCGTTGGCTGGTAGCCCCGTTCAGACGGCGGATCATCTCAGGCCGGTTGGCGACGCGGTCGGCGTTCTTGGCATAGTCTGCCGAGGTTGCCATATCATCCAGCCCCAGCATCCGGCACAGCCGTTGGAACTGCCCGTCATTGCCCGTGGCGATGATCAGATGCCCGTCAGAGGATGTGAACACCTCGTAGGGGGTCAGGTTCGGGTGTGCGTTGCCCATCCGCGTCGGCGCATTGCCCGTGGTCAGATAGTTCATCGCCTGATTGCCCGTCACCGCAACAGCGCAATCCAGCAATGCCATGTCAATATGCTGGCCAACACCGGTCTGGCTGCGCTGGTGTACCGCTGCCAGAATGGCCGTGGTGGCATAGACGCCGGTAAAGATATCGGTGATCGCCATGCCGTGTTTCTGCGGCTGACGGTCGGGTTCACCCGTGATCGACATCAGGCCGGACATGCCTTGGATGATGAAATCATAGCCCGCGCGATGCGCATAGGGGCCGTCTTGCCCGAAACCGGTGATCGAGCAGTAGATCAGCTTGGGGAACTGCTTGGACAGGCTGGCGTAATCCATCCCGTATTTGGCAAGCCCGCCGGTTTTGAAATTCTCGATCAGGATGTCGGCATCGGCCAAAAGCTCTTTCATCTTGGCCTGACCTTCATCGGTGGTCAGATCGACAACAACCGAGGCTTTGCCCCGGTTGGCCGAATGGAAATACGACGCGGATTTATCTTCCCCGCGCTCGATGAACGGAGGCCCCCACTGGCGGGTGTCGTCGCCCGCCGGGCTTTCGACCTTGATCACCTCGCAGCCGAGATCCGAAAGCGTCTGACCGGCCCAAGGGCCTGCCAGAATACGTGCCAGCTCAATAACCTTGAGCCCTGCCAGCGGGGCCGCCATTATTCTTCCAGCGCTGCGTCGATGATCTCTTTCATCTCGGCATAGGGCATGTTGGAGTATTTCTTGCCGTTGATGATGAAGCTTGGCGTGCTGTTGATGTCATCCGCCTTCTGGTTTTCTTCCCACCATGCGACCAGCGACTGTGCTTTTTCACCGTCTTGCAGGCAGGCGTCCAGTTCAGCGTTGTCGAGCCCGGCCAGACGGCCGATTTTGCGCAGCTCTTCGACGATCGCGGCAGGCTCTCCGGCGCGGACCCATTCCGACTGACCAGCATAGATCATGTCGGTGATGCCAAAGAACTTGTCCTCGCCACCGCAGCGCGACACCATCGACGCCCAAAGGCCGTAGCGGTCAAAATAAACCTCGCGGTAGGTGAAGCCGATTTTGTCGTTGTCGATGTAATCCGCCTTGAGCTGCTGGAACGGGCCTTGGTCGAAGGCGGCGCAGTGCGGGCAGGTGTAGGATGCGTATTCGATGATCTGGACCGCTGAATCGGGGTTGCCCAATGTCATGTCCTGAATTGCAGTTTCGGCTGTCGCCTCTGCGGTTTCTTGCGCTGCGTCCATGCTGTCGGCGCTTGTTGTCTGCGCGTTGGCCGCGCTGACCAGTGGGTTGATCGGTGTGCTGTTCACGGCATTTGTACCGCTGAAAGCGTACCAGCCACCTGCGGCAGCTACGGCAACAGCCGCAAGGATGGGGAATGTCGGTTTCATGTGATTTCCTTTTTCAGCGTTTGGTCTTGTTCAATATGTTCTCGCCCAGACGTGCAAGTGCATCGCGCAGGGCCTCGTTCGCGACAGGGCTGACGGTTTCGGCAGCACGCTGTTGCAAGACGGGGTCGTTCGGCGGTTCGGGATGGGTCTTGGGTTGCGGCGCAAAAGCGACCTGGCCTTCGGCAAAGCCGGTGGCAGCCGTCTGGGTCACCCGCACCCGCGCAATCGCGTTGAACCCGTAGATGGCGTTCACCTTGGCGCGCAGCTGTTCCTTCTGCATCTCCAGCATCGGCGCATTTGCCCCTGTCGTCAGCAAGGTCAGCGTTGCCCCCATACCGCCCCGGCCATAGCTGACCTCGACAGGGCGCGAGATGGCCGCGACGTCCTGGCCGACGATTTCGGCCCATTGGGTCAACAGACGGGATTGGGCAAAGCCGCGAGTCTCGCTCGCCTGACGGATCTTGACCGAAAGCAGGCTATCCGTCCTTTTGAACCCTTTTGTACTGGTACGCCGTGGCGCCATGACTATCTTTCCCGAATGACTAGCCACAACATAGCAATCCTGCCTCGTATCACCAGCCATACCCAACCGAAAAGGTTATAAACATTGCGTGACACCGACCCCTCCGGCGACCTCCCGCTGATCCTTCTGGAATGGTACGATGTCCATGCGCGCGCGATGCCGTGGCGCGTGCCGCCAGCGGCACGGGCGGAGGGCGTGCGCCCCGATCCCTACCGCATCTGGCTGAGCGAAGTGATGCTGCAACAAACCACCGTCGCAACCGTCCGCGACTATTTCCAACGGTTCACCGCGCGCTGGCCTACGGTCGCTGATCTGGCGGCGGCAGCGGATGCGGATGTGATGGGGGAGTGGGCCGGACTGGGCTATTATGCCCGTGCTCGCAACCTGTTGAAATGCGCCCGCGCTGTGGTGGCCGATCACGACGGCCAGTTCCCCGCCGACCACACGGCCCTGCTCAAGCTGCCGGGGATTGGCCCTTATACCGCTGCGGCCGTATCCTCTATCGCGTTTGATCTGCCCTTCACCGTGCTGGATGGCAATGTCGAACGGGTGATGGCGCGGCTCTATAACATCCACACCCCCCTGCCCGCCGCCAAGCCCGAGCTCATGGCACGTGCCGAGGCGCTGACCCCAATCACCCGTCCCGGAGATTACGCCCAAGCGGTGATGGATCTGGGGGCCACGATTTGCACCCCCAAATCCCCCGCCTGCGGCATTTGTCCTTGGCGCGATCCCTGCCTTGCCCGCCGCAATGGCACGGCGGCCGAACTGCCCAAGAAGACCCCGAAGAAGCCGAAGCCGATCCGGCATGGCACGGTCTATCTGGGGCAGCGCGCGGATGGCGCCTGGCTGCTTGAGACACGCCCCGACAAAGGGTTGCTCGGCGGTATGCTCGGTTGGCCCGGCACAGACTGGATCGAGGCAGGCGGCCCGCGCCCCGCAGGCACACCGCCTGCCCCCGCCGACTGGCAGCCCCTTGCGGGGGAGGTGCGGCACACGTTCACGCATTTCCACCTGATGCTGACCGTCATGCACGCGCCCCTACCGGAGGACACGGTGCCAGCACGCGGACACTTTGTCGTGCGGGATGATTTCCGCCCCTCGGACCTGCCCACGGTGATGCGCAAAGCCTATGACTTGCTACGTTAGCGGCGGCGCGGCATAGTTTGTCGCAGCCAAAGCTGTGCCCGATCCCCTTGGGCCAGATAACCCGAAAAGGCCGTGCAGCATGACCTCGCCCACCACAAACATAAGCACCGACCAACTGTCGCAGTTACGGCGTGCGCTGCCTTTTGCCCTTTCCTTTGCGCTGATCCCGCTGGTCTGGATATCCGCCACCGTCGGCGGCTGGACCGTGATCCTGATGCCGCTGGTCACATGGTATCTGTTTTCGATCATCGACGCGATCGCGGGGCTGAACCTTGATAACGCCGATCCGGACGCATCAGACCACGACCTGTTCTGGTATCGCATGATCACAACCGCCTGGATGCCGGTGCAGTTTCTCACGCTCTTCGGCTTGCTATGGTACGTGCCACAGGCCGCGCATCTGTCCGGCTGGGAGAAGGCCGCGGTTTTCTTCGGCGTCGGCGTCATGACGGGCACCATCGGGATCAACTACGCCCACGAGCTGATGCACCAACGCAATAGACGCGAACGCTTCTGGGCCGATGCGCTGCTGGCGATGGTGTTGTATTCGCACTTCCGGTCTGAACATCTGCTGGTGCACCACCGCTATGTCGCCACCCCGCGCGATCCGGTGACCGCACGCTATAACGAAGGGTTCCACCGCTTTTACCCGCGCGTGCTGCGGCAATCGCTGGTGTCCAGCTTTCAGGCCGAAAAAGCGATGCTGGCACGCAAGGGCAAACCCTGGACCGACCTGAGCAACCCGTTTTTCAAATACTGGGCGCTGCAAGCAGGCTGCCTGATCCTCGCCGTGGTCCTTGGCGGCTGGGTCGGGCTGGGCCTGTTCCTGCTGCAAGCGGGCGTGGCGATCTGGCAGCTCGAGCTGGTGAATTACATCGAACACTACGGTCTGACGCGCAAACATCTGGGTGAAGGCAAATACGAACACGTCCAGCCGCGCCATTCGTGGAACGCGGCGCATATGGCGTCAAATTGGCTGCTGATCAATCTGCAACGCCATTCCGACCACCACTATAAACCCGACCGGCGGTTTCCCGTGCTGCAAACCTATGGCGACGCAGAGGCGCCGCAATTACCCTATGGCTACCCCGTCATGACAATGGCCGCGATGATGCCCTGGGTCTGGCGGCGTGTGATGAACCCACGGGTGCGGGAATGGCGCCGGACCTACTACCCCGAGATCACGGACTGGGCCGAGTATAACGCAGGCAAGACCCCCTATCCCCGCTGAACATCGCTGAACCTTCCTGACCGCCTGAAACGAAAAAGACCCCGCCAATGAAAGGCGGGGCCAAGGTGAGTGTCCTTATGGGCACGCCTTCTCATGAGGCGGCAAGGACACCGGCGGTGTTCGTAAATGGGGTGTGAAAGTGGGGAGAGGCCTAGTTGGCCATCTCTGCCCGGATCTGCTGGCGCAAGATATCGATCGGCACGCGTTTACCGTCTTTCTTGTAGCACCAATATGTCCAACCATTGCAGCTTGGCGCTTTCTCATAAGCCGCACCGACTTGGTGGATCGATCCTTTGACCTCGTTCCCGACAAGCGTGCCATCGGCACGAACCTTGGCGGAATACCGGCCGTTCAGGGAATAAAGCTCTTCGCCCGGGCGCAGCATGCCACGTTCAACCAGCTGGCCAAACGGCACGCGCGGCTCGGCGCGCTTCGAGGTGGTGGTCTGCAACGCTTCCTTATCGAACTTGCGCACGGATTTGATCCGCTTTTCGGCAACCTTGCGATACGCCTCTTCCCGTTCGATCCCGATAAAGTCGCGGCCCAGCATCTTGGCAACGGCACCTGTGGTGCCTGTGCCAAAGAACGGATCAAGCACGACATCACCGGGGTTGGTGGACCCCACAAGGATACGGTGCAACAGGCTTTCGGGCTTTTGCGTCGGATGCGCTTTATCGCCCATCTCGTCTTTCAGACGTTCGTGACCGGTGCAGATCGGCAGCACCCAATCACTACGCATCTGGATACCTTCGTTCAGCGCTTTCAACGCTTCGTAGTTGAAGGTGTATTTGGAATTCTCGTCCTTGCCGGCCCAGATCATGGTTTCATGCGCATTGGTAAAGCGCTTGCCGCGAAAGTTCGGCATCGGGTTCGACTTGCGCCACACCACGTCGTTCAAGATCCAGAAACCCGCATCCTGCAATGCGGCACCAACGCGGAAAATATTGTGATAGCTGCCAATAACCCAGATCGCGCCATTGGGTTTCAAAAGACGCCGCGCGGCTTTCAGCCATTCGCGGGTAAACTTGTCATAGACGGCAAAGCTGGAAAACTGGTCCCACGCATCATCGACCGCATCCACCTTTGAATTGTCGGGACGATGCAAGTCGCCACGCAACTGCAGGTTATAGGGGGGATCTGCAAAGATAAGGTCCACCGACTCTGCCGGAAGCGCATTCATCGCTTCGATACAGTCGCCAGAAATGATCGTGTTTAAAGGGAGTGCTGCCGCACCCTTGGTCATCGTCTTCATAATAGCTGCCTCTTGCCCGGCACATTGTGTGCTCTTGGTTATCCACAAGATGCCCCGACAGACGATTCCTGGTCAATTTCTTTTTTGAATCAAGTGGTTAGTTATTTATCTTGATACAACATGTTGTGTACGGGTTTGAACAAACGTCTATGGTGTGGGGTCACACCAATTTTCTGCAACGCCTCCATGTGCTTTTTCGACCCGTATCCCATGTTGGTTTCCCAGCCATATCCGGGGTGCTGTTGCGCCAAGGACAACATGACACAATCTCGACATATTTTGGCCGCAATTGAGGCCGCGGAAATCGACTGCGACCGAGCGTCTCCCTTGATCACGGTTTCGGCAGGCAAGGTCAGATCGCGCGGGATCATATTGCCGTCGATCAACGCATAGTCGGCGGGGATCTTCAGCCCCTCCAGCGCGCGCAGCATGGCAAGGTGGCTCGCCCTCAGGATGTTGAGCTCTTCAATCTCTTCGACCGAGGCATGGGCAACGCTGACATCTGCAACCTGCAAAAGCTCTTCATACAGGCGTTCTCGCGCAGGTTTGCTCAGCTTTTTTGAATCGTTCAGCCCCTCGGGAATGCGATCCGGGTCCAGCACCACGGCAGCGGCAGTGACCGGCCCCGCCAAGGGCCCGCGCCCCACCTCGTCCACGCCGGCGACCCGCTCAAAGCCGCGCGCATGGGCGGCCCGTTCAAATTGAAAATCTGGTTTCATAACCCGTGAAAACCCCAACCCGCGCCAAAGCTCAAGCCCCGCCCACGCGAATTGTGACCTTGCGAAGACTGCGATGTCACAATCGCAAAAGATATCCACAGCACATAAGAAAGGGAGGGATGCCCGAACATCCCTCCCTTCCCCACCCGAGAGCATCGAAATGCCCCCGGTATTGGCACGCTGAGATTAACCGCGCGCCAAACTGTATCCCGCGCCACGCAGGCAGCGGGCGTCATACCCATAGCGGGTGCCCCGATGGGTCCGGATCTGCTGCGCGCATTGCTGCGGCAGACGGTTGGCATGACGGAAATTATTCTCAAGACAGCGGCGGCCGAACATCAGCACCTGACCGCGACGCGTGTCGAAGCTCTGGAAACACTGTTTGGGCAGCAGCTTGGCGTTTGCATGGGTGCGATGCTGCTTGCGCTTGTAGCCCTTGGGCAGCGGACGCGGCTCTACCCGGTGGCGCGATTGCGGCGCGCGGTAGACCGGCACGCGCTCGGCCCGTGGAGGGCGTGGGGCGCGGTACACAGTGTTTGGCGCATGGCGGTGCTTTGACACTTCCTGCCGTGCACGTTCCTCGTCGCGCTTGTTCTTGTCGTGAATGATCTTGCCGACAATGGCCACACCCAAAACACCGACCGCGATTTTTGCCAGATCCCTGTTGCGGTCGCCCGCGGCGGCGGGTGCAGCAGTAAAGGCGGTGATAGCGACGGCTGCGGCTGCAATCGAGGCGATGAATTTATGGTGCAATGTAAAGCGCATTGTCTGATCCTTTCGGTTGGGGGCAACATAGGAAGCACCCCATGCAAAGCCATCAAGAGCGAGGCCGTGGGATCAAACTGGCCGCACCCCCCTCAGACAGGCAATAACACCCCCCTGTTATCGAATAACAAAGCGGTACAGACCCAATGGATATTGAATATCCGCCCGGATAGGCGCAGTCTGATCGTCATGAAACACATCCTCCTTTCTCTGGCTGCTGCGGGGCTTTTGGCCCTCTCCGCCCCCTCTGCCCAAGCGGCGGAATGTTTTGCCGATTACAAGGCAAAGCAGGAAAACCCCTTGCGCCTGCATTATGGTGTGGCGCAAGTATCCGGTGACTGCAGCCGTGCCTCGGCGCAGGCCCAATTGACGGACCGGCTGGCTGCAAATGGCTGGACGTTGCTGACGATCGTCTCTGTCTTTGGCAAGGATGGCCTAAACCAAAGGAAAGCGAGTGCCGGACCAAATTTCCTCCGCTTCTGAGATGCGCCGCACGGGCGGGCGTTTTGTCGGCGGTGGTATCGCGGCCGTTGTGGCGATCATTCTGATCGGCGCAGGGCTGTTGCTATGGGCCTTGCCCGACGCCAATGCCTTTAACGCGCAGGTTGAACGCATCTTTGTCGAGAACGACGATCTGACTACTCAGGCCGAAATCAAACTGCTTGAAATTCTCGCACAATCGGGCACCGCGTTTTCAGAAACCCTGTCGAGCTACCGGATCGTGATCATCGTGCTGCTGGTCTTTGCGACGGCCATGCTGGTCGCGGCGCTGGTGTTCCTGATCATGCTCGTGGGCTTCAACCGCCGCATGGCGCAGATCGAACGGGTGGGGATACAAGTAAACTCGCTCCTGATCAGCCGCGAGGAAAACACCGTCTACCTCAACAACCTCGGCTTCAAACTGACCGCCGCCGCGATGGAAACGATGTCGGTCCTTGCCGAAGCGCGCATGGATGACGACGTGCTCTCAGGCTCCGAGATCGAGGGCATGATCTCGGGCCGGACCGCCGCTGACTGCGACGAAGCAGCAGGGGCCACGCGCATCAAACGTCTGCGCGATACATTGGGCAACCAGATCGTGTCGGAACTGCTGGTCAAGAATATCGCGCGGCGCGGCTATATGCTGGCCATCGACAAGGACGTGATCAAGGTCATCTGACCACTTCATTTTGCCCTGAAAACTCCGGGGGAGTCGCGCCTGCGCGACGGGGGCAGCGCCCCCTCTGCCCGGTCTCGTGCTATTCGCGAGGGTATCCCCGCCTTGTCGATCCGCGCTTTATCAGTTCCACGCCGAGCCGGATATGCGGCGTTTGGATGGCCGCGCGGTCGGCGATTGCGTCCCGAAGCAGGGTCATTGCCCCTGCGCCGACCTCGTAGCGCGGCGTCGCGACAGAGGTAATGCCGGGGTTCAGGTGCCGCGACATTTCAAGGTCGTTAAAGCCGCAGACACCCAGATCGTTGGGGACGTTGATGCGACGGCGTTCGGCCTCGAACAGCGCGCCGGCGGCGAGGTCGTCGTTATTGCAGAACACAGCATCGGTGTCTGGCGCTTGCGCAAGAAGATCGCTCAGCAGTTGCCCGCCCATACCCACCGAGGACGGGTGGGTCGTCGTAATCACGCGGGTCGGGTCATACACGCCGCGCGCCTGCGCTTCGGCTGTGAAACCCGCAAGCCGCGCCTGCGAGCGCGGGTCCATTCGCGCGCCCAGAAATCCGGGCTTTTTGTACCCCGCATCGATCAAGTGCCGCGTGCCTTCGACCGCACCATCGTAGTGTGAGAACCCGATCATGAGATCGATCGGAGAGTCCGACACGTCCATAATCTGCACGACGGGACAGGGGGCGGACTTGAGCAGGGTCCGTGCGGCGTCGGTTTGGTCGATCCCTGCCACAATCAGCCCCGCAGGGCGCTGACGCAGGAAAGTGCGCAAAAGGTTTTCTTCCTTGCTGGGGCTATAGCGGAAATTACCGATTTGCACCGATAAGCCCGACCCGTCGATCACATCGTAAACACCGCGCAAGACGTCAGAAAACACCGCGTTGGTCAGCGATGGGACCAGCAGACCCACCACATTTGTCCGCTCGGACGCAAGCGCCGAAGCGGCTTGATCCGGTACATACCCAAGCAGTTCGATCGCAGCCTGAACCTTCTTTCGCACACCAGCCGAGACCATGTCGGGGGCACGAATCGTCCGCGATACCGTGATAGCGCTGACACCGGCCTCTGCCGCGACTTCGTTCAACGTAACCCGCTTGTATTTAATGTTCTTTTCCATGCGTTAAAACCTATCACGTGCGCAGGTCCTTGTGAATAGTTGACAGATGACAGCGCTGTCATTAGCGTCCGCCCATCGTCACCGTTTACGGTCACGACTTTTTAGGGAGGATAAACACATGCGCTTTACCGCTAGGCTTCTGGCCGCAACCGCACTTGTCAGCGCCGGGCTGGCCGGTGCCGCTGCTGCACAGGATTTTTCGCTCAAGTTCCAGTCATCTGATCCGGCAGGCAACGCCAACTTCTTGCTTCAGCAAGAATGGGCCAAAGACGTCGCCACCAAAACCGACGGCCGCGTCGAGGTCGATCTGCTGCCCGTTGAAACAATCGTCGCCCATACTGAATCTCAGGATGCCGTGGCGGCTGGCATTATTGATGGCCACGTCACTGATACCTCTTATTTCGCAGGGAAAGAGCCGGCGTTTGGTCTGATTGCCAATCCGGTCGGGGCATGGTCCGACCCGCAGCAGATGTTCGACTTTATGGAGAACGGCGGCGGCAATGAGCTGATGAACGAAATGCTTGAACCCTACGGTTTGCATTTCATCGGCGCGACGACCCCCGGCCTCGAGGCGTTTCTGTCGAAGGTGCCGCTGGACGGTGTGGACGATCTGAAGGGGCTGAAGATGCGCGCGCCCGAAGGTATGGTGCAGAAAGTCTTTGCCGCGGCGGGCGCGTCTCCGGTCAACCTGCCTGGCTCCGAGGTGTTCACCTCGCTTGATAAGGGCGTGATCGACGCGGCGGATTATACCGTCTTCTCGACCAACCACGCGCAGGGCATGCATGACGTGGCGAACCATCCTGTATATCCCGGCTTCCACTCTATGCCGCTGGTCGAGGTGTCGATCAACAAAGGTGTATGGGATTCGATGCCCGAGGATATCCAAAGCGCATTGGTGGAGTCCGTAAAAGACTTCCGGCAGCTCCAGGTGTCGACCTTGGCCGAACGTGACATGGCCGCGGTGAAAGAAGCCGAAGCCAACGCCGATATCACCGTGCACAATTGGTCCGATGAAGAGCGTGCGAAATTCCGCGCCTTCGCCAAAACCGAATGGGAGAAGGCGGCCGAAGCATCCGACGCATCGCGCAAGGTCTATGACACGCTGACCGCCTATCTCGAAGAAAACGGGCTGCTGAAATAAGCGCCGAAGCACCAGCACCCTTCCGGACAGACCGGAGGGGTGAACGCTCGGGAGGGGCATATGCAAGACAGGACAGATCCCAACGTCGCGGCCAGCGCACCCGTGGATATTGACGCGCCCAAGGGGGCGATCCCAGAGGCCGGGCTGCTAGGGCGCGGCATCGACCGGATTGGCATCCTTTTTGCCTTTGCGATCCTCGCCTCTGCCGCGATCCTCGGGATCGAGGTGGTGTTGCGCTATGTTTTCGACGCCCCGACGATCTGGGCGCATGAGACGGTGATCTTTCTGAACGCCACCGCTTTTGTTTACGGGGGGCTTTATGTTGTATCGCGGGATGCGCATATCCGTGTGGTCCTGATCTATGACTACCTGTCAGCCCCGTGGCGGCGCATTTTCAATGTGGTGATTTCGCTGGTCTGCCTCGTGGCGACGGCCTTCTTCGGCTGGGCCGCATGGCAAAGCCTTGTGCGTGCGGTCTGGACGCCAACCGGTGCGATCCGGCTGGAAAGCAGCGGCAGCGCATGGGATCCACCCACGCCGGGGATGCTTAAAATCTTTCTCTTTACAATTCTCGTGGTCATGGCCGTGCAGTTCGCTGTGCTTGCTTGGAACTACATGACAAAACAGGACCGGTGATGGACCTTCTCGCAGCGCTGTTCGACTTTAAGGCCATGGGGATCGAAGTGGCGACAGGGGCGATGTTCGTCACCTTGTTCCTGCTGCTGATCACCGGCATGCCACTGGCTTTCGTGACCCTGCTCGTGGCGCTGATTTTTGCGCTTGGCTGGTTCGGGCCGATGGCCGTGCCGTTGATCACCAGCCGCATCTTCAGCTTCGTCAACTCCTTCGTCTTTGTGTCCGTACCGATGTTCGTATTGATGGCCGCGATCCTGGATCGGTCGGGCATTGCACGCGATCTGTTCGACGCCATGCGCGTGGTCGGTGGCCGTCTGCGGGGCGGTATCGCGATCCAGACTTTGCTGGTCGCCGTGGTACTGGCCGCCATGTCCGGCATCATCGGGGGCGAGGTGGTGCTGCTGGGTCTGCTGGCGCTACCCCAGATGTTGCGGCTTGGTTATGACCGGCGTCTGGCCATCGGCGTATGCTGCGCGGGCGGGGCCTTGGGGACAATGGTGCCCCCGTCCATCGTCTTGATCATCTATGGTCTGACGGCGTCCGTCTCTATCGGGGATCTGTTCACCGCGTCCTTCCTGCCCGGTCTGATGCTGGCAAGCTTCTATATTATCTACGTGCTGGTGCGGGCCTACATGAACCCCGACATCGCCCCGATCCCGGAACCGGACGAGACCTCGACAGCCGAGAAGATGCGTCTGCTCAAAGGGTTGATCTTGCCAATCATGGTGGTGATCTTTGTGCTGGGGTCGATCTATGGCGGCATTGCCTCGGTCACCGAAGCCTCTGCCATCGGGGTGATCGGCGTGACCCTATCCACGATGATCCGCGGCGAATTCACCACAGAACTGATGGTGGGCGCGGCCAAGCGGACGCTCGCGACCGTCGGGATGATCGTCTGGATCGGGATCGGTGCCTCGGCACTGGTCGGGGTCTTTAACCTGATGGGCGGCATCACCTTTGTCTCTAACCTGATCACCGGCGTGTCCGACAATCCAACCGTGATTGTCTTGTTCATGATGGCGATCCTCTTTGTCCTTGGGATGTTTCTGGACTGGGTAGGGATTGCGCTGCTGACCATGCCGATCTTTGTCCCGATCATTCGCGATCTTGGTCTTGATCCCGTGTGGTTCGGTGTGGTCTTCGCCATGAACATGCAGGTCAGCTTCCTGTCGCCGCCCTTTGGTCCCGCCGCCTTCTATCTCAAGTCGGTGACACCACCCGATATCTCTTTGGGAGAGATCTTCCGTTCTCTCCTGCCCTTCATTGCCCTTCAAATCCTCGCGCTTGCTATTCTCATTGCCTTCCCTGGCGTGACCGGCCGCTGAAAGACGAATTATGACCGACACCAAATCTCTGCGCTCCCGTAAGTGGTTCGACAATCTCGACGACCCCGAGATGACCGCGCTCTATATTGAACGCTACCTGAACTACGGGCTCACGCTTGAAGAACTGCGGTCGGGCAAGCCGGTGATCGGGATCGCGCAGACCGGCAGCGACCTGAGCCCTTGCAACCGCCACCATATCGAGCTGGCCAAACGGACCCGCGACGGGATCATCGCCGCCGGAGGCATCCCGATGGAAATTCCGGTGCATCCTATCCAGGAAACCGGCAAGCGTCCGACCGCGATGCTGGACCGTAACCTCGCCTATCTTAGCCTCGTCGAAAGCCTGTATGGCTATCCGATCGACGGCGTCGTGCTGACCATTGGCTGTGACAAAACCACGCCAGCGCTGCTGATGGCAGCGGCGACGGTGGGCATGCCCGCCCTGGCCTTCTCTGTCGGGCCGATGCTGAACGGCTGGCACCGGGGCGAACGCGCAGGATCGGGATCGGTGATCTGGCAGGCGCGGCAAGAGCTGGCGGCCGGCTCAATCGACGCCGAAGAATTCCTCGAGATCGCGGCCTCTTCCGCCCCCTCGGTCGGGTTCTGCAACACGATGGGCACCGCATCGACGATGAACTCCCTGTCAGAGGCTTTGGGCATGCAGCTGCCCGGCGTTGCCTCTATCCCCGCACCTTACCGCGAACGCGGGCAAGCGGCCTATCATACGGGAAAACGTATCGTTGATATGGTCCATGCCGACCTGCGCCCGGCCCAGATCATGACGCGCGCAGCCTTCGAGAATGCCATTGTCGTCAACTCCGCGCTAGGAGGATCGACCAACGCGCCGATCCACCTCAATGCCATCGCCGCGCATCTTGGCATCGCGCTGAGCAACGGAGATTGGGAAGAATTCGGCCACGCCGTGCCACTCCTCGTCAATATGCAGCCCGTCGGCACCTATCTGGGCGAAGACTTCCACCGCGCGGGGGGCACAGCCGCTGTGATCGGTGAATTGTTGCGGGCCGGGCTTTTACCACATCCCGATGCGCTGACTGTGACCGGTCAAACGATCGCCGAACTCTACACCGACACGCCGATCCTTGATGAGGATGTGATCCGCCGCGCGGCGTCACCGTTAAAACCCAATGCGGGTTTCCTGAACATGCGCGGCAACCTGTTCGACAGCGCCTTGATGAAAACCTCTGCCATCGACGCGGGCTTTCGGGCGCGCTATTTCTCGAACGCGCAAGAGGCTTTTGAAGGCCGTGTCGCGGTATTCGACGGGCCAGAAGACTTTCACGCCCGCATCGATGACCCCGCGTTGGGGCTGACCGATGACAGTGTTCTGGTGATGCGTGGCGCAGGGCCCAAGGGCTATCCCGGCGGGGCCGAGGTGGTGAACATGCGCCCGCCAAGCTATCTGATCAAACAGGGCGTCCGCGCCCTGCCATGTATCGGCGACGGGCGGCAGTCGGGCACCTCTGGCTCGGCGTCGATCCTGAATGCGTCGCCCGAAGCTGCGGATGGGGGCGGGCTTGCGCTGTTGCAAGACGGCGATCCGATCCGGATCGACCTGAAACAGCGCCGCGTTGATGTGCTGCTGGACGAAACCGAGCTTGCCGCGCGCCGCGCGGCCCTTGACGCTGCGGGGGGCTATGCGCAGCCAGAAAGCCAATCCCCCTGGCAAGAGATCTTCCGCGAGAAGGTACGCCCCTTCTCCGAAGGTATGGTCTTTGAAGGTGCTACCGAATACCGCGACATCACCAGCCGCGGCCTGCCGCGCAACAACCACTAACCCATGCGCGACTTCGATATTATCTGCATCGGCGAACCGCTGGTCGAGTTCAACCAGATCAACGGGACGCAGTGGCACCAGGGATTCGGTGGTGACGTGTCAAACGTCGCCATTGCCGCTGCCCGTCTCGGCGCGCGCAGCGCCATCGCAACGCGCTTGGGCGACGACGGTTTCGGGCAAGAGCTTCGCAAACTCTGGAGCCGCGAGGGCGTCGATGCCTCCTGCATTGCGACGGACGCATCAGCCCCGACGGGGCTCTACTTCGTGCGGCACGGGTCAGATGGGCACCGGTTCGAGTATCGTCGCGCGGGATCTGCTGCCAGCAGAATGACCGCAGACAGCTTGCCTGTTGAGGCCATAGCGCGCGCCCGGTTCACCCATCTGTCGGGCATCACTCTGGCGATCAGTGCCAGCGCGCGCGATGCCGGTCTGGACGCGATGCGTATCGCACGGGCGGCCGGACGGCAGATATCTTTCGATCCGAACTTGCGGCTGGCGCTCTGGCCCCTTGAGAAAGCCCGTTCCGTGATTACCCAAGCGCTCGGGCTGGCGGATATCGCGCTGCCTGGTCTGGATGACGCGCGCCAGATTACGGGTCTGGACACCCCCGAAGACATCGTGCGGGCATTTCATAAAATGGGGCCGGATGTAGTCGCCCTGACCCTCGGAGAGGACGGCGCGCTTTTGGGGCACGCCGGGACGATAACGCATATCCCCGGCGTTCGGGTCACAGCCGTCGACGCCACAGGTGCCGGAGACTGTTTCGACGGGGCTTTCCTGACCCGCCTGTCAAAAGGTGACACCCCCGAAGCCGCATGCCACTACGCCGTCGCGGCCTCTGCGCTGTCCGTCCAGGGCTACGGCGCCGTCGCCCCGCTGCCCACTGTTGCCGACATGGCGGCGGGTTAAGCAAACGCCTGCGCGACGGGGGCCGCGCCCCCTCTGGACACTCCGTGATGCTTGACCCTAGGGTACGCCGAAACAGCACCAAGGATCATGCCCATGCCAGCCCCCTTCAACGCGTTCAAACAGGCTTTGAAACAAGGCGATACCGTCTTTGGCTGCTGGCTGGGTCTTGCGGACACCTATAGCGCCGAACTGATGGGGACAGCCGGTTTTGACTGGCTGGTGATCGACGGGGAACACGCGCCGAACGACCTGCGCTCTATCATGGCGCAGCTTCAGGTGCTTGAAGCCTCTGACAGCCACCCCGTTGTGCGCGTCCCCGTGGGGGAGACTTATCTGATCAAACAGATGCTGGATGCGGGGGCGCAGACCCTGCTGGTGCCTATGGTGGATAACGCCGATCAGGCCCGCCAACTGGTGCGCGATGTCACCTATCCGCCTCACGGCGACCGCGGTGTCGGCTATGCGCTGACCCGTGCCGCGCGTTTCTCGCAGATCGCGGATTACGGCACCACGGCGGATGATGAGATCTGCCTGCTGGTGCAGGTCGAAAGCGTGAAGGGCCTTGAGAACCTGAATGCGATCCTCGCGGTCGACGGGATCGACGGCGTGTTCATCGGCCCTGCGGATCTGGCGGCTGATATGGGGTACATGGGCAATGCGCTCCACCCCGATGTACAAGACGCGATCATGACCGCGCTGCACAAGATACACGCGGCGGGCAAGGCACCGGGCATCTTGTCGACCCACGACGACATGACCCGCGACGCGCTTGAGGCCGGGGCGCAGTTTGTTGCGGTCGGGGCGGATGTTCTGCTGCTCAGCCACGCGGCGCAAGCGCTTGCGGGCAAATGGCGTGACACACTGACATGACACGCGGGGTAGCTTTGTTGGGGCTGGGCTATGTGCTCAGCCAGTTTTTCCGTGCCTTTCTCGCCGTGCTCAGCCCGTCACTGCGCGTTGATCTGGGGGCCACGCCCGAAGACCTCGCCTTTGCGTCGGGGCTTTGGTTCTTCTCCTTTGCGGCGATGCAACTGCCTGTGGGATGGGCGCTGGATACAGTCGGGCCGCGGCGCACGGCGGCCAGCTTGCTGCTGGTGGGCGGGGGCGGCGGGGCGGCTTTGTTCGCGGTGGCGACGCAGCCGCTGCACATCAATCTGGCGATGGTCCTGATCGGGATCGGCTGTGCGCCGGTGTTGATGGGAGCCTACTATATCTTTGCGCGTGAATTCGCACCAAGCCGCTTTGTCGTGCTCGCCTCCGTCATGGTGGGCATCGGCACGCTTGGCAATCTCGTTGCATCCTATCCGATGGCGATTGCGGCGGAAACGATCGGCTGGCGCGCGTCACTTTGGGGGCTTTGCGCCATCACCACGCTCACGGCGGTTGGCATCTGGAGCGTCGTGCGCGACCCCGCTACCCCCGAAGGGGAACAACGCGGCAGCCTTCTTGGCGTGTTCAAGATCAAGGCGCTGTGGTTCATCTTTCCCATCATGAGCGTCAGCTACGCTCAGGTCGGCGCGTTGCGCGGGCTCTGGATCGGTCCCTATTTCGAGGATGTCTTTGCCGCGAATGCTCACCAGATCGGCTGGGCGACCCTGTTGATGGGGATCGCGATGGTGGCAGGCAGCCTTGCCTATGGCCCGCTGGACCGCGTGATTGGCAGCACGAAATGGGTGATTGTCGGGGGCACGGCGCTGAACCTCGCGGCCTTGGTGGCGCTTATGCTTTTCCCCGACAGTGGCATCATTCTTGCCACGGCGCTGATGGCCGCTGTCGGTTTCTTTGGCGCGACCTATGCGGTGATCATCGCCCACGGCCGCAGCTTTATGCCGCCGCAGCTGGTCGGGCGGGGCATGACCCTGTTGAACCTGTGCAGCATTGGGGGCGTTGGCGTGGCGCAGTTCCTGTCGGGCCGCGTCTATGCGGCCAGCCAGCCCGCCGTCACCGCGCAGGCCCCCTATGTGATGATTTTCACCCTGTTTGCCGCGCTCATGGCAGCGGGTCTGTTCGTTTACCTGTTTTCCCGCGATGCAGGCGAATAGGCCACGCCCCCTTCCCCCGCGGGCCCAAGCGGTATAAGAGGCCCGCACCATCACATTTTAGTATTGGAGTTTTAAGATGGGTTATCGCGTCGTCATCGCGGGTGCCACAGGCAATGTGGGCCGTGAAATGCTGAACATTCTGGCCGAGCGCCACTTCCCTGTAGACGAGATCGTGGCACTTGCCTCGCGCAAGTCTATGGGATCCGAAGTCAGCTTTGGCGACAAGACGCTCAAGACGAAAGACTTGGATACGTTCGACTTCACGGGCTGGGATATGGCGCTGTTCGCCGTCGGTTCGGAAGCGACCAAAAAATACGCGCCCAAGGCCGCCAAGGCCGGTTGCGTGGTCATCGATAACTCGTCGCTGTACCGCTACGATCCGGATATCCCGCTGATCGTGCCAGAGGTGAACGCCGACGCGATCCACGATTATTCCAAGAAAAACATCATCGCGAACCCGAATTGCTCGACCGCGCAGATGGTTGTCGCGCTCAAGCCGCTGCACGACCGCGCCACGATCAAACGTGTTGTCGTGTCGACCTACCAGTCGGTGTCCGGTTCGGGCAAAGACGGCATGGACGAACTTTGGGACCAGACCAAATCGATCTACAACCCCACCGACGACAAGCCAGCGAAGAAGTTCACCAA
Organism: Sulfitobacter sp. UBA1132; assembly: GCF_002311545.1. Taxonomy (NCBI): domain Bacteria; kingdom Pseudomonadati; phylum Pseudomonadota; class Alphaproteobacteria; order Rhodobacterales; family Roseobacteraceae; genus Sulfitobacter; species Sulfitobacter sp. UBA1132. The sequence goes on along the minus strand of NZ_DCAN01000004.1, from coordinate 266,638 downwards.
ACAGATCGCCTTTAACGTGATCCCGCATATCGACGTGTTCATGGATAGCGGTGACACGAAAGAAGAGTGGAAGATGATGGTAGAGACGAAGAAAATCGTCGATCCCAAAATCAAGGTCACAGCGACCTGTGTCCGCGTTCCGGTCTTCGTGGGCCACGCCGAATCGATCAACATCGAGTTCGAAGAGCATCTGGACGAGAACGAGGCCCGCGACATCCTGCGCGAAGCCCCCGGTATCATGGTGATCGATAAGCGCGAAGACGGTGGCTATGTCACCCCCGTTGAATGTGCGGGCGATTTCGCAACCTTCATCAGCCGCATCCGTCAGGACAGCACGATCGACAACGGTCTGAACCTGTGGTGTGTCAGCGACAACCTGCGCAAGGGTGCCGCATTGAACGCCGTGCAGATCGCGGAACTGCTGGGCCGCGAAGTGTTGAAAAAAGGCTAAGCGCCCCCTGATCTTTATGTCGGGAAAGGCCAGTGCGATGCGCTGGCCTTTTTCATCTCCGACATGTCCAGATCAACGCTGCCGCGGGCGCTTTGGCCATCAGGCGGCGCTCTGTTTGTCTGACAGCGTGGCAAAGTCGAACCACAGCTCTTGTTGCCGGTATCCGCCCTTGATCAGATGCCCGCGTCGCAGCACCTCGGGAAAGTCATCGGCCCAGTCACGGTAGCGGTCATTGCTCACGACAACCGCCCCCATCTCGCGCGCGGCGGTCAGGATGAAGGGATCGGCCGGCGATCCGCTTGGCACGACCATCACCTGATCCACCGGCAGTTTCAACATCGCCGCCAGCGCCGCATCATCTTTGTAAGCGTTCGTCAGCAGATGCCCTGCGTTGGCATCAAAGACCACGCCTGTCTTGAAGCCAAGGTCTTTCAGAGTCCGCACCACGTCCTGCACGGGCGTGATCAGCGGCGTGCCGCCCCACCAGTACATGACGTTTGACCCGTCAATCACCACCGCCCCACGGGCACTGCGCCGGGATTGCCCCGCCAGCCAGACCCGCGCCTCCCGCAGGAGCAAGATGGCGCTGGCGATGGCACAAGGCCCCGCCAGCAAAACCAGATCCCCCCAAACCGGTTGGGAGGTCGCGATGACCGTACCAATGATCGACACGGTCAGCAAAAGCGCAGGAACGATCACGCGCAGGTGCCGCCGGAACCGTCCCTGTCAGACCAGCCCATTATACGGGCCGGAACATCTCTTTATCGGCGCTATAGCACTCAAGCCCGCCCTCGCCGATGTTGTGCCACAGGCCGTGCAACGTCAGCTCTCCCGCTTTGACCTGCTGCGCCACAAAGGGGAACGTCATCAGGTTCTCAAGAGAGGTCATAACAGCGTGTTTCTCAAGCTGGCGTGCCTGCTCTTTCGGGTCTTCGATGTCCGAAACCGCATCGTATTTCGGGCGCAGGATATCCATCCACCGACCGACAAAGCTGTCTTTGGCATCCAGCGCTGGCGCGTTGCCTTTGCACATGTCCAGACAGCCCTGCACACCGCCACAGCTGGAGTGACCGAGCACGATAACATGCGCGACTTTCAACGACTGAACCGCATATTCAACCGCGGCCGACGTCCCGTGCTGCTGCCCGTCAGGCTGGTAAGGTGGCACCAAGTTGGCGATATTACGGTGAATAAAGAATTCACCCTGATCCGCCCCAAAGATCGATGTTACATGCACCCGGCTATCGCAGCACGAAATGATCATCGCACGAGGATGCTGCCCGTCGCTGGCCAAACGGCGGTACCATGCCTCGTTTTCAGCGTAACTGGTTGCTTTCCATCCGTGATACCGTTGAACCAGATAATTCGGGAGCGGTTTCGCGTTATCCATCTCTGTCTCGCCTTTACTAAATTTTAGCCAAAATACTCTGAATTCGCATCGTATTCGAGCGAAAACGCACACGGCCGTAAACGAATTGGACATCAATTGGCCGACATAGTGCAGATGCGCTGTGGGGGCGTAATGATGAGGTGACTCTAATGTATGTATTGCAAATGCGGCCAGTCGAACAAGTCCGCGTAGATCAGGAACGTCTGGGTATCCTGTATGACCAACTGGGTGAATCAGGGGCCGAAGATGTCGTCTGTCGCGCGATGGAGGAATTGGCCCTGCGCATGTCCCACTGCGACCGTCTGTATCAGGCATCCAACTGGCTTGAGCTGCGTAAAAACTGCCGGTCGCTGATTGCCATTGCCGAACAGGTGGGGCTGCAAAAGCTGGCAAACGTCGCGGGGGATGTGATCTGCGCGATTGACCAGAACAGTCACGTCGCGATCGGGGCGACGCTCACGCGGCTGATCCGCATCGGCGAACGGTCGCTGACCGCAATCTGGGACACGCAGGATGTGACCCTTTGACGGGCTTGCAGCGCCACAGGATACGTCTAGGCTGCGCGCGACTATCATGCACGAAAGGCCCAGCCCTATGTCCGCTCTCTTCGCCGACCCCTCCGCCGCTGCGATCCCGCTGCATCTGATTGCCTCCGATGCCCTGCCTGACTGGCTTGAGGGGCAATCCGATGCCACACGCACTTGGGTCGCGGCACAGGGGTTTACCGGCGCGTTGGGGCAGGCGTTGACGCTGCCGGGCGAAGATGGCGCGCTGCGCATGGCTCTGGCGGGATACGGCACGGCCAGCGCCCGCAAACGGGGGCGCTTCCATCTGGCAGGTGCCGCGGCAAAGCTGCCCAAGGGCGACTATGACCTGTACGCCGACCTGCCCGCGGCAGAGCTCGCGGTGGAGGCTCTGGGGTGGCTGCTCGCGTCCTATCGGTTTGACCGCTATGCCTCGCAATCTCCGATGGCCGCCCGCCTTGTTGCGCCCGCTGGGATCGACGCCGATCACATCCGCGCCCTCGCCGAAGGGGAAATGCTGACCCGCGACCTGATCAACACGCCCGCCTCGGATATGGGCCCGCCCGATCTGGAAGCCGCAGCACGTAAACTGGCAGATCAACACGGGGCGCGGATCTCTGTCATCACGGGCGACGATCTGTTGGCACAGAACCTGCCGCTGATCCATACCGTCGGCCGCGCCGCCGACCGCGCGCCCCGGCTGATCGACCTGACCTGGGGCAAAACCGGGAAAAAGCTGACGCTGGTGGGCAAAGGCGTGTGTTTTGACACCGGTGGGCTGAACCTGAAACCCGGCGCGTCGATGGGCTTGATGAAAAAGGATATGGGTGGCGCGGCGGCGGTGCTGGGTCTGGCGCATATGATCATGGCCACGGGGATGGACCTGCAACTGCGCGTGCTGATCCCCGCGGTTGAAAACGCGGTCTCCGGCAATGCTTTCCGCCCCCAAGACATCCTGACCTCGCGCAAGGGCCTCACGGTCGAGATCAACAATACCGATGCCGAAGGCCGGTTGGTGCTGGCCGATGCGCTGGCTCTGGCGGACGAGGACAAACCCGATCAGATTATCTCTATGGCGACGCTGACCGGTGCCGCACGGGTCGCCGTGGGCCCCGATCTGGCCCCCTATTTCAGCGACGATCCCGATTTCGTCGCCGCGTTGGAATCCGCTGCCGCCACCCACGCCGACCCTGTCTGGCGTATGCCTTTCCACACGCCCTACGAGCCGCTGATCGAACCCGGTATCGCCGATCTGGATAACGCCCCCTCTGGCGGGTTCGCGGGCTGTATCACCGCCGCACTGTTTCTGCGCCGTTTCGTCACCGACAGCGCCTATGCGCATTTCGACATCTACGGCTGGCAACCAAGCGCCGCCCCTGCCCGCGCCAAAGGCGGCGTGGGTCAGGCCACACGCGCGCTGCATGCCAGCCTCGGGGCGATCTTGTCAAAATGACCGACCGACGCCTGCATCCCGACCCCAAGCGGATCACCGAAAAGACAGCGGCGCAGATCACCCTACCGGTCGTTGATCTGAACCGCAGCCCCGACGGCCCCCGCGACCGGCAAGCGCTCTTGGGTGAGGCGCTGACCGTGCTGGATCGCACCGATGGCACCGCCTATGTGCAACTGACCAAGGACAACTACTGCGGTTACATATCCGAAACCGCCATCGGCCCTGCGGTCCGCCCGACTCACGTCGTCACCGCACCCACCACCCACGCCTATACGCGTGCCGATCTGAAATCACCGGATGTCAGCAGCCTCAGCTTTGGCAGCCGCGTTATGGTGACGGGAACGGAAGGCCGATTTGCCCAGACCTCGCTTGGCCATATCCCGACCCAACACCTCGCGCCGCTGCCGCACGCTTTCCCGGACCCCGCCGCCGTGGCAGAGCTGTTTCTCGGCACGCCCTACCTCTGGGGCGGGAACAGCCGCTGGGGGATCGATTGCTCGGGCCTCGTTCAGGCCGCCTTCCTCGCCTGCGGCATTCCCTGCCCCGGCGACAGCGACCAGCAGCAGACCAGCTTTGCCGACCCCATGGCAGGTGCAGGCCCCGTCCCGCGCGATATCCAACGCAATGACCTCCTGTTCTGGAAAGGCCATGTGGCGCTGGTCCTCGACCCCGCCACCATGATCCACGCCAATGCGCATCATATGGCCGTCACCCGCGAACCCATCCAGGACGCACTGACCCGTATCGCCAAAACCGACGGCCCGCTGACCGGGCACAAACGGCTAAACCCTTCCAAATGGCCTTAAATCCATCCGCCCCCTCATCCGGCGCGGCGGTCTAGGGGTCGACGGCGCGGATCATCTTGCGTTCCAGCACGCGCAGCACGGCAGCCAGATCCTGACCGCGGCGCAGCACCTGCCCATTGGCCCCGATCACCGCGTACATCCCTTGCTTCAACCGCAGCTTGGGGCGTTTCTCAATCCGGTAAAGCGGCATCTCTGCAGTGCGCCTGAAGATTGAAAACACCGCGACCTCGCGCAGCGAAGAGATTCCATAGTCGCGCCATTCCCCCGCCGCGACCATGCGCCCATAAAGCGACAGGATCGGGCCAAGTTCCGTCCGGTGAAAGGAAACCTGTTCGGGCGCGCGTTCATTCTGCGGGTGTGAGGGATGAATATGCACTGTCATGTTTTGACAGTTGCGCCCTTCGCCGCTCAAATCAAGAGAGCCGCCGATCAATTCTCTTGAAAGCGTTACATTATCTGTGCAAGCATCCAAATTGTGAAACATAAAGGCCCGCCATGACCCCGCAACTCCGCGCCGAAAAATCCGCCGCTGCCATGTGGTCCACCGATACGGCCAGCCAGTCTTTGGGGATGCGCATCGACCATATCGCCCCCGGCGCGGCGGATCTGTCGATGGTGGTCACCGCGGCCATGTTGAACGGCCACGGCATCGCCCACGGCGGGTATATCTTCACCCTCGCCGACAGCGCCTTTGCCTTTGCCTGCAACAGCTACAACCAGCTTGCCGTCGCCCAGCAGAACCAGATTTCCTACCTCGCACCGGGGAAGGCTGGCGAACGGCTGCACGCGGCGGCACGCGAACAATCCAGAACCGGACGCTCCGGCGTCTATGACGTGACAGTCACGGGGGAGGACGGGCGCACCATCGCCTTGTTCCGTGGCCTGTCACGCACCATCAAAGGCCACCATTTCGAGGAGGAAATGACCCCATGAAAGACCTCACGCCTGCCCGATCATCGCTTGACCCGATCGAGCTTGCCAGCCGCGATGAAATCAGCGCCCTGCAATTGGAGCGGCTGAAAAAATCCCTGCACCACGCCTATGCGAATGTGCCTTTCTACCGTCAAAGCTTTGATGCCGCAGGCGTCCACCCCGACGATCTGAACGACCTGAGCGATCTGGCGAAATTCCCCTTCACTGTCAAAACCGACCTGCGCGACAACTACCCCTTCGGCATGTTCGCCGTGCCCCGCGACCAGCTGGCGCGCATTCATGCGTCCTCGGGCACCACCGGCCAGCCGACGGTTGTGGGCTACACCAAGAATGACCTCGCCACTTGGGGCAGCGTCATGGGGCGGTCCTTGCGCGCGGCAGGGCTGAAACCCGGCGACATGCTGCATAACGCTTATGGATACGGGCTGTTTACCGGAGGGTTGGGGGTGCATCTGGGGGCAGATAGCCTTGGGCTAAGCACCGTACCGATCTCGGGCGGGATGACCCCGCGACAGGTCCGCCTGATCGAGGATTTCAAACCCGACGGCATCACGGTCACACCCTCTTATGCGCTGTCGATCCTGGATGAATACGCGCGCCAGGGCATCGATCCGCGCCAGTCTTCGCTGCAAGTAGGTATCTTCGGGGCCGAACCCTGGACCAATGCCATGCGGCTCGAGATTGAACAGGCGTTTGATATGCACGCTGTCGATATCTACGGCCTGTCCGAGATTATGGGCCCCGGCGTATCCTGCGAATGTGTCGAAACCAAAGACGGTTTGCACATCTGGGAGGATCATTTCTACCCCGAGGTCATCAACCCCGAAACCGGCCAGCCCGTGGCCGATGGCGAACAGGGGGAGCTGGTCTTTACCTCGCTCACCAAAGAGGCGTTTCCCATCATTCGCTACCGCACCCGCGATCTGACCCGCCTGCTGGCCGGCACCGCCCGCAGCATGCGCCGGATGGAGAAAGTCACCGGCCGCAGCGACGACATGATCATCCTGCGCGGCGTCAACGTCTTCCCCACCCAGATCGAAGAGGCGCTGATGGCCACCCCCGGTCTCGCCCCGCATTTCCAGATCGAGCTCAGCAAGCCCGACCGCATGGATCAGATGCGGGTGCTGTGCGAATGTGTCGACGCCACCGTCGACGATGCCGCCCGGCAAACAGCGGCACAGCAGCTGGCCGCGCAGATCAAGGAAACCGTGGGCATCAGCGTGATGATCGACGTGGGCGATGTGAACACCATCACCCGTTCCGAAGGCAAAGCGGTGCGGATCATCGACAACCGGCCCAAGGGCTAAGCCGCGTAGCGCGCCAGAAACACATCGACCGCGCTGTCTACCACGCGGTCGATCTCTGCCTGAGAAATCCTGTCGATGATACCGAAGGTCAGTCGTAGCCAGACATCCCCCTTGCAGAGCTCTCCGAATTGGTCGGCCGCCAGTAGCGGGTCCTCCATACACAACTGCCCACGAGCGACAGCAGTCTCGAAGTACCCCGCCATCTCGCGCCGGACCACAGCTGGGCCGGAATTATAAAAGCGCTGGCCAAGCTCGGGGAACCGGTCACATTCGGCCACACACAGGCGAAACATCTGCTGACCAAAGGTCGATGTGATGAACCCCAACAGATGTCGACCGGCCAGCCCCAGCACCACACGCGGCGGCGCATCGGTGTCGATACTGTCGAAAGCCTGCCGCGACTGACGGGCACATTCGGTATCGGCGACCTCCATGAACAACAGACGTTTGTCGGGGAAATAGCTGTACAGCGTCGCCTTGGACACGCCGGCGGCACTGGCAATCGCGTCCACGCTCGCGCCCTCGAACCCGTCCGCCATAAAGACATCACGCGCCCCCGCAAGAACCTGATCGAATTTACGGCCCTTGCGAACCTTGGTCTGGTCAATGGTCATGAAGGCTCCGGCAGTTTGAAGGGCAGAGTATAAACTGAACCGTTCAGTTCCAAGTCCCAAATGCAGCCCCCCACCCCAAAGCCTGTGTATTTGCGTCACAGCACTGTTGCCCCGTTGCACGAAGCACAGGCAGCCGCTACCAATTTCACATGCTGGCGATCTTTCTCAAGACACTTCCCTTTTTCGCGCTGATCGGCTTGGGCTATTGGGCCGGGCGCACGCGGTTCTTCACGGCAGAGGCCACGGCCTATCTGACCAAATTCGTCTTCTACTTCGCCCTCTCTGCCATGCTGTTCCGCTTCTCCGCCAACCTGTCCTTGGCCGAGGTCTGGGACAGCCGCCTTGTCGCGGCCTATCTATGGGGCACCGGCTTTGTCTATGGCATCGCAACGCTGACAGGCTTTCTGCGCCGCCTCGATGTTCCCGCCACCGCGATGGAGGCCCAATGTGCCGTGATCGGCAACACCGGCTTCCTTGGCGTGCCCATGCTGACCCTGCTGCTCGGGGCAGAGGCAATCGGCCCCGTCGTGCTGGCCCTGGCGGTGGATCTGATCGTGTTTTCCAGCCTCATCGTGATCCTGATCACCGGGGCGCGCGATGGTCAGCTGAGCCTGCGCGCCCTGCGCACGATTTCCGTGGGGCTGGTGAAAAACCCGATGATCGTCGCCATGACCCTTGGCTTTATCTGGTCCGGCCTGCAGATCCCGATCCCTGACCCGATGAACGAATTTCTGGCCATCCTCGGCGGGGCCGCGACCCCCGGCGCGCTTTTTGCCATCGGGGCGTCGCTGGCGACGAAATCGGCGGAAAAGCTGCATGTCGCGGGCTGGCTATCGTTTTGCAAACTGGTGCTGCACCCGGCCTTTGTGGGTTTTGCCGCGCTGTGGCTGTTCAACGTCGATCCGTATAAGGCGGGCGTGATCATCGCCACCGCCGCGCTGCCGGTCGCGGGCAATGTCTATATGCTGGCCCAACATTATAACGTCGGGCCGCAACGTGTGTCTGCCGCAATCCTTGTCTCGACTCTGCTCAGCATCCTCAGCGTCAGCCTTATCATCGCGTGGGTCACCGCGCTTTAGCCTTCACCCTTTTCCAAATACTCAGCCAGCGCAGCGTCCTGCCCTTGCCGCGCAGACCGAGGGCCGATAGCCATAGGCCAACCAGACACAGGAGACGCCCGATGAAAACGATTTCCGAAAACGCCAGCTTCAAAGGCACCCAAGGCGTCTATTCCCACCGTTCCACCGCCTGCAACTGCGACATGACCTTTGCGCTGTTCCTGCCCGAAGAGGCGCAGCAGGGCCCGGTGCCCTTGATGTGGTTCCTGTCCGGGCTGACCTGCACCCATGAAAACGCGATGACCAAAGCGGGGGCGCAGGCATGGGCTGCGGAACACGGGATCGCGGTGGTCTTTCCCGACACCTCCCCCCGCGGTGAGGATGTGGCCGACGACGACGCCTATGATCTGGGCAAGGGCGCGGGCTTCTATGTGAACGCCACCCAAGACCCATGGGCACCGCATTTCCGGATGTGGGACTATATCGCCGACGAACTGCCGGCGCTGCTGGGTGAAAACTTCGCGCTGGATATGGACCGGCAGGCGATCTGCGGCCACTCCATGGGCGGGCACGGGGCGCTGACGCTGGCGATGAACCTGCCGGGGCGCTTTACCTCGGTCTCGGCTTTCGCGCCGATTGCGCATCCAACCAGCAGTGACTGGGGCCGCAAACAGCTGGCAGCCTATCTAGGCAGTGACGAGACGACCTGGGCCAAACATGACGCGACGCTTTTGATGGCGGAACGCGGCTTTGACGGGCCGATCCTCATTGATCAGGGCACCGATGACCAATTCCTTGATCTGCTGAAACCCGAAGCATTGGCCGAGGCGACGGCGAAAGCCCGCCAGAACGCCACATTGCGAATGCAGCCGGGCTATGATCACAGCTATTTCTTTATCTCGACCTTCATGGAGGACCACATCGCCTTCCACGCCGATGCGCTTTATGCGCGGTAGGGCGCGGCGATGACGGTGCTTTATATCGACGCGGACGCCTGCCCCGTGAAGGCAGAGGCGGAACGCGTCGCCACCCGCCACAAGGTGCGGATGTTTGTGGTGTCCAACGGCGGGCTGCGTCCCTCGCAGAACCCGCTGGTCGAAACCGTGATTGTCCCCGACGGCCCCGACATCGCCGACATCTGGATCGCCGAACGCTGCGGCCCCGGTGATGTCGTGGTGACCGGCGACATTCCCCTTGCCGCCCGCTGCGTCGAAGCCGGCGCGCGGGTGCTGAAACACAACGGCGAAGCGCTGACCGCAGCCAATATTGGCAATGTGCTGGCAACGCGTGATTTGATGGCCGACCTGCGTGCCGCGGACCCGTTTCGCCAGGGCGGCGGCAAAGGGTTTACAAAGGCCGACCGCTCCCGTTTTCTGGACGCGCTAGAACGCGAGCTTCGCGCGGCACAACGATAGGGCAAGGGCGGTGCAGGTGCCCCCATCGACCCGGCAAAAGGAAGAGCACATGAAACCAGCGGCAGTCGTCTTTGACATCGGAAATGTGCTGATCGAATGGCAGCCCGAACGGTTCTATGACTCCGTGATCGGAGAGGACCGCCGCCGCGCCATGTTCGCCGAGGTGGACCTGCACGGCATGAACGATCTTGTCGATAGCGGCCAGCATTTCACCGACACGATCTATGCCGCCGCCGAAGCCAACCCCGTCTGGCGCGATGAGATCCGCATGTGGCATGATCGCTGGATCGAAATGGCCGCCCCCGTGATCCCCCGCTCTCTCAGGCTGAAAGAGGCGCTGCAGGCCAAGGGCGTGCCGGTGTTTTCACTGACCAACTTCGGCATCCAATCCTATGATCATGCGGCAGAACACTACCCTTTCCTGCGCGCCTTTGATCGCGATTTCATCTCGGGTCATATGGGTATGATCAAACCGGATCCCGCGATCTATGCAGCGCTCGAGGAAGGATCGGGCCTGTCCAGCGACGCGCTTTTGTTCACCGACGACCGTATCGACAATATCAACGCCGCCAACGCCCGCGGCTGGCAGACCCATCATTTCACCGGGCCGGACGGCTGGGCTGACAGGCTCGTCGCTGCGGGGCTGTTGACCGAAGCAGAGGCCGCATGACCCAGTTCGACATCATCCCCTTCGACGCCGGCGACGCGCTGCTGGACTGGATCGGCCTGACCGACGCACTGGCCGAGGGGCACAACCTGCAGCGCGCCGAAATCGCGGATACGTTTTTGTATCGGGGCAAGGATACCTTGCTGAACCGCGCCGCATGGATCGACGGGCTGGGGTTGGCGGTGAAATCCGCCACCATCTTTCCCGACAACCCCGCCAAAGGGGCACCGATGGTGAACGGCGGCGTGTCGCTTTACGCAGATGATCACGGCGCGCTCGAGGCTTTGGTGGATTTTCACCTCGTGACCAAATGGAAAACCGCCGGTGACAGCCTGCTCGCCGCGCGCAGGCTTGCCCGCCCCGACAGCCGCAAAATCCTGATCGTCGGCGCGGGCACCCAAGGGCGCGGGCTGCACGCTGCCTACCGGGCGGCGTTTCCCGATGCCGAATTCACGGTGTGGAACCGTTCCGCCCCCAATGCTCAGGCGATGGCACGTGATATCGACGGGCTGCGCGTTGCCGATGATCTTGAGACCGCGGTGCGCGACGCGGACATCATCACCAGCGCCACCATGTCGACCGAACCGCTGATCAAGGGCGCGTGGCTGCAACCCGGCCAGCACCTTGACCTGATCGGTGCCTACCGCCCCGACATGCGCGAGGTGGATGATACGGCGCTGACCCGTGCCCGGGTCTTTGTCGACAGCCTCGACACCACGGTTGATCATATCGGCGAGCTGAAGATCCCGATCGCCCAAGGTGTGCTGAGCGCAAGTGACATCGTCGCGGATTACTATGATCTCGGCGCGTTCACCCGCCAGTCAGAGGATGACATCACCCTGTTCAAAAACGGCGGCGGCGCACATCTCGACCTGATGACCAGCCGCTATATCCTTGACCGGTGGCGCGCTCACAGATGATCTGGTTTCTTCTCATTGCGGCTTTGGTCATCGCAATCCCGCTTGTGATCGAACGCAACCGTGCCGAAATGGAGGACGCGGACCGCGGCAGCGCCCTTGGTCAATTCGCAGAGCTGCCCGACGGCGTGACCCATTACGCCTGGACCGGCCCCACCCAAGGCCCTGTTGTCGTTTGCATCCACGGGTTGACCACCCCCAGCATCGTCTGGCGCGCGGTCGCACGTGGGTTGGCGTCGATGGGGTACCAGACGCTGACCTATGACCTTTACGGGCGCGGCTATTCCGACCGTCCGTCCGGCCCGCAAGATCGCCAGTTCTTTATCAAACAGCTGCAAGACCTGCTGGAAGATCAGGATGTCACCGGCAGCTTCACCCTGCTGGGTTATTCCATGGGCGGCTCTATCGCGACGTGCTTTGCCGCCGCTTTCCCCGAACGTGTCGAACGGCTGATCCTGCTGGCGCCCGCAGGGATGGGGCTGGTGCCGAACAAGCTGGTCGACTTTATGGCCAAAACCCCGCTGGTCGGCGATTGGCTGATGCTGGCACTGTTCCCGCCGACCTTCCGGCGCGGCATCAGGGCCGAACGTGACATCCCCGTGCAGGTCCGCCACATCCACGACCATCAGGCCGAACAGCTGGACTATAAGCATTATGTTCCTGCGGTGTTGGCCAGCCGTCGCGGTATTCTGGCGGATGTGCTGCGGGATGAACACCGCGCGATCCGGACGCATGATATCCCTGTGCTGGCGCTTTGGGGGCAGGATGATCAGGTGATCCCCGCGTCAGCCATCGGCAGCCTTGCCGAATGGAACCGCGCCGCCGAACACGAGGTGATCAAAGGCGCGGGCCACGGCCTGCCCTATACCCATGCGCCCCAGATCATTGCAGCGATCAAGGCGCATATCGACACGGCGGATAAAGCGACGGATTAACTCGTCACCAGCCCGGGCAACCGCTTCTCGCGGATGGGCAAATGGATCAGCGCGCTAAACGCGCCCACGGCCACACCGATCCACCACACGGCGGTGTAATCGCCGTAAGCGTCATACATCCGCCCGCCCAGCCAGACCCCCATAAAGCTGCCCAACTGATGGCTGAAAAACACGATCCCATAAAGCGTGCCCATATAGCGCAGCCCATAAATATGCGCGACCAGCCCGCTGGTCAGCGGCACCGTCGCCAACCACAATGCGCCCATCCCGATAGAGAACAGGATGACCGACACCGGCGTGATCGGCAGTAGGATAAACAACGCCGCAATCACGGTACGTCCGGTATAAATCGCAGCCAGCAGGTACTTTTTGGAATAGCGTTTGCCCGCCCACCCCGCCAACAATGTTCCGGCGATATTGGCCAGACCGATCAGGGAAATCGCCACCGCACCCAGGGCAGAGGTTGTTGTGATCCCGATGTTATGCAGCACGCCACCCGCAAGGAGCGGACCGCAAAGTTCGGTCACGAAGGCAGGAAAATGCGCGGTGATAAAGGCCAGCTGATAGCCGCAGGAAAAGAAGCCGATAAAGATGAAGGTAAATGTCGGGTCGCGCAGCGCCTTGCCCAGGATTTGCGACAGGCTTTCCTCCAGCTCGGCCTTGCTGGCCATCGCGGGGGCGCGCATCAACGGCAGCGTCAACAACATCGCCATGATCGCGCCCGCAAAGACAAGGAAGGTCGCCTGCCAGCTGAGGAACCCCAGCAACCATTCCGCCACTGGCGCACCAAAGACCTGACCCGCGCTGCCCGCCGCCGTGGCAATGGCCAGCGACATGGACCGGTTCTCGGCCGTTGAGGCGCGGCCAACCACGGCCAAAATCACGCCAAAGCCCGTTCCCGCGATCCCGAAACCGACCAGCCACGCATAGGTTTGGTGTTCAATCGGTGACACCGAATTGGCCGACAGCACCAGACCCACGGCATAGACCACGGACCCGATGATAATGGCGCGGCGGTCTCCGATCTTCTCGGCCATCGCGCCAAAGATCGGTTGGCCGATGCCCCAGGCGAGGTTCTGGATCGCGATCGCCAGCGAGAATTCGGAGCGGAGCCAGCCGAACTCTTCCGCGATGGGGATCTGAAAGACGCCAAAAGAGGCACGCACGGCAAAGCTCACCATGATGATCAGACACCCGACGATCAGCACCGGTGTGAAGATTGACGTATTTTTTTCCATGATGACCCCCGAAGCACGTGGCGCCACCGTAGCTTTGAAACCGGGGCCGTCAATTTCAAAACTGCGCGCCTATCAGCCTGCGGGGGTTCTTCCCAAAGCCTGTGGCACATTGTAAGCCAAAGGTATGACTGATTTACGCACCATTTACGATAACCGCGTTGCCGACGGCAGCCTGTCGCCGGACCCCGCGCAAGAGGCCGTGCTGCCAGAGCTTGACCGCATTCGCAGCGCCTTGATGGCCCCGCAGAAAAAGGGCTTTTTCAAGCGCGCGCCCGAGCCACCGCAGGGTCTGTATCTTTGGGGTGGTGTGGGTCGCGGCAAGTCGATGCTGATGGATATGTTCGCGGCAAATATGGGCGATGTGCCAACGCGGCGGGTGCATTTCCACGCGTTCATGCAGGAAATTCACAGCGCGATGCATGAGGCGCGGAAAACAGGAGTCGACGATGCGATTGCGCCAGTCGCAGCCGAGGTCGCGAATAGCGTGAAGCTGCTGGCCTTTGACGAGATGCAGATCACCGATATCACCGACGCCATGATCGTTGGCCGGCTTTTTGAGGCACTTTTCGCCGCTGGTGTGGTGGTGGTGACAACGTCGAACCGGATACCGGATGACCTGTATAAAGACGGTCTGAACCGCCAGATATTCCTGCCCTTCATCGAATTGATCAAAGAGAAGATGAAGGTGATGGAGCTTGCTAGCCCGCGCGACTACCGACAGGACCGGTTGGCGGGTACGAAATCCTATTTCACCCCCGTCAACCCAGAGAGCCGTGCCGCGATGAATGCCGTCTGGGATGATCTGGCTGGCGGCCCGGGGGAGGAGCTGATCCTGCGGGTGAAGGGGCGCGATGTTGTCGTGCCGGAGTTTCGCAACGGTGTCGCCCGCGCCAAGTTCCACGCGCTATGTGGTCGGCCCCTAGGGGCGGCAGATTATTTGACATTGGCAGAGGCCGTGCGCGTGTTGATGCTGGACGATATCCCCAGTCTTGGCCGGTCAAACTTCAATGAAGCCAAACGCTTTGTGACCCTGATTGACGCGTTATACGAGGCTAAGGTGAGGCTGATCTGCTCGGCCGCGGCCGAACCCGAAATGCTATATCTGGAGGGGGAAGGCACCTTCGAGTTCGAGCGTACGGCATCGCGTTTGCGCGAAATGCAGGGGGAAGGCTGGGGCGCTTAATTGCGCCGCCGCCCCGGGGTGTACCCATCCCGCTGTAGATCGACTGCAGCCAGATAGAGTGGCGCGGCCTGATTGTGGTAAAAGGCGACGGATTGGCGGATCTGCTGCCCGTCGCGATCATGATCTTGATCGCCGTCAGTCTGGCGCGCGGCCAAAGCCTTGCGTTCAGCGACAACAACCGCCGTCAGCAAACCTGCCGTATCCAGCGCACCAGAGGCTGTCGTAAGCGCCGGTGGTACCTTGAAGTCGCCTTTGGCCGCCGCGCTGTTCAGCAAAGTATCAATATAGCTGTCCGACCGTTCCGTGCTAATCGCCCAGATCAGGTAGGATTCAAGCACTTGGCCGCGTTTGCTATCATCGAACGATTGGACGATCGCGCTGACTGCATCGCCCACGTCAAAGGAAGCGTCCTTGTGCATCTTGTTGAGCAGCGTCGCAGGCGACAGCGGCACAAAGGCTGGCCCACCGGAGGCCAGATGCGCCACCTGTCCATTAGCATAGCCCTGCGCGGCGTCGTGGCCCCCTGAAGATCGCCAGTGATCGACGATAAAGGTCACACCGACAAAGATTGCGAGCAGACGGAGATGGCCGAACACCATCCTGCGCAGCGCAAGGAAATTTTGATACGTATTGGTCATTGCATTGGTCCCCCCAAAGGCAAAAATGTTACCCTCGGACCTTAGGACGCAAATTCCCTACAAATCGTAAATATAGCCAATTCTAATTGTTAAAAGGCTATCCGTTTTCCCGCAAAATTGCGCCTGCCAGATAGAGCGAACCGCAGATCAATACCCGCGCGTGGGGCACC
This sequence comes from Sulfitobacter sp. UBA1132, assembly GCF_002311545.1. NCBI lineage: Bacteria > Pseudomonadati > Pseudomonadota > Alphaproteobacteria > Rhodobacterales > Roseobacteraceae > Sulfitobacter > Sulfitobacter sp. UBA1132. The sequence continues at coordinate 250,939 of NZ_DCAN01000004.1, read as the reverse complement.
TTCGCGACAATGGCTGCAAGGGCTTCGGCGACGCCAGGTGCCTCTTGCGCGGTCAGGCCGACGTCGATCGCTGCGCGCGCGGTTTCGGTGGCCGGCAACGTCGCTGCTTCACCCGGGATCGAGACGGCTAACAATTGTTCTGCATGACCGGCCAGAGGGCGCAGATAGCCGCCGATATCCTTGGTATTCAACATGCCACAGATCAGGAATGTGGGGCGGGCGGGCATCTCTTCTAGCACCGCCGCGATGGCGTCGCCCGCAGCAGGGTTATGCCCGCCGTCCAGCCATAATTCGGCCTGCGGCGCTGCGCCAATCAGCGGTCCGTGACGCAGACGTTGCATTCGGGCGGGCCATTCGGCGCGGGTCACAGCCGCCTCGCAGGCTTGTGCGGAGGCCCCCAATTGACGCAATGCCGCCAAAGCCGCACCGGCGTTGGAAATCTGGTGCGTGCCCAACAGGTTAGGCTTGGGCAGGTCCAGCAGCCCCGAGTCATCCTGATAGACCATCCGTCCCGCTTCGGGGGCCACATGCCACTGCTGACCATAGGCAAAAACGGGGGCGTGGTGGCGTGCCGCCTGCGTCTCTATCACCTCGAGCGCGGCATCTTGTTGCGGGCCGACGATGCAGGGCACGCGACGTTTGATAATGCCGGCTTTTTCACCCGCAATCTCCGGCAGGGTCGTGCCCAGAAACTGTTGGTGATCAATCGACACCGGCGTGATGACGGTCAATGCGGGCTGGTCGATCACATTGGTCGCGTCCAGACGCCCGCCAAGGCCGACCTCAAGCAGGGTATAATCCGCCGGAGTACGGGCAAAGGCCAGTAGCGCGGCGCAGGTTGTGATCTCGAAATAAGTGATGCTCTCGCCGTTGTTGGCGGCGTAACATTCATCCAGCATCTCGGTCAGCGCGGCTTCGGAAATCAGCTCTCCGGCAAGGCGGATGCGTTCGTGAAAGCGCGCCAGATGGGGCGAGGTATAGGCGTGGACGCGGTGGCCATCCGCCTCGAGCCCCGCACGGATCATCGCCTGTGTCGACCCTTTACCATTGGTGCCGGCAATATGGATCACAGGGGGAAGGTCGTTCTGGGGGTTGCCCAAAGCGTCCAGCAGCCGCCACATGCGATCCAGCGTCAGGTCGATAATCTTGGGATGCAGCGCCATCATACGCGCCAGCACTGCATCCGATGTGTTCTGCGTCATTTCGCCTTGGGTTCCGCCGCTTCGGCTTTGGGGGCCGCATCGGGTTCTGGCGTTAGCGCATGGGCAATATCGCCGCCTTCGGTCGGCGCAGGCAGATCGCCGCGCACCGCGGGGGGCAGTTTCATCAGCATCCGCGTGATGTCGATCAACTCATCCCGCATCTGGGTGCGCGGAGTCACGCGGTCCAGCATGCCGTGGTCCAGCAGATATTCGGCGCGCTGGAAGCCTTCGGGCAGCTTTTCGCGAATGGTCTGTTCAATCACACGTGGGCCGGCAAAGCAGATCAGCGCATTGGGTTCCGCAATCTGGACATCCCCCAACATCGCATAGCTCGCCGTGACACCACCGGTCGTGGGGTGGGTCAGAACGACGATATAGGGCAGCCCCGCTTCTTTCAGCATCTGCACGGCGATGGTGGTGCGCGGCATCTGCATCAGGCTCAGGATGCCTTCTTGCATACGCGCGCCACCGGCGGCGGAGAAGAGCACCAGCGGGCATTTCAGCTTAACCGCTTTTTCAGCCGCGGCGATGATGGCGTTGCCGACATACATGCCCATGGACCCGGCCATAAACGAGAAGTCCTGACCTGCCGCGACGATCGGCGTGCGGCCGATTTCACCGGTGGCAACCAGCATCGCTTCGGCTTCGCCCGTTTGTTTCTGGGCGGCCTTCAGACGGTCGGGGTATTTCTTTTGATCGCGAAAATGCAAAGGGTCCGGCGTCGGCGCGGGGACTTTGACCTCGGTAAAGATGCCGCCGTCGAACAGCGCCTTGAAGCGTTCACGCGGGGTAATCGCCATGTGGTGACCACAGCTGGTGCAGACGTTCAGGTTGTCCGACACCTCGCGGTGGAACAGCATGGTGCCGCATTCTTCGCATTTCGTCCACAGATTGTCCGGCGTCTCGCGACGCGAGAAGATGGAGTTAATCCGAGGACGGACGTAGTTGTTGATCCAGTTCATGGTGAACCTTTGCTTCCAGTTTCGCCTTCCAAATAAGCTGACGCGCAGTAAATTGCAATCAACGGCGGATCGCCAGCCGTGCGGCAAGCCAGCTGACCAACATCAGCGCAAAATCGACAGGCAACCACGCGCGCAACGCGTCAACATCATCCATCCCGAAGGGGGTCAAATACAGCGCCAAACCCGATAGGTCATCGGGCAGAGAGGTGATGACGATCGCCGCGACATTATTGCAGAAATGCACTGCAATGGCTGGCCCCAGCGACCCCGCCCGCGCGGTCAGATCGGCCATCAACATCCCGAAGACACCGGCCCAAAGTGCTATGACCAGCGCATTTTCGCCGGCTTGATCGGGAAGATAGTGCCCAAGCGCGAAAATCACGGCCGGCAGCACCATCCACACCAGCGGAGAGTTGAACCGTGCCGCCAACTGCTGCTGGACATAACCGCGAAAGACGATCTCTTCGGCGCTGACCTGTACCAGCACCCCGAGCAGCGAAAACGGCAGCAGCATCAGCCATGTGCCAAGCGCGAGGTTGGGCACATAGGGCGCGCCAAGGTTCCACGGTGGCAGCAAATAGGTCACCGCACCAAGCAGCACCAGCATCTTGAGCACGGCCCAGAACTGCGGCACCACCAGCCCCGACGGGCCGATCAGGCCACGCACGGGACGTTTGTGGATCACCCGTGTCACCACGGCCACGCCGACAATCATCAACCCGAAGCTGCCAAGCAGCAGGAACATCGCCATCGGCGTCTTGCCTGACAGCAAGCTGTCATAAAACCCGTCCGCACGCGGCCCCATCAGGTTGAACAGGGTGGTGAACATCAGGTTGTTGAGCAGCAGGTAGATCGCGGTTGCCGCAAGAAACCCCAAGATCAGCCGCCACAGCGCCGCCGAGGGGATCGCAGCGGCGACAAAGGCTTTGTGGGCAGCGTATCGGGTCACGCGGGGTCATCTCCTACGGGCGGGGGCAAGGCTTCGTCTTCGCGCGGGATATCCACCCGTGCCGCACGAAGCAAGTCGGCGGCGTTGGTCAGATGGCTTGATACTGTGCGTAGAAGGCTCAGCAGGATCACACGGTCGTTTTCAACCACCGACTTGAATTGATCCGCGCCGATCCGAAGGAAACGGCTGTCTTCGAGGGCGACAAAATCCATCTGCCGCGGCTCGTTCACGATGACCGCAAGGTCACCGATCAACCGCCCCTTTTCGACGGTCGAGACGTGATGCGCCAACCCTTCGGGGTCGCGCCAGCTCAGCTCTCCCTTCCCTGACAGACAGAGGTAGACCGCATCTGGCCGTTGGTCTTGAGCAAAGACCATCTCGCCCTGTGCGACGGTGTACCACTGCGCCGCAAAGGCCAGCAGGCGCTGGTTGCGGGGGTCGAGGTTGCCGAACAAGTCGTTGCGCGCGATGATCCGCAGCTTGCGTCGCAAATCGTCCGAGATGCTGTCGTCCTGACTGGGGATATCAACCTGCGCCAGACCGTCAATGCGCCCGCCACGGATCTTGATGTACATGTCGAAATCGTCAGGATTAACAAAGGAGCTATCCATGTAAATCTGGGTCGTCTCGGGCAGCAGTTCGCTGACCTTGTCGCGCAACCGTTGCAGGCTTTCCGCGTCATGCCCCGCAAGCGACTGGTTCAGGATCAGGATATCGGGTCGTTTCATCGCCGCGCGGCTGAATCCGGCGCGTTCCTGGAACATCATCGCGATATTTGACCCGCCGATGCTGACCGGCAGATCAAAAACGTTGAGCGCGACATCCTGTTGCAGCCCGTGTTTCTTGAACACGTCCGACACCACATCCAGAACCAGATCCGCCTGAAGCCCCGCCACGGCGGAAATCCGGCCATACAACACGTTTTCAAGTATCGTCAGACGCGGCAGATACTGGTCGGGTGTGATCGGCACGAACATATCCCGCGCCCGTTCGCGCATCTCGGACCCCTGCTGCTTACGGATTTTCAGGATCTCGTCCTTGAAGGTCGCAGGGAAAGCCGGGCCGATCTGTTCGGCCGTGAATGCAAAGGGCACGGTAAGCAGCAACGAGAATTCATCCTCGCTCAGCGCTTCATCCCCTTTGGCGCGACGCCGCAGCGCGATATCGACCAGTTGTTCGTACAGTTCTTCCTCGATGCCGAGAGCGGTGAACAGCGGGTGGTCGGTGCCATCACGTCCAAAGGTCTGGTGCAACGTTTCTACCAGCGTCTGTGAAATCGCGATGCCCTGCTCGGCCAGACCCTGTTCGATGATCATCGCCAGAAAGCTGCGTTCAAGCGCCAGACCCGCCTGCGAGATGCTGCGGATGGGCGCGGCGAACATCAGGTTCCCCCCAAGCGGCAGCGCCGGGTTGAACCGATCTGGGTCAAAGCGGTGCACCACCTTGTCCAGCCCTTGCTCTTTCAGCCGCTCGTGCACCTCGTCGCGCAGGGCAACCACGCGGGCCGCAAGCTCGGGGTGTTTTTCAGGGTCCATCCGGTCGGCGGCCATGCGTCGGAACATCATGTCCTGTGTGCCAACGGCGCTGGCCAGCTCATACCACCAGTCGTTGATGTCCTCGCGGGTGCTCAGATCGGCGAGCCCGGGGTCCAGCCAATCCGCCTTGGTGCTGTCCAGACTATTGCCCGACCGCTTTGTCTCGATCGCGGCGCGGTCGGTTTTCATGGGGTCCCAGAGGACGGTTTTCGGGCTCGACCGCAGGGGCATCAGCAGATTGTCCCCGACGGTGCCCTGAAACAGATAGGGGTGCGCATCGGAATAGCCGATCCGCGCCGCAAGCACGGCCTGATGCAGCTCTGCCAGATTATGCCCCGCCATCGTGATCCGCCCGCGGCTCGGCACGGCCTCGCGCACCAAAAGCTCTGCCAGAGCGTTGCGCTCGGATTGGTTGGGCATCTCAAGCGCGACGCGCGCGCCTTTGGGTATTTCGAGGTTCAGATCATCCAGGATCGTATTCCCGTCCGGCGTGCGCAAAGACACATGTTCCAGCACAATAGGGCCGCGCAGATGCGGGACTTCATCGGGCTCGCCTTCGAACAGGCGCGCGTCGATCTCGCCCCGCGGGGCGAAACGTTCAATGACCACATCCCACCGCAGCGACATGTCCTGCGTCTGATTGTAATAGGTCAGCAGTTCCTTCCACGGGCTCGACAAATCCTTGTAGGCGGCCAAGGCCGCGACCAGCGCGCCCACCGTGATCTGCCCCTTGATCGCAAGATATCCCCCCACGGCATAGAAAAAGAACGGTGTCAGCTGGGTGATGAAGTTGTTGAGAAACTTCATGAAGAATTTCTTCTGATAGATCTGGAAGCGGACCTCGAACAGCTGGCCGAGCCGGTCGGTGAACAGCGCCAGACGGTAACGCCAGCCGCCGTTGGTGCGCAGATCGGTGATACCGGCGGCGGTCTCGCCGATTTCCGACGACAGGTGCCGCACTTCCTTGATGCGCTGTTTGTTCAGCAGGTTGATCTGCCGCTGCAGCATCGGGATGAGATACGCCTGCAACGGGATCAATGCGACGCCCGCCAACCCGAACCACGGGGATTGCAGGAAGAGGAACAGCAGGATGATCAGCATCTGCCCCGCCTGGAACACAGGCTGGGCGACCGCATCGCCCATCAACCCGCCCATCGGCTCTGCCTCCGAGGTGACCATCGACACCAGCTCGCCCTGACTGGTGTTTTCGAAATAGCTGCGCGGGAAACGCATCATCCGCGCGATCAACTGATAGCGGAAGCGACGCAGTAGCCGCTCTGCCAGCACCCCCTTCATCGTGTTCAGACGCATCTTCATCAGGCCGTGGATCAGCACCGAGAAAAGATAGGCAAAACACAGCACCATCAGGAACTGCACCTGACTGAACGACATCCCGAAAACGTCGATCACATCGGTCTCTGCCCCAATGGCATCGTTGATGATGCGCTTGGGCAGTTCGAGGGTGATGTAGAGGATCGGGAAGGTGATCAGCGTGAGGACAAGCAAAACCAGTTGGTCACGACGGGAGTATTTCCAAATAAAGGAAAAAATCGAATGCTCCATGCAGGGTCGCTTTCGCTAGGGGCGGCACAGAGCCAAGGATCATTTAACACCTAAGCCCACAGCCCGCGCTGTTCAACTGGTGGCTTGAGCCTTGCAGCGACAGGGCTGGGTGGCTATTCCGGTGTAAACGTCCACTCAGGGAGGCCTGCCACATGTCCACCAACACCCGCTTTGATAAATCCAGACTGCCAAGCCGGCACGTGACCGAAGGGCCAGAGCGCGCACCGCACCGGTCCTACTACTACGCAATGGGCATGACCGAAGAAGAGATTCACCAGCCTCTGGTGGGTGTGGCAACCTGCTGGAACGAAGCGGCCCCCTGTAACATCGCGCTGAACCGTCAGGCCCAAGCGGTCAAGGTCGGCGTTAAGGCGCAGCAAGGCACGCCACGCGAATTCACCACCATCACCGTCACCGACGGGATCGCCATGGGCCACGAGGGCATGCGCTCTTCCCTAGCGTCGCGCGAAGCGATTGCCGACACGGTAGAGCTGACAATGCGCGGTCACTGCTACGATGCGATTGTCGGTCTTGCGGGCTGTGACAAATCGCTGCCGGGCATGATGATGGCGATGCTGCGGCTGAACGTGCCGTCCGTGTTCCTCTACGGCGGGTCGATCCTGCCGGGCAAAGTCCCGGAAGGGGCCGATGTGCCTGCCGATTTCGCCAGCCGCGACCTGACTGTGCAAGACGTTTTCGAAGCCGTGGGCAACTACCAGAACGGCAGCATGTCGCAAGCCGCGCTTGAGGTTCTGGAACGCGTCGCTTGCCCGACAGCCGGTGCCTGCGGGGGCCAGTTCACCGCCAACACCATGGCCTGCGTGTCCGAGGCGATCGGTCTGGCGCTGTTGAACTCCTCTGGCATGCCTGCGCCCTATGAATCCCGCGACGCCTATGCGGCGGCCTCGGGTGAAGCCGTCATGAACCTGATCGAAAAAAACATCCGCGCGCGCGACATCTGCACCCGCGAAGCATTCGAGAACGCGGCGCGCATCGTGGCCTGCACCGGCGGATCGACCAATGCCGGTCTGCACCTGCCCGCTATGGCCGCCGAGGCGGGTATCGACTTTAACCTCAGCGATGTATGCGACATCTTCCGCGACACGCCTTATTTTGTCGACATGAAACCCGGCGGGTCGCATGTGGCCAAAGACCTGTATGACGCGGGCGGCGTGCCTGTTGTGATGAAAGAACTGCGCAAGGCCGGCCTGCTGCATGATGACTGTCTGACCGCCTCGGGCCTGTCCATCGGTGAAGAGCTTGACAAGATCGAACGCGAGGCCGACGGCAAGGTGATCCACGCGATCGAAACACCGATCAGTAAGACCGGCGGCGTCGTTGGTCTGAAGGGCAACTTGGCACCCGAAGGGGCCATCGTGAAAATCGCTGGCATGTCCGAAGAAGACATCGTCTTTACCGGTCCGGCGCTGATCTTTGAATGTGAACAAGACGCGTTCGAAGCCGTGCAAAACCGCGCCTATAGCGAAGGCGACGTGTTCGTGATCCGCAACGAAGGCCCCGCTGGTGGCCCCGGCATGCGCGAAATGCTGGCGACCACGGCGGCCCTGTCCGGTCAAGGCATGGGCAAAAAGGTGGCACTGATCACCGACGGCCGTTTCTCCGGCGCGACACGGGGTTTCTGCGTTGGTCACGTCGGCCCCGAAGCCGCACATGGCGGACCGATTGCCTTGCTCAAACAGGGCGACATGATCACGCTGAACGCGATCACCGGTTCGATCTCTGTCGATATCTCGGACGCGGAAATGGCAGAGCGTAAAGCGGCTTGGCCCGGTGCCCGCAAAACCAACTATCAAAGCGGTGCACTGTGGAAATACGCGCAGCTTGTGGGCCCAACCTATCTTGGTGCGGTGACGCATCCCGGCGCGAAGGCGGAAACCCATGACTACATGGACCTGTAAAGGTCCGCTTGCCGCCTTTGGCGTGATGCTTCTGACCGCCTGCGAGGGCGGTCAGGGGCTTGGCGCGTCCTCGGGTGCCGCCAAGCCGCCGTTGTCACGCGCGAAAATGGCCGGAGGGGTCGAACTGGTCGCCCCCGATGGTTTCTGCATCGACCAAACCAGCCTCGAGGCGCGCTTTGCCGTGATTGCACGCTGTGACGGATTAGGGGCCCCTGCCTCTGCGGGGGCAGCACCGCGCGGGTTGATCACGGTCAGCCTGACCCAGTCCAAACCCGGCTCCCTGCCAAGCGCCCAGCAGATCGCGGCTGAAACCTCGCTCCAGAATGTGAGCGATGTGGAGAAAGGCGACCAAAGCGTCACCTTCCGCGCGCAGGGGCGTATTCCTGTCGGGGGGCTTTCCCCCAACCAATGGCGCGGCGTCGCACGGATGGGCACGCAAACTGCCGGTATCGCCGTCTACGGCCCCGAACGCGGCGAGATCGTCAGCCCCTCTGGCCGAAGGGTTCTGACACAGTTGATCACCCGCAGCATCGACGCCAGTGCACCTGCAAAAACCACCGTCGCGCAACGCAACTAGCGCGCCGGCCCCCTTGGCCCATTTCATTTGTGCCCCCAGGCCACAGGCGGTAGGGTACGACCAACAACCCATTCGTAATCGGGGCAACAGGCACATGCGCAAACTCGGGAAAAAGCTGATCGACAGCGCCTTGATCGCGCGGTTTACCCGCCGCTGGTCCGCCAAAGCCGACCGTGCCCCCCAGACAGAACTGTCCGTGCTGCGCAAACAAGCAGGCCAAGCGCGCGCCTTGCGTCGGCATCTGGACAAGCTGATCTACACCGCCGAAGACCGGCTTGCCCTGCCCCGCATCGGCTCTAACAAGTTCTCTCGGCCCCATAACACCGATTGGTCCTGGCGCCCGCAGCTTTGGCGCGCGCCCTTGACCAAATCGGGGCTGTCGTCGGTGCAATCCAAGGCGACCATGGGGGATGAGGTCACGATTTTCCACGACTGCTCCCTGTCCGAACTCGGCATCCGGCAAATCCGCAACCTCGAAGAAAACCATCTCGCGCCCTATGGGCTTCGGCTTGAGGTCTACCGTTTCGACGGGTCTTTCCTGTCGCTGGTGCTGGACCTTCAGGATGATTGCGTTGACGGGATGAAGCGCACCCATGTCCTGCGCGTGGACGCTGTGATCGAGATGGAAAAACCGATCGAGATTTTCGCCCGCCTGAACATCCGCCACGGGCCTAACACCGAACAAATGGTGCAGGAACTGCCGCTGAACAAATCCGAGGTCACGGCAGAGTTCGACCTCGCCTATTCCAACCTGAACGAAAAACGCGTCGAGAAAGCCTGGATCGACCTGATTTTCGAAGGGCCCGAAATGAACCAGATCATGCTGCGTGACCTGACTTTTTCGCGCCGCCCCCGCGCCCAGTTGTAGGAGCCCCGCATGAGCAACCTGACCCTCACCAAAACCCAGATGCGCGACGGCACCTGGCAAGGGATCGTGACCGGCGCGGACGATAGCAAACCCGATCTTGCGGTCACCCATGCCGATGCCGATGTCGCGGGGGTGCAGTTGGAACATGACGCGTCCTCGGATCACTGGGTGCTCAGCATCCCTGTGCCCGCAGCCGCAATCGCCGATGGGCTGCATACATTGCTGGTGGTCGACCGCGCGTCTGGCGCGACATTGGCCAGCATCACCCTGATCGGGGACGAGGTCACCGGCCCCGATTTGCGCGCCGAGGTGGATTTGCTGCGCGCCGAGCTTGATATGCTGAAACGTGCGTTCCGGCGGCACTGCGTCGAAACGACCTGACGGCGCTTGCTTGCTTGCCCCTGTGACGCGATGTATCCCTTGGCAAGACTGAGCCCTTCAGAGGACCCTCGTGATGGCAGTGAAAAGACGGACTATCGGCGTGATCGGCCTTGGCAACTTTGGCTCTACGGTCGCAACCGAGCTGCAGCGTTTTGGCAACTACGTGATCGGCGTGGACCTGAACGACCAACGCGTCAGCAACCATGTCGAAAAGCTGAGCCAAGCCGTGATCGTGGACGCCCGCGATGATGCCGCCCTGCGCGAGGCCGGGTTGGGCGACTGTTCGATGGCGTTGGTCGCCATGGGCAGTGATCTTGAATCAAGCATCCTGTCGGCCATCAACCTGAAACTGCTGGGCGTCGAGACGATCTGGGCCAAGGCCAAGACAAAAACGCATCACCGCATCTTGTCGAAACTGGGGGTCGACCGCGTAATCCACCCCGAAGTCGAAGTCGGCCAGCATATCGCGCAGGTGATCCACAACCCCTTGGTGCGCGACTATGTCAGCCTCGGGAACGGGTACCACGTGGTCAACTTCCGCATCCCCGAAGCGCTTGAGGGCAAATCGCTCGAGACGTTGTCATACGGCAAGAAGTTCGACCTGCGCTGTCTGGGGGTGATGCGGGGCACCGAATATATCGGTCGCGACGGGTTGGACTGCACGTTGCAACGGGACGATCTATTGATCCTGCTCGGGCAGCGCACCGACCTGCGCAGCTTTGCGGCAAGCCTTTGAAACTCTTTTCAAGGTCACAGAAAAGCGCGTGGCGGCTTCTGCCCCCGCCCGCCGTGCTTGTGTTGATCTATCTGACGATGGTGGTTCTGGGCGGATTGATCCTGTGGACACCGCTGGCGAATACTGCGGGGATCAGCCTGTCGGACGCGCTGTTCACCTCGACCTCTGCTGTTACGGTGACGGGGCTGGCGGTGGTCGATACCGGCACCGCCTTTACCGGCTTCGGGCAGGCGGTCATCGCGCTGTTGATCCAGATGGGCGGCTTGGGGTTGATGACCTTTGCCGTTCTGGTGCTCTCCGCGCTTGGTATCCCTTTGGGGATGCCGCAGCGCATTATCCTGCGCGAGGACCTGAACCAGCCGAGCATCTACAATCTGACCTCGCTGGTGATGGCGATCCTGAAGATCGCCATTCTGGCAGAGCTTATCGGCGCGGCCTTGATGGCCTTTGTCTTCGTGCCCGAATTCGGTCTGGCGCAGGGGCTGTGGCATTCGGTGTTCCTAAGCATTTCTGCATTCAACAATGCGGGGTTCGCGCTGTTCCCTGACAGCCTGAGTAACTGGGTCAGCGATCCGATTATCAACGTCGTGATCCCCGCCCTGTTCATCATCGGCGGCATCGGGTTCATCGTGCTGGCCGATATCTGGGAAAAACGCAGCTGGCGACGGCTCAGCCTGCACAGCAAGCTGATGCTCACCGGCACGGTGGTGTTGATCCTGCTGGCCTGGGCGCTGTTTGCAGCACTTGAATGGCGCAACCCCGCGACCTTGGGCCAGTTCGGCAGCCTTGGCAGCAAGCTTTGGGCCAGTTGGTTTCAGGCCGTCACCCCACGGACAGCGGGCTTTAACACGCTTGATTACGCAGAGGTCCACGAGAGTACTGCCTTGATGACCATGACGCTGATGCTGGTCGGCGGCGGTAGCACGTCGACGGCGGGCGGCATCAAGGTGACCACGCTTATCGTGCTGATCCTCGCCACCGTGGCCTTCTTCCGTCGCAGCACCAGCCTGCATGCTTTTGGTCGGTCGATGGGGCCGGATGAAGTGTTCAAGGTCATGGCGCTGACCACAATCAGCATCCTTCTGGTCCTGACGGGCATCTTCATCATGTCAATCAAACATGACGGAGAGTTTATCGACCTCGCGTTCGAGGCAACATCGGCCTTTGGCACCGTCGGCCTGTCGCGCGGTGCCACGGCAGAGCTTGATAGCACCGGCCGCGCGATGATCATGCTGATGATGTTTCTGGGCCGCGTCGGCCCGCTGACCATCGGGTTCTTTCTGGCGACGCAATCGGTGCCCCGCGTGCGCTACCCCGAAGGCAAGGTCTATCTGGGGTGAACACCCGCCCTTGGCCCAACAAAAAAGACCGGCCCGCCTATCTTCGGACCGGTCTTAAATGCGAACGCGTGATCGTCGCGCTTACTTCTTCGGGCCCAATGCGGACAGACCTTTGAGGATGTCGATGGCATAGGCCAGCTGGTAATCCTCTTCGCGCAAGGACGCGGCTTTTTCGGCCTTGGCGCGGTCTTCCATGATCTGATCGACCTGATCGTCGGTCAGGCTGTCGTTGTTCAGGCTGCCGCGCAGGTCTGCTTCGGACCGCAGGGGGCGTGCTGTTGCATTCTCTTCCTCGGTGTCTGCAGGCTGTGCCGGTGGCTGGGCGACGATGATGTCGGGGGACACGCCAAGTGCCTGAATGGAGCGGCCCGACGGCGTGTAGTATCGCGCTGTGGTCAGGCGCATCGCCCCTTCACCGCGCAGCGGCATGATCGTTTGCACCGACCCTTTGCCAAAGCTTTTGGTCCCGACGACAATCGCGCGACGGTGGTCTTGCAGAGCACCGGCGACGATCTCGGAAGCCGACGCAGAGCCACCGTTGATCAGCACCACAATCGGCTTGCCTTCGGCCAGATCGCCCGGGGTGGCGTTGGTGCGGTCGCCATCCGCGGCATCACGGCCACGGGTGCTGACGATCTCGCCCTCTTCAAGGAAAGCATCCGACACGGCGATGGCCTGATTCAGCAGACCACCGGGGTTGTTGCGCAGATCCACGACAAAGCCGCTGACATTCTCGATGCCGCCGGCGGCCTCGACCTGCTCTTCCAGACCCTCTTTCAGCTTGGGGTAGGTCTGTTCGTTAAAGGTGGTGACCCGCAGCACAACCGCGTCGCCTTCGGTACGGGCGCGCACCGCGGTCAGCTGGATGGTATCGCGCACCAGCGACACGTCGAAGGGTTCGGTCTCGCCTTCTCGCACCACGGTGATCTCGATCTCTGATCCCACCGGCCCGCGCATCAGCTCGACCGCGTCATCCAGCGTCAGCCCCAGCAGGCTTTCGCCGTCCACATGGGTGATGAAATCGCCCGCTTCGATACCCGCTTCAGAGGCAGGCGTACCATCAATAGGGGAAACGACTTTGACGAAACCCTCTTCCTGCGTCACCTCGATGCCGAGACCGCCGAATTCACCACGGGTCTGGTCGCGCATCTTCAGCGCGTCTTTCGGCGACAGGTAGCTGGAGTGTGGATCAAGCGAGGTAAGCATACCGTTGATCGCGGCCTCTACCAGCTCTTCGGTGTCGACCTCTTCGACGTATTGCGCACGGATGCGTTCAAAGATGTCGCCGAACAGGTCAAGCTGTTCATAAACGTTGCTGTTCTTTTCAGTTTCCTGTGCCAGCAAGGGGCCCGCAATCTGCGTCGTGGCAATTACCCCTGCCAGCGTACCGCCCACGGCAGCCATCACGAACTTCTTCATCGTTTATCCATCCTTATCAGTTCGGAACCAGTCTGACGGGTCCTGCGGAACATTGTTCTCTCTTACTTCTATATAGAGCGTTTCTGAACGCTCCACGCCAGCCCCATCACCATTTGGTGACAGCGCCTGTTGATTTACGCCGGCCGGGCCGCCCATAAGGCCAATCGGCGTCTCTGCCCCGATCACCTGCCCTGCCTCGCCATAAACCACATCCAGCCCTGCCAATACAAACAACGCCCCGGCCCGAGGTTCAAGAATGACCACGTTTCCCAGGTCCAGCAGCGGGCCGGTGTAGCGGATTGTCGCCGCCGTGGGCGATGTCACGATGGCACGCGGGCGGGTCGCGAGGATAATCCCGGGGCGCGTCACCCCCGCCGCATCGGTTTCATTGGCACGGCGCAGGATCACGCCCTGTACCGGCAAGGTCAGGTCGCCCTTCTGCCCTTCGAAATCGGCGGGCGCATCCGCAATCGGGTCCGAGGTCATCTCGGACAGGCCGCTGGCGAACCCCGATAGCGTCTCGGAGGTCGAGATCAGGATCGCGGTGCGCACCGGGTCTTCGTTGAAGCGTTTGGGCAGATCGGTCCGGTTGGCCATCGCCTGATTAAGCTCTGTCCGAGCGCGCTGGATTTCCGTCAGCCCGTCCTGCAAGCGCTGTGCCGCATCGGTCTGAAGCGCCCGCAGGGTCTGCACGTCTTCAAGATCCTGCCGCAGGACATCGGCGCGGGTGTTCAGGGCCGGTGTCAGCTCTGCCAGCAACATACCCGCGCGTGCGGTGCCAACGGGCCCTTCAGGATGCAGGAACAAGGTGGGCGACGGGTTACCGCCGATGCTTTGCAACACGCCCAGCAACTGCGCGACCTCGCCATCGCGGGCCTGTAGCTTCTTGCTCAGCTGCGCCTCGTTGATGGCCGCCTGACGCAGCCCCTCGCGCATGGCCCCAAGGCCGGTTTCAAACGCCTGAATCGTCTGGGTCAGCGCCTGCACGCGGTCCCGCGCCCCATCTGCGGCGTCCAACTGGGCAGAGGCCGCTTCAAGGTCGGCCATCGCGCGACGCGCCTGTTCTGCCGCCTCGGTTTGCGCAAACACGCCGACGGGCCAGAACATCAGGGCAAGGGCGCAAAGGCGGATCATTCGAGCAGCGACTTTCCCGTCATCTCGGCCGGTTGATCCAGCCCCATCAACTGCAACACTGTCGGCGCCAGATCGGCCAGACGACCGCTGCGCAGACTGGCCCCATCGGGCCCGCCGACAACCGCCACGGGCACGGGATTGAGCGTATGCGCCGTATGCGCCCCGCCGGTTTCGGGGTCAATCATCGTTTCGCAATTGCCGTGGTCCGCAGTGACGATCATCGCGCCGCCGACGTCCTCAAGCGCCTCAAGCACGCGCCCAAGGCCGGTATCCACCGCCTCGCAGGCCGCGATGGCGGCATCAAGATCACCGGTGTGCCCCACCATATCGGGGTTCGCATAATTCACCACAATCAGGTCGTAGCGGTCCTTGATCGCTTGCACGAAGCGGTCGGTGACTTCCGCGCAAGACATCTCTGGCTGCAAATCATAGGTCGCCACATTCGGCGACTTGGGCATATAGCGGTCCTCGCCCGTTGTGGGTGTTTCCTCGCCCCCGTTCAGAAAGAACGTCACATGCGGGTATTTCTCTGTCTCGGCCAAGCGGAACTGCCGCAGGCCGTGCTGTGCGACCCATGCGCCAAGCGTGTTCACGATCTCGGGCTTGGGGTACATGGTGGTCATGAACGCCCCATGCGCGTCGGAGTATTCCGCCATGCCCATCACCGCAGACCACGTAGGCCGCGCACCTGTGTCGAAGGCGTCAAACTCCGGATCCGCAAGCGCCGACATGATTTCGCGCGCGCGATCAGCGCGGAAATTCAGGCAGAAGATCCCATCCCCGTCCTGCACGCCGGTGTAGCCCTCCAGCACCGTGGGCGTGATAAATTCATCGTTTTCGTCCAGACCATAGGCATCATTCACCGCATCGCGGGCGGTTGGGGCGGCACTGCCTTTGCCCTGCACGATCGCCTCATAGGCTTTGGCAACGCGGTCCCAGCGGTTGTCACGGTCCATCGCGTAATAACGCCCCGAGACCGTCGCGATGGTCGCCCCGTCGGATAAGGCGGCTTGCAGCGTCTCGAAATAGCCCAAGGCCGAGCGCGGCGCGACATCGCGCCCGTCGGTCAGCGCATGGATCACCACCGGAATACCCTGCGCCCGCAGCGCACGTACCGCGGCAATCATATGCGTCAGGTGCCCATGCACCCCGCCATCAGAGACAAGCCCCATCACATGCGCCGTGCCGCCGGTCTGTTTCAGCGTCTCGGCAAAGTCGAGCAACGGTTGATGGGTGGCAAACGCGCCTTCCTCGATCGCAAGATCGATCTGTCCCAGATCCATCGCGACGACACGACCAGCCCCGATATTGGTATGCCCCACCTCGGAATTGCCCATCTGCCCCTGTGGCAGACCCACATCAGGCCCGAAGGTGGTCAGCGTCGCCGAAGGGCAGCTTTGCATGATCCGGTCGATATGCGGGGTCTTTGCCAGAAGGGGCGCGTTGCCTTGAGGGTCATCGCGCAGGCCCCACCCATCCAGAATGCACAATACGACAGGTTTTGGGGTGTTCATCCTGAGACCGCTCCGCAGGTTTACAGTGGTTTTCCGTCTTTTAGCGGCTCTGTGGCCGATGGTGAACCTAATTCATCGCAGTTTACAAACTTGTAAGCAGCGGGCGGCCAAATCACACGGCGCACCCTTGCCCTGCCTGCGCGGTTTGGTCATAAGATGGGCGCATCAAAGCCAAGGACGACAGCATGACATCCCAAGCACCGGAAACCCGCATTGTGAACACCTGGCGCGTCGCCTGTGACGGCAGCGAAGGCGCCTTGGGGCACCCGCGCGTCTGGCTGCAAATCCCGCAAGACAAGGGCTGGGTCGAATGCGGGTACTGCGACTGCAAGTTCATCCACGCCGAGTTTGAGGGCAAGGTCTGACCAAAGCGTTGCGATGGCTGGGCGCGCTTGCGCTTTTGCCAGCGTGCTTTGTGCTTGCCGCAGTGATCGGTGCCATTTGGGCCGCTCCTGCCTCTGATGAACCGCGCGCGGTGCCAACGCGCGAGGTGCTGCTGGTCCACGGACCCATCCACTATGATCTGCTGATCCCGATTGATGATATCTCGGGCCCGCGGTTTGCCGCGCTCGAGACGCGGGGTCTGCCGCTATCGCACCCCGATGCGCGGTGGCTTGTCATCGGATGGGGGGCGCGCAAGTTTTATACGGAAACCCCCACCTATCGCGAATTGAAGCCCGGCAATGTCTGGCGCGGGATTATCGGCGATGACGCGGTGCTGCGGATTGATGTCATTGGCCCCATCGCCCCGACCGCCGAACGCCGGACCGTGACGATGACCGAAGGCGCGTACCGCAGGCTGGTCGCAAATGTCTGGTCGGCGCTTGACCCCGGCCCTGACGGGCTGCCCCAACGTGTGGATGTGGATGGGTATACCGCCACCGATGGATTCTTTGCCGCCAAAGGACGCTTTAGCATCCTGCGCACCTGCAACGTCTGGATTGGCGACCAACTTCGTGCGGCAGGGCTGCGGTTTGGGCGCTGGACGCCGCTCCCCTTGTCGGTGAGCCTCTCCTGGCACCTTTACCAAAGCGAGCCCCGCTAGGCAGGGACGCTCCGCGGGGAGTTTATTTGGCAAAATGAAGCCGGTCGCGGGCAATTGGCCGCTGGAGAGTTTGCCGGCTTCGTGGCACAAGAAAGCTTGTCTGAAAGAGGAGCACCGACATGTCCGGCACATTTGGCAAAGGTCACCATCTGCATCTGATCGACGGGTCGGCGTTTATTTTCCGCGCCTATCACGCGCTGCCACCGCTGACGCGCAAGTCGGACGGGCTGCCGATTGGGGCGGTGGCGGGTTTTTGCAACATGTTGCACCGCTATGTCGAAGGCAACACAGGGCCGGATGCACCGACCCATGTCGCCGTGATCTTTGACAAGGGCAGCCATACCTTCCGCAATGACATGTATGACAAATACAAGGCCAACCGCGAGGCCATGCCCGAAGACCTGCGCCCGCAGATCCCGCTGACCCGTACCGCCACCGAAGCGTTCAACATCGCTTGCAAGGAAAAGGAAGGTTTCGAGGCGGACGACATCATTGCCACGCTCGCCGTGCAGGCACGGGCCGCGGGCGGGCGCTGCACCATCATCAGTTCGGACAAGGATCTGATGCAGCTGGTCGGCGGCGGTGTTGAAATGCTGGATGCGATGAAAAACAAGAGCATCGACCGCGACGGTGTGTTCGAGAAATTCGGCGTCTATCCCGACCGTGTGGTGGATGTGCAGGCGCTGGCGGGCGACTCTGTCGATAACGTCCCCGGGGCACCCGGGATCGGGATCAAGACGGCCGCTTTGCTGATCAACGAATATGGTGATCTCGATGCGCTGCTGGAGCGCGCGGGCGAGATCAAGCAGCCCAAGCGGCGCCAGACCCTGATCGACCATGCTGATCAAATTCGGTTGTCCCGCGATCTGGTCAAGCTGGACGAGAACACGCCGCTGGACTTCACCCTTGACGATCTTGAGGTGCGCGACCCTGATGCAGATCAACTGCTGGACTTTCTGGCAGAGATGGAGTTTCGCACCCTGTCAAAACGTGTGGCCGAGGTGCTGGGGAAAGAGGCCCCCACCATCGCCGAGGCACCGGTCGCCGCCGATGCCCCGGCCGCGGCGGATGTGCCGTTTGACGCAGAGCTGTATGAACACGTCAGTGACACAGCCGCGCTGCAGGCCTGGATCGACCGTATCTACGAATTCGGCTATGTCGCCGTCGATACAGAGACCACCGGGCTGGACGATATGGTCGCGCAGCTTGTCGGCGTTTCGCTTTGTGTCGAACCGGGCAAGGCCTGTTACATCCCGCTCATCCACAAGGCGCGCGGCAGCGATGATCTGTTCGGGAGTGATGATCTGGCCGAAGGGCAGATCCCTACCGAAGAGGCGCTGCGCCTGCTGACCCCGATGCTGGAGGATCCCTCAATCCTCAAGATCGGGCAGAACATGAAATACGACAGCAAGATTTTCGCTCAGCTGGGGATCAACGTCGCGCCCATCGACGACACGATGCTGCTGTCCTACGCGATGCACGCCGGGCTGCACGGCCACGGCATGGACACGCTGTCTGAACGCTATCTGTCGCATACACCGATCCCGATCAAGCCGCTGCTGGGGACAGGCAAATCGGCCATCACCTTTGATAAGGTGCCGCTCGCCGATGCGGTGAAATATGCCGCCGAGGATGCGGATATCACTCTGCGTCTGTGGCAATTGTTCAAACCCCAACTCCACCGCGTCGGGGTGACGAAGGTTTATGAAACGCTTGAACGCCCGCTTGTGCCTGTTTTGGCGGCAATGGAACGCTCTGGCGTGAAGGTGGACCGCGATACGCTGAGCCGGATGTCGAACGCCTTTGCCCAGAAGATGGCGGGGCTTGAGGACGAGATCTATGAACTCGCCGGGCGTAAATTCAACGTCGGCTCGCCCAAGCAGTTGGGGGAAATCCTGTTCGACGAGATGGGGCTGGAAGGCGGCAAGAAAGGCAAGACGGGGGCCTATGCCACCGGTGCCGATGTGCTTGAGGACCTCGCGACAGAACATGACCTGCCCGCGCGGGTGCTGGACTGGCGGCAGCTGTCCAAGCTGAAATCGACCTATACCGACGCGCTGCAGGACCACATCAACCCCGACACGGGCCGGGTGCATACCTCCTACTCCATCGCGGGGGCGTCGACCGGGCGGCTGGCCTCGACCGATCCGAACCTGCAAAACATCCCGATCCGGTCCGAAGAAGGGCGGCGCATCCGCGAGGCCTTTGTCGCAGAGCCGGGCAAGGCGCTGGTCGCGCTTGACTATTCCCAGATCGAGCTGCGGATTCTGGCGCATATCGCCAATATCCCCGAGCTTAAGCAGGCGTTTCAGGACGGCATCGACATTCACGCGCTGACCGCTTCGGAAATGTTCGGCGTGCCACTGGACGAGATGACGTCGGACGTGCGTCGTCAGGCCAAGGCGATCAACTTTGGCGTAATTTACGGCATCTCGGGGTTCGGTCTGGCGCGCAACCTGCGTATTCCGCGCGCCGAAGCACAGGGGTTCATCGACCGATATTTCGAACGTTTCCCCGGCATCCGTACCTATATGAATGACACCAAGGCTTTCGCCAAAGAGCATGGCTTTGTGCAGACGCTGTTCGGGCGCAAGATCCACACGCCCGAGATCAGCGCCAAGGGCCCCCGCGCCGGTTTTGCCCAACGGGCGGCCATCAACGCGCCTATTCAGGGCACTGCCGCCGATGTGATCCGCCGTGCGATGATCCGCATGCCCGACGCGATCAAGGATCTGCCCGCCACCATGTTGTTGCAGGTCCACGATGAGTTGCTGTTCGAGGTGGAAAAAGGCACCGAAGACGAACTGATCGCCGCCGCGCGCCAGGTGATGGAAAATGCAGCCGATCCGGTGGTCAAACTGGATGTGAAGCTTGACGTGGATGCGGGCGTCGGGGCGAGTTGGGCGGAGGCGCATTAAGCGCCACTGACGCCCCTGTGGCTAGCTGAGTGTCATCCAGCCGAGGCTGTCCTCGGTCCGTGGGCCGGGGATATATTCGCCACTGACCCAGCCGCGATACCCCGCGCGGCGCATCGCGGCGAAGAGCGCGGGGAAATCAACCGTCCCTGTACCCGGCGCGCTGCGATCAGGCGCGTCGCCAAGCTGCACATGTACGATCAGGTCTTTGTATTGTTCGAACACCGCCACCGCGTCGCCGTGGATCATCTGCGCGTGGTAGCTGTCATACTGCAGCCGGACGTTCGGCCGGTTCACAGCACGCAGCACATCGGCGGCAAGCGCGTAGTCGTTCATGAAATACCCCGGCATCGCGACGGGGTTCAGCGGTTCGACCGTCAGGGTAAGCCCCTTGGGCGCGATATCAGCCGCCCAGATCAGATTGTCGATGAAGGTCTGCCGCGCCAGCGCGCCTTGCCCGTTGCCCGCCATGACATGCAGATAGCGGACCTTGAGCGCGGTGGCATATCGAAACGACCGCTGGATATCGACGCGGAAACGCGCCGCCAGTTCGGGCACCGCGGCAAAGCCCTGTGCGCCGCCGGTGTAATTGGGCGGCGGGGCGTTGATCAGGATCAGCTGCAAGCCGTTGGCGACACAGGCGCGCGGCGTCTCTTTGGCGGCCAGATCATAGGGAAAAAGCACCTCTACCGCGGTAAATCCTGCCTTTGCGGCGGCGGCAAAACGGTCAAGATAGGGCAGCTCGGGCCACAGCAGAGTAAGGTTCGCGGCTGGCTTCATGAAGGATCATCCGGTTCGGGCCGCTATCGTCGCGCTGTGGCAGGCAGGATCAATCGGGCAGTTCGTCCGAGGGGATAATACCAAAGAAGCTGCCGTCCGACCATACGCCGAACCAGCCTTCGTGATGCACGCCAAGCTCGACCAGCCGGTAAAAGCTTTTGCGGTCGATCAGCGCCTCCAGGTTGCGGCGGATACGGACGTAGGGCGCGGGTTCACCATCTTCGGGGTCGCGCTCAACTCGGATCGGCAGTTCGGGGCCTGCGACGGCGATGTCTTCCAGGTTTGTCTGGAAGGTCAGCGTCTGGTCGGTGCCACTGCCTTCGGCCTCGAAATCGATGGCGACAAAGGGGGCGTCCTCGACCTTGATGCCGACTTTTTCAACCGGCGTCACAAGGAAGTAATCATCTTCTTCGCGGATCAGAATCGATGCGAACAGCTTTACCAGCCCGATGCGTCCGATGGGGGTGCCTTGGTAGAACCACGTGCCGTCGCGTCTGATCTCCATGTCCAGATCGCCGCAAAACGGGGGGTTCCACTTTTCAACCGGCGGCAATCCGCGTGTTTTGGCGGCGGAAACAGAGGCGGCAAGGCTTTCTGCTGTCGGGGTCACGGTTTTTTGTCCACTCATTGCTTTTGCCATTTCCTGTTCACACGATACACTTACATCTAACTGATATAACCCCGAGGACGCAAAAGTCATGACCCAAGCCCGCGATATGGTAGCAGAAATCGAGACGCTTGGCGAAAAGCTGGCCGAGGCGAAGGCCTCGATCAACCGGCGTTTCATCGGGCAGCAACGGGTCGTTGATCTGACGCTGACGGCGCTGCTCTGCGGTGGCCACGGACTGCTGATCGGTTTACCGGGTCTGGGCAAGACGCGGCTGGTCGAAACGCTGAGCACGGTGATGGGGCTGGATGGCAATCGGGTCCAGTTCACGCCCGATTTGATGCCTGCCGATATTCTGGGGTCAGAGGTGCTGGACACCGCCGCCGATGGCACCCGCGCGTTCCGCTTTGTCGAGGGACCGATCTTTTGTCAGTTGCTGATGGCGGACGAGATCAACCGCGCCTCGCCGCGCACCCAGTCGGCTTTGCTACAGGCAATGCAGGAAAAGACCGTGACCGTCGCCGGACAGGACCGCGCCTTGGGGCATCCGTTTCACGTGCTCGCCACCCAGAACCCTATTGAACAAGAAGGCACCTACCCGCTGCCCGAGGCCCAGCTTGACCGCTTTTTGGTGCAGATCGACGTGGCCTACCCCGACCGGGAGACAGAGCGGGATATTCTGCTGGCCACCACAGGGGATACCGATGCGCAGGCCGCGCCCGTCTTTACCACGGCAGAGCTACTCGCCGCGCAAACGCTGCTGCGGCAGATGCCGGTGGGTGAATCGGTGGTCGAGCTGATCCTTGATCTGGTCCGCGCCTTCCGCCCTGACGGGCCTGATGCCAGCCCGCAAGTGCGCGATACCGTGGCGTGGGGCCCCGGCCCACGCGCCGCGCAAGCGTTGATGCTGACGGTGCGGGCGCGCGCTTTGTTGCAGGGGCGTCTGGCACCGTCGGCGGAGGATGTCATCGATATGGCCCGTCCTGTGTTGCTGCACCGTATGGCGCTGAACTTCGCGGCGCGCGCCCGAGGCGACAGCCTATCTGCGCTGATTGACACAACCGCTGCCAGCCTGATCGGGAAAAAGGCCGCGGCGTGAACAGCCCCGACACCCTTCGCATCCGATCAGAGGAGCAAGCCGCCCGTTTGCCCGCGCTGCTGGCCCGTGCAGAGCATCTGGCCGGTGCAGTCCTGCTGGGGGCCCATGGGCGTCGACGCGCAGGGGTGGGGGATGATTTCTGGCAATACCGTCCGGCACAGGCCGGGGATAGCCGTCGCAGCATCGACCACCGGCGTTCGGCCATGGGGGACCATGAGTTCGTGCGCGAACGCGAATGGCAGATCGCGCAGTCGGTCATGCTTTGGGTCGATCAGGGGGCGTCCATGCGCTTTGCCTCGACGGCTGCGTTGGAACAGAAGGGCGACCGCGCGCGGCTGATCGGGTTGGCGCTGGCGATCCTGCTGCAACGGGGCGGCGAGCGGGTCGGGCTGACCGGCAGCGCCCTGCCCCCGCGATCAGGCAGGCCGCAGATCCTGCGCCTTGCCGAAGCCCTGTGTCAGGACGACGCCGCCGACTACGCCCCGCCGGAACATCGCGCCATGATCCCCCATGCACGGGCTGTGTTCATCTCTGACTTCATGGGGGATCTTGCGGGGGTGACCACCGCGCTGACCAAAGCGGCGGACCGCGGGGTGCGTGGCGTGTTATATCATGTGCTGGACCCCTCGGAGGAGGCCTTCCCCTTCACCGGCCGCACCATCTTTGAAAGCGTTGGCGGCACCCTGCGCCACGAGACCTTGAAAGCGAACGACCTGAAAGACCGCTATCTGGAACGGCTCGCCGCGCGCAAGGCAGAGCTGCGGCAGCTTTGTGCCCTGACTGGCTGGCAGTACGGGCTGCACCACACCGACAGCACCGCACAATCGGCGCTTTTGTGGCTCTATGCGGCGCTGGATACGCGCAGCGGGGGGGCAGCATGACCGTTCTGGGGGGCATCGGCTTTACCGCGCCGTGGATGCTGCTGGCGCTTCTGGCGCTGCCGATCCTGTGGCTGATCCTGCGCGCGGTGCCGCCTGCACCGATCCGACGCCGCTTTCCCGGTGTGGCGCTGCTGCTTGGGCTGAGCGATGATGAAAGCGTGTCGGATCGCACGCCGTGGTGGTTGCTGCTGCTGCGCATGCTGGCGGTGGCCACGTTGATCATCGGGCTGGCCGGACCGATCCTGAACCCGCAAGAGGAACAGACCCAAGGCACCGGCCCGCTGCTGATCGTGCTCGACGGGTCTTGGGCGGGAGCCACGCGTTGGCCGCAGCAAACCGAAGCGCTAGAGGCGCAGTTGACCCGTGCGGCACGCGCTGGTCGCACTGTCGGTTTTCTGACCCTCACCCGACCAGAAGCACCCGCCTTTCAATCCGCTGAGGCATGGCGCAGCCGTCTGGCCGGGTTTGATCCCGCCCCCTGGCAGCCCGCCCCCGCCGACATTGACCGCGCGATAGAGATCGCGGACAAGCTTGGCGGTTTCGATACCCTGTGGTTCAGCGACGGGCTTGCCTATGCGGGGCGCGACGCGATGCTTGATGCGCTTCAGGGCAAGGGCAGCGTCGAGGTCTATCAGACTGGCGCAGACGTACTGGCACTGGCCCCCGCGACCTATGAGGACGGGGCGATTACCCTGACAGCCAAGCGCGCCCTCGCTGGCGCTGAGCGGTCGGTGACCATCACGGCGCAGGGCCGTGATCCCGCGGGCAATATCCGCGTCCTCGCCAGCGTTCCGGCCACATTTGACGCAGGATCAACGCAGGCCAGCGCGGCCCTGTCCCTGCCCGCAGAGCTGCGCGCGCGGATCACGCGTTTCGACATCGCGGGGCATCGCTCCGCCGGGGCGACGACGCTGGTGGATGATGCGCTGCGGCGGCGCGAGGTTGGGCTGATCGCCGGGCGGGAAAACCGCGAAGGGCTGGAGCTGCTGTCCCCCCTGCACTACATCGAACAGGCATTGGCCCCCGCCGCCGATCTGATTGAGGGGGGGATTGGCGATGTGCTGCCCGCAAACCCAGATGTGATCGTGCTGGCCGATATCGCGACCCTGTCGGAGGCAGAGCAGGCCCCCTTGATCGACTGGATCGAAGCCGGTGGCATGTTGGTGCGTTTCGCCGGTCCACGCATCGCCGCCAGCGACATCAGCCGAGATACCGAAGACCCGCTGATGCCTGTGCGCCTGCGGGCCGGTGGTCGCAGTGTCGGCGGCGCAATGAGCTGGGGTGCCCCGAAAACGCTGGACAGCTTCCGCGAGTCCTCTCCTTTCTACGGGTTGGAGATACCGCAGGATGTGACCGTCTCGGCCCAGGTCGTCGCGCAGCCCGACCCGACACTGGCAGAGCGTGTGATAGCATCGCTGAGCGATGGCACCCCGCTGGTCACCCGCAAGCAGGTAGGACAGGGGCAGATCGTATTGTTTCACGTGACAGCCACGGCCGAGTGGTCGACGCTGCCGCTGTCGGGGCTGTTTGTTCAGATGATGGAACGGTTAGCGATTTCTTCATCTTCCGCCGGTATCGAGGCTTCGGACCTGCAGGGCACGACGTGGACGCCCCTGCGCGTGATGGACGGGTTTGGCACACTGTCTGACGCGGGTACGCTGCCCGGTGTGGACGGGGCTGATCTGATGGCCGCGGCTGCGGGCCCAGACCTGCAACCGGGGGTCTATGCCTCTGGCGATCGGCGCATTGCGCGCAATGTGGTGGTTGCAGATACCACCCTGACCCCCGCGGCATGGCCAGCGGATGTGCCAGTACGTGGGCTTGATGTGGCCGATGAACAGCCGCTTGCCGGTTGGCTGTTGTCCCTGTCGATCCTGCTGCTGCTCGCTGATGTCATCGCGTCGCTTTCCTTGTCGGGGCGGCTGCTCAAGCACAGCAATGCCGCAGGGCTGATTCTTGCGGCGCTGATCTATGCACCGACGCAGGCCGACGCCCAGGCGGACGACAGCTTTGCCCTGAACGCCACGGCGGAGATGACGCTGGCCTATGTGATCACCGGCAACGCGTCGGTCGACGAGATGTCGGATGCCGGATTGCGCGGGTTGTCGGATACGCTTTATTTCCGCACCTCGGTCGAACCTGCCAACCCCATCGGTGTGGATCTGGAGCGGGACGAACTTGCCTTCTTCCCAATGCTATACTGGCCCATCACCCCCGATCAGCCCCGCCCATCGGATGCGGCCTATCGCAAGCTGAACGACTATCTGCGCTCCGGCGGGATGATCCTGTTCGACACACGTGATGCGAATATCGCGGGCTTCGGGGCCGCCAGCCCCAATGGGCGCAAGCTACAAGACCTCGCCGCGCCGCTGGACATCCCCCCGCTTGAACCCTTGCCTGCGGATCACGTGCTGACCCGCACGTTCTATCTGCTGCAGGACTTTCCCG
Source organism: Sulfitobacter sp. UBA1132 (assembly GCF_002311545.1). Classification (NCBI taxonomy): domain Bacteria; kingdom Pseudomonadati; phylum Pseudomonadota; class Alphaproteobacteria; order Rhodobacterales; family Roseobacteraceae; genus Sulfitobacter; species Sulfitobacter sp. UBA1132. The sequence goes on along the minus strand of NZ_DCAN01000004.1, from coordinate 225,065 downwards.
GACGGCACAGCGGGCGCGATCTGTGGGTAGAGGCATCGCCCCCCGATGCAGAACAGGTAGAGGGGATGCCGTTCCGCAATCTGAATGACGGGGTGAGCCCGGTTGTCATCGGTGGTAATGACTGGGCTGCGGCCTGGGCCGTGTCCTCGAACGGCGCGCCGATGGTGCCCATCGGGCGCGGTTTCGCTGGGGAACGTCAGCGCGAGCTGGCCTACCGCTTTGGCGTCAATCTGGTCATGCATGTGCTGACCGGCAACTATAAATCCGATCAGGTGCATGTGCCTGCGCTGCTGGACAGGTTGGGCCAATGACATCAACCATCATCTTCGACCCGCTGATTCCGCTGCCGATGTTATGGGGCGTTGCCGCACTGGCGCTGGTGGCCGTTGTCTTGGCGGTGCTGCGCGGGTTGCAAGGCTGGGCGCTGCGGGGGGCGGCGATGCTCGTCGTTCTGGCGGCGCTTTCTGGCCCCTCCGTGCAGCGGGAAGACCGCGCGCCGCTGACCGATATTGTCGTGATGCTGGAAGACGAAAGCGCCAGCCAATCCCTCGCAGACCGGCCCGCACAAACCACCGCCGCCGCAGAGACGCTGGCAGCACAGATCACCGCGCGCGAGAACACGGAACTGCGCCGCGTGACCGTGCCCGATGGAGAAGGCGATAGCGGCACGCAGCTGATGACCGCCCTGTCAGAGGTGCTTGCCGAAGAGCCGCGCGCCCGTATCGCAGGCATCCTTGCGCTTAGTGACGGACGCATTCACGACGCCGACCTGCCAGTCGATCTGCCCGCACCGATGCATCTGTTGATGACCGGAAAGCAAAGCGATTGGGATCGCCGCCTGTCCGTCCGCAACGCCCCTGCCTTTGCCATCATCGGCGAACCCGTGACCCTGACCCTGCGCATCGACGACCTCGGGGCCGCCCCGCAAAAAGACGCGCTGGCCCCGCTTGAAATTTCGGTCGATGGGGAGCCGCCGCAGACCTTCCGCGTCCCCGTGGGGCAAGATCTGGAACTTCCCGTCACCCTGCCCCACGGCGGGCGCAATGTGATCCGGTTCTCGCTGCCCGAGGCCGAAGGAGAGCTGACCGACCGCAACAATGCCGCGCTGATCCAGATCAACGGGGTGCGCGACCGCCTGCGGGTGCTTCTCGTCAGCGGGGAGCCGCATCAGGGTGGACGGACGTGGCGGAATTTGCTGAAATCAGACAGCTCTGTCGATCTGGTGCATTTCACGATCCTGCGCCCGCCGGAAAAACAGGATGGCGTGCCGGTGGACGAACTTTCGCTGATCGCCTTTCCCACCCGCGAGCTGTTCATGGAAAAGATCGAGGATTTCGATCTGATCATCTTTGACCGCTACAAACGCCGCGGCATCCTGCCCTCGCTCTATCTTGAAAACGTCGCGAATTATGTGCGCGGCGGGGGTGCTGTGCTGGTCGCTGCCGGGGCGGATTTCGCGAGCGCCGACAGCATCTACCGTTCCCCCCTCGGAGAGGTCTTGCCCGCCACGCCGACCGCGCGGGTGATCGAACAGCCCTACCGCCCGCTGGTGTCCGATCTGGGGCACCGTCATCCGGTAACCAGCGGCTTGCCCGAACAGGAAACATGGGGACGCTGGCTGCGGCAGATCGACGTGGCCGATCCCTTGGGCCATGTGGTGATGACCGGCGAAGATGACCGACCGCTGCTGATCCTGAACCGTGTGGAAGAAGGGCGCGTTGCGCTCATGGCGTCTGATCATGCGTGGCTGTGGAACCGTGGCTATGAAGGTGGCGGCCCGCAACTAGAGCTGTTGCGACGGCTGGCCCACTGGATGATGAAAGAACCCGAGCTTGAGGAAGAGGCCCTGACCGCCACAGCCGAAGGCCAGACCATGCGCATCACCCGTCGCACGCTGGGGGACGACATCCCCCCTGTCACCCTGACCAACCCCGATGGCAGCACGGCAGAGATCACGCTTTCGCCAGCCATGCCGGGTGTCTTCGAGGGGGTTTACGAAGGCCCCGAGATTGGCCTCTACCGGCTGGAAAATGGCGACCAAAGCGCGGTGATCGGTTTGGGCCCCGCCGCCCCGCGGGAGTTTGTGGAAACGATTGCAAGCGACGAAACCCTCGCCCCCGTACTTGCGCCCCTGCGCGGTGGTGTCGCGCGGATCGAAGACGGCCTGCCTCGCCTCCGCGACATACGTGTCGGGCGCCCCGCAGCCGGACGTGGATGGATCGGGCTAACCCCTCGCAACGCCTATGAAACACGTGACGTGCGGCAGATGCCGATCCTGCCCGCGTGGCTCGTCCTGTTGCTGGGCAGCGCCCTGATCCTTGCAGCATGGCTGCGCGAAGGGCGGCGTTAACCTTAAAAACAACGCCACCGCCCGATAAATCACGCAACGCTTAAGCAGTTGTTCACCCCAAGCCCCCCATGATCCCCCCGATAGGAGGGATTCGGAGCTTTGGATGAAACCAGCTGACCAGCTTGCCCATGAACAACGCCGCCGCGCAGAGGTGGAAGCGCTGCTTGAACAAACCCAGGCAGAGCTTTGTGCCGCTTACCGCAAGCTGGATGACCACGCGCAAACTGTCTCTGTCGAGATTTCTGAAACACGGGCGGAGGTTGAAAACATCCGCGGCGAAAACAAACGGGTGATGTCCGATCTATGTGCCGCGCGGGAACAGATCGAACTGACCCAACGCCGGCTGTGGCATTCGGTCGAAACCATCCACGACGGCTTTGCCTTTTTCAACAAAGACAATGAAATGATCATGGCCAATCGGTCTTATCTGGCCGTGTTCGACGGTATTGATGCCATCCGTCCGGGTGTCAGCTACTCTACCATCCTTCGCGTGCTCACCGATGAAGGGATCGTTAACATCGGGCGCCGCACGCCAGAGGAATGGCGCGCCAAGATGCTTCTGCGATCGCAGCAAAAGGCTCCGGCACCCATCATCATAAAGCTTTGGAATGGCGCATATATCAAGATTGTCGATCAAAGGGGAAAAGGCGGTGATATCGTATCACTCGCCCGCGACATTACCGAAACCGTGGAATATCAACGCAAGCTCGTCGATGCCCGCGCCACGGCCGAGGCAGCCAACAGCGCGAAATCGCTTTTCCTTGCCAAGATGAGCCACGAAATCCGCACACCTATGAACGGGATCGTAGGCATGACGGAGGTGCTTGGCGATACCGCGCTGACCCAAGACCAACGCCTATATGTTGACACCATAAAGACCTCTGGCGAAGCGTTGCTGGTCATCATCAACGACGTGCTGGATTTCTCGCGCATCGAGGCAAACCGGCTGAGCATCCACCCCGCCCCGTTTGATCTGGAACGTGTTTTCCAAGAAGTACTGCTGCTTTTACAGCCCCTTGCGGTGCAAAAGGGGCTGGACCTCGCGCTGGATTACGACCTGTTTCTGCCGCGCAAACTGGTCGGGGATGCAGGGCGCATCAGGCAAGTGCTTACCAATCTGGTGGGAAATGCTGTCAAGTTTACGCAAAATGGACATATCCTGATCCGCGCCACGGGGCTGCCCGACGCGGGCTCTGGCAACGTGCTGATCAAAATCTCTATCGAGGATACGGGCATCGGCATCGCGCCGGACATGATTGAACATATCATGGGGGAATTTACCCAAGCCAGCAGTGACCCCAGCCCCAATGCAGAGGGGACGGGACTGGGGCTCGCCATCTGCCAACGTCTGGTACAACTGATGGGGGGCGAGATTTGGGTCACGTCAGAGCATGGGGTTGGGTCGTGCTTCGGCTTCGAACTGCCCTTGAAGGCCCAAGAGGACAGTGCCGCGCCGCCGCTTAAGCCACCCCCATTCCTGCGCCATGTCCTGATTGTCGAAAGGGAAACGATCTGCCGATCGATCTTGCAGCGCAATCTGGAACATATCGGTGTGCGCGTGACTTCCTGTGGCACCGGTGAAGCGGGGCTGGCCGCGCTGGACGGCAGTATTGATCTGCTGCTTGTCGACGACACGCTGCCCGATATGGACGGGATCGAATTTGCCCGCGCGGTGCACGTCTCCGACCCCGCGACCGAGGTAATCCTGTACAGCCAGACTCCCGACAAAATCCGCGATAGTATGGATGATACGAGCGTGCGCCGGATCATGAAGAACCCGATCAGTGTCACCGAGCTGCTGGCCGAAGTGTCAACGATGCAGCCGGTGCCTGTTGGTACCCGTCCGATGCGGGTCTTGGCGGCCGAGGACAATAAGACCAATCGTCTGGTGCTTCGAAAGATGCTGCAACGGCTGAACATCGACCTGCAACTTGCCACCAACGGGCAAGAGGCAGTTGCGCTGTTTGAAACCTTCCGGCCCGATCTGGTGTTCATGGACATTTCTATGCCCAAGATGAATGGAAAAGACGCCGCCGCCGCCATTCGTGCGCTGGAAGACGGGGCGAGCAGCTGCCCGATTGTCGCGCTGACAGCGCATGCCATTCAGGACGAAAAGGAAAGGATACTCGCCGCCGGGCTGGATCATTTCCTCACCAAACCCTTGCGCAAGGCGGAGCTTGTGGCGCTCCTTAACCGTTACTGCCCCAACGCGGCTTTCCCGCTGGAGGGTCAGCTGGTGGGATAGGGCCTTACAAATACAGGTTTTTCCGGCGTCGACAGCTCTTTCTGCCATGCGTACCCGCCGATATCGAAATCCTTGATCGCCTCGGCGTCGGTAAGCCGGTTCTGCACAACGAAACGCGCCATCGCGCCGCGGGCTTTCTTGGCGTAAAAGCTGACAATCTTGGGCCCTTTGCCGTCCGATTTATCTTCCATGAACTGTGGTGTCACAACCGTCGGCACCAACGCCTTAAGGTCGACCGCGCCGAAATATTCCTGACTGGCACAATTCACCAACACCTTGCTATTGGTCTGTTCCGCCTGTTCGTTCAACGCTTCGGACAGGCGCGCGCCCCAATAGTCGTACAGCGATTTGCCCTGCGACGTTTTCAATCGGCTGCCCATCTCAAGCCGGTAGGCCTGAATGGCATCCAAGGGGCGCAGCACACCATAAAGCCCCGACAGAATGCGCAGGTGATCTTGGGCATAATCCAGTTCATCAGGGTCTAGGCTGGTCGCTTCCAGCCCCTGATAGGTGTCACCAGCAAAGGCAAAGGCAGCGGGGCGCACAACATCGGGGGACGGATTTTCCTCGAACGCGGTGAAACGGTCGCGGTTCAGCTTGGCCAGTTTCTCGCTCAGGTGCATCAATGATTGCAAATCACCAACGCTCAGCTCGCGGGCCACCTTGACCAAGGCGACCGCATCTTCCTGCAGGTCGGGCGTCGTCATAGCGACGTCGCGTGGGGTCCAGTCCATTTTCTTGGCGGGAGAGATAACGGTCAGCATGGATTTTCCTTTTTTGGTCGCAGCAAGAGCTAGCCCGCTTGCTGCAAAACGTCCAGAAATGCGGGGCCAAACCTTTCGGTGCGTTTCTCGCCCAAAATGCGTTCGATGGCATCAAGGTTCGGCGCGTGCAGCTGCGCCACTTTTGCCAGCAGCGAGGTTGAGCAGCTCAACGGTTTTTCGCCGCCATCCGCCCCGCGAGACAAGGTGGTTTGCACTTCGCGCAATTGATCGAACACCGACCCTGCCGCGCGCCCCGCCAGCTTGCGCCGCGTCGGGTGCATCTCGGCGGCGGCCCCGTTGATCACCTCTAGAAACGCATCGCCAAAATTCTCGAGCTTTTTGGCCCCCACCCCGCCGATACGTGCCATGGCGTCCAGTGTATCCGGACGTTTCTCGGCCATCTCGATCAGGGTGCGGTCATTAAAGATGATATAGGCGGGCACTTTGGCGGCTTCTGCCAGCCCGCGTCGCTTCGCCTTGAGCGCAGAGAGCAGCGGCGCATCCTCGTCGCTGACCATCGCCTTGACCGCAGGACGGCGCTGCGATGCGGCGGCGCGGATACTGTCCCGGCGCAGAGAGATCGACGCCTCCCCGCGCAGGATTGGCAATGCGGCATCGGTCATGCGCAGCGCACCGTGACGTGCGGCATCGGGGCGCACCAGATCGTGCCCCATCATTTGCCGGAACACCGCCTGCCATTCGCGTTTGTCATATTCCTTGCCCACGCCATAGGTCGGTAAATCGCTGTGCCCGCGTTCACGGATTTTATCGGTTTCATTGCCCAGCAGGATATCGATCAGATGACCTGCGCCAAACCATTCCTCGGTGCGCAGCATTGCCGACAGCGCCTTGCGCACGGCGGTGGTCCCGTCAAACACATCGGCAGGCGTATCGCAAAGGTCGCAATTGCCACAGGTGACATCGGTTTCGTCAAAGTATTTCAACAGGTTCGCCCGGCGACACGCCAATGCTTCGGCCAGCCCCAGCAGCGCGTTCAGCCGTGCATGATCAGCGGCGCGCCGTTCCGGCGGGGCGAGCCCTTCATCGATCTGGCTGCGGCGCAAACGGATATCATCAGGGCCGAACAACGTCAGCGTCTCGGCCGGCGCACCGTCGCGACCCGCCCGCCCGATTTCCTGGTAGTAGGCTTCAATGGATTTGGGCAAATCGGCGTGGGCCACCCAGCGGATATCCGGCTTGTCGATGCCCATGCCAAAGGCCACTGTCGCCACCACGATCAGCCCGTCTTCCTGCTGGAAACGGCGTTCGGCGGTGCGGCGGTCGTCCGCCTCCATCCCACCATGATAATGCAATGCCAGATGTCCGTCGTCGCGCAACGCTTTGGCCAGCCCTTCGGTCTTGGCCCGCGTTCCGCAATAGACGATGCCCGACTGCCCCCTACGCCCTGACGCAAAGTTCAGTATCTGCGCGCGCGGCCCGTTTTTGGCCGCAAAGGCCAGATGGATATTGGGCCGGTCGAACCCGCGCAGGAAGGCGCGCGGGGGGACACCGTCGAATAGTTTCTGAACGATCTCGGCTTGGGTTTCCGTGTCCGCCGTTGCGGTGAACGCGGCCAGCGGAACGTCAAGCGTACGACGCAATTCGCCGATGCGCAGGTAATCAGGGCGGAAATCATGACCCCACTGGCTGACGCAATGCGCCTCGTCCACGGCGATCAGCGATACGCCAACCCGTTTGAGCATGCCCGTAACCGACCCGGCAGCGAGCCGTTCGGGGGCCATATAGAGCAGCTTGAGCGTTCCGGCCTCAAGCCCTTCCCACACGGCATCGGTTTCCTCGGGCGTATTGCCAGAGGTCAGCGCCCCCGCCCCGACGCCAAGCTCTTGCAGCGCGCGGACCTGATCGCGCATCAGGGCAATCAACGGCGATATCACCACCGTCACCCCGTCGCGCAAAAGCGCAGGCATTTGGAAACAAAGAGATTTACCACCACCCGTGGGCATGATGGCCAATGTGTTTTCGCCGGCGGTAACGGCCTCTACGATCTCTTGTTGGCCGGGGCGGAACCCGTCAAATCCAAAGACATCACGAAGTAGCGTGGCAGCGCCTGACATGAAAAACCCAACTGTATCTAACCTGCAGTTTGCAGAATCTCATAGTCGCGGGCGGGGAACAATCCCTGCCCGTGCGTCCGGCGGGGTCTTTGCCCCAGCAGCCGCCCGATCAGTAGAACAGCGCGGCGTTGTTAATCAGCAGGATACGCAGAACGGCAACGGCGATCAGAACGACCAGCGGTGCCAGATCAAGCCCGCCCATTTGCGGCAGAAAGCTGCGGACCCGCCCATAAACAGGCTCCAACAAGCGATTCAGCCCATCCCAAACTTGCGCCACCAAAGGTTGACGAAGATTTAAAACCTGAAAATTAATCAGCCAGCTCATGATGACATGCGCGATGATGATGAACCAAACGATGTTCAGCAGAAGCATCAGGATCTGAAACAGGGATGTCATAAGGGGGCCTTTCGTTGCACAGCGCGAAAGTAGGTGCGCAGGCATCAAAGAACAAGAGCGGCAGCGCCTTGGCACCGCCGCTCTTGGTAAAATCGCATCACATCACGCTTGCATCGCGTTGATGACGACAGAAAAATCCAGACTATCGACCTGAAGCATGGACCAATCGGCGAAATGCCGTGTCTCGATCGGCTTTTCGTCGAGGATTTTGAAGCCGCTGTGACGACTGTCTTTCTGGATGTTTTCGATCAACTGGCGGATGGCGACTTCTTCGCCCTCAAGCACCTGACAAAAGTTGCGTCCGTTGTAGGCCAAGGCACCGGTGACACCGTGTTTTTCATTCTCGCGCACAGCGACGGTAAATATGTCGGCAACATCCGTCTTAGAGACCGAAGGAACTGCGGTGCTGAAGTACAAAAGCCGGATCATCGACATACGGAGCCTCGTAAAATTATCCAAAACATTCTTAACGTTGGCACCCTGTGTAGGCAAAAAGGATTTGAAAAGCGACCCTTTTGAGATGTCTTATGACATACTGATGGGCAATTCACGCTTACGTTGCGCATAACACCGCTCTTGCGCCGCGTATGGCTGCTGCACTACCGTCCCTCAAAACAGGAGAAAGCAGTCATGGCAGCCACGTCAGCGCGCAAGAAAATCTGGGGCTGGTACTTCTTTGACTGGGCCAGCCAACCCTATAACACGCTTCTTCTGACGTTTATTTTCGGCCCCTATTTCGCGCAAACAGCAACGGCAAATCTTATGGATGGCGGCATGGCGCTGGATGCCGCCAAGGCGCAGGCACAGGCCTATTGGGGCTACGGGCTGACGGTTGCGGGGATCATGATTGCAATACTGGCCCCGACCCTTGGGGCGGTGGCTGATTCATCGGGCAAGCGGATGCCGTGGATCTGGCTGTTTTCGGGGCTTTATGTGGTGGGATCAGCCGCGCTTTGGTGGACCGCGCCGCAAGATTTCTCGGTCCTGTGGGCGCTCTTCTTCTTTGGCATTGGCCTTATCGGGATGGAATTCGCGACAATTTTCACCAACTCCTATCTGCCAGAGCTGCATCCCGACCCGGGAGAGCGCGGGCGGCTGTCGGGGTCAGGCTGGGCTTTTGGCTATGTCGGCGGTGTTGTGGCGCTGATCGTGATGATCGCGCTGTTTCAGGCGGGCAGCAACGGGCGCACGATGGCGGGGCTAAGCCCCCTCTTCGGGCTGGACCCCGCGACCAAAGCCGATACGCGCATCGTCGGGCCGCTGACCGCAATCTGGTACGCGGTCTTTATGATCCCCTTCTTTCTGTATGTGCGCGATACGCCGGTGACCGGCGCGGCGCGGTACCGCGTGGGCCAAGGGCTTTCTGATCTGTGGGTCACGCTCAAGAACCTGCCGCGCCACCCGTCGCTGCTGGCCTATTTGGGGTCATCCATGTTTTACCGCGATGCACTTAACGGAATGTACACATTCGGCGGGATATACGCGCTTGGCGTATTGAACTGGAGCATTATTGATATCGGCGTCTTCGGGATACTTGCCGCGATTTCAGGCGCGGTGTTCTGCTGGGTGGGCGGGCGTGTGGATCGTGCGATTGGGCCGATGCCTGTGATCGTAACATGCTGTCTGATCCTGATTGCAACGGCCGTGCTGATCATCTCGCTGACGCCCAACTCGATTATGGGCATCACGCTGGCCGAAGGATCCTCCGCGCCCGACATCGCCTTTTACATCGCTGGTGCTTTGATAGGGGCGGCGGGCGGGGCGCTGCAGGCATCGTCGCGCAATATGCTGACCCGTCAGGGCAACCCCGACCGCATGACAGAGGCGTTTGGCCTTTACGCGCTATCGGGCAAAGCGACCTCGTTTCTGGCCCCTGCGCTGATCGCCATCGCAAGCGACGTATCCGGCAGCCAACGGATCGGGATCGCCCCTGTCGTAGGGCTGTTCATCATCGGCCTGGTTCTGTTAGTCTGGGTGAAACCGAACGGAGATTTCGCGAAATGATCCTGACACGAATCCTCACATGTACCGCGCTGGCCCTCACGCTGGCGGCCTGCGGCGGGTCACCGTCCAAGCCGAATGCGGAAGCGTCCAAAATCCTGCCGACCATCGGGTCGTCGGGGGGCGCGCGAAGCAACATTCAGGCCAAGAAGCTTTTTGGCGCGAAAGCCGACGGGTCACGGCAGTCTTCCGCCGCTTACGGCAGCTATTCCAAGGGCTGCGTCGCGGGGGCACAACAACTGGCGGAAACGGGGCCGACCTGGCAAGCGATGCGCCTGTCGCGCAACCGCAACTGGGGCCACCCGGAGATGATCGATTACATCAAAATGCTCAGCGCGAAGGCCGCGCAGCAACCCGGATGGGAAGGGCTGTATGTCGGCGATATCAGCCAGCCCCGTGGCGGCCCGATGCTGACAGGGCACGCCAGCCACCAGATGGGTCTGGACGCCGATTTCTGGATGCTTCCGCCCAAGTCGCTGTCGCTCAGCCGGGCAGAGCGTGAAAGTATTTCCTCTATCTCCATGCGTCGGGCCAGCGGTGCCTATGTGAACAGCAGCTGGACCCCGCAGCACCATCAGGTGCTCAAGGCCGCGGCATCTGATCCCCGCGTGGCGCGCATCTTTGTTTTCCCCGGGGCCAAGGTGCAGATGTGTGCCGACGAAAAGGGCGACCGCAGCTGGCTGCGCAAAATCCGCCCTTGGTACGGGCACCACTATCATTTCCACGTCCGGCTGAGCTGCCCCAAAGGGGCGACCGGCTGCGTCAACCAGGATCCGCCCCCTGCGGGCGACGGCTGCGCCGATGCGCGTCAGTGGCAGGCGAATATCCTGAACCCGCCCCCCCCAAACCCCAATGCGCCCAAGCGCAAGCCAAAGCGCGAACTGCTGCTTGCTGACCTGCCAGCGCAATGCCAATCCGTGCTGGATTCGAACTAAGCTTGCTACAGATCCTTTTTGCCCTCGGCTTTGCCTCCGCTGCTTTTGCGGCGGGTGCAAATGGCCCTATCGCGCAGCATCAGCAGTTGACGTGGGAGCATGACGCCCCCTGGTTCGGTGGCCTGTCCGGTGTCGAGATGCGCGCGGATGGCAAACAGCTTACCGCGATCAGCGACCGCGGGCGGATCATCGTGGCCGATCTGTCGCGCGACGCGCTTGGCACGCTGACGGGGATGGAGATCATCCATTCCGTCGCGCTGCGCGATAAGAACGGCGCGGTGATGGACAAACCCGAGGCCGACGCCGAAGGTCTGGCGATTGCGCCGGATGGCAGCATCTTTATCAGCTACGAAGGCGATCATCGAATCGCGCGTACGAACCTTGCCGACGGCACCCCATTGCAGTTCATCGCCCCGCCCGAGGGCGCATTGCTGCGCGACAACGCCGGATTTGAAGCTTTGGCCGTTGATGCAGCAGGCGCGCTTTATGCCTTGCCCGAGGATAACCGCGGCGATCAGATCCCGCTGTACAAATACCAAGACGGCGCGTGGCGCATCGCGGCCTACCTCGAAAATGACAGCCCCTTTGTCCCCGTGGGTGCGGATTTCGACGACGAGGGTCGGTTGTATCTGCTCGAGCGTACGGTCACCCCGCTGGGGTTTCGCACGCGGCTGCGGCGGATCGAACTCTTTGGGGATCAGGCCAGCGCGGTGACGCTGCTGCAAACCCTGCCCGCGCGATATGACAACCTAGAGGCGCTGACCGTTTGGCGCGACGCCATCGGGCGCACGCGGGTGATGATGATATCAGACGATAACTTCCTCTCCGTGCAGGAAACCCAGGTGATCGAGCTGACGATAACGCAATAGCTTGCGCGGGTGCCCCGCCTTCCCTACAACGCATGACGTCTGCGATCCCCGCAGGCCAAGTCGCCGCACCCTTGCAAAAAACGGTTTCAAATATGACACGCACCTACCTTCCCGGCATTCTTGCCATGGCCGCCATCGTTGTGGCCTCCAACATTCTTGTTCAGTTCCTCTTTGGCCAATGGCTGACCTGGGGCGCGTTCACCTATCCGCTGGCGTTTCTGGTCACCGATGTGATGAACCGCGTCTACGGCAAGGATGCCGCGCGCCGTGTCGTGCTGGTAGGCTTTGTCGTCGGGCTGGTCTGTTCGCTGATCGGGACACAGATCATGGGCGAATTCGGGCCGCTGGTGACCCTACGCATCGCGATCGGGTCCGGTGTGGCATTCCTCGTGGCGCAATTGGTCGATGTCGCGATCTTCTCTGCGCTGCGCGATGGCACGTGGTGGCGTGCACCTTTGGCCAGCACGCTGGTCAGCAGCACGCTTGATACGTTGCTGTTTTTCTCGATCTCATTTTCCGGTGCCCTGTCGTTCCTGCATCCTGCAACCGATGTGTCCTGGGCGGCCGAAATGTTGCCATTGCTGGGTAGCGGCCCGCTCGCGCCGCTTTGGGTATCGCTAGCCGTTGCAGACTGGTCTGTGAAACTTGGGATTGCGCTTATTGCCCTGATCCCCTTCCGCATCATCACTGCACAACTTTTGACCCGCAGTTGATAGGCACCCTTTTGTGAACCCTGACGGGTGCAGAAAACGTTTTGCGTTTTCAGATTACTGTGCCAGTCTTCAAGTGAGTTCAACAAATGTAAAGGAGGTGATCCAGTGTCAAGAACGGTATTGGAGCGAGGTGTCGGAACAGCTTGGGAGGTATCCCGTTAGGGCAGCCCCTGACGGTTGAAACAACCCGGGTGGATCGCCGATCTAACCGATCCCACCTCCTTAAACCATTCGATTGGGCCGCTCCGCACCGGGGCGGCCCTTTTCGTATCTGGGCGTTCCCCTTTCCCTTGGGTCTGCGCGATGCGATAGTCGCCATGAAGGAGAGTTTGATGCTGCGGATCACGGACGAGATTGCCATTCAGGACTGGGAGCTGACGGAAAGCTTCATGCGTGCCTCCGGGCCCGGCGGTCAGAATGTGAACAAGGTCTCGAGCGCCGTGGAACTGCGGTTCGAGGCCGCGACCTCCCCTTCTATTTCGACGCCGGTCAAAAACCGTCTGCGCAGACTGGCGGGCCGTCGTTGGACGACCGAGGGCGCGTTGGTGCTGCAATGTGACGAAACCCGAAGTCAGGTCCGCAACCGCGAGATTATCCGCGAGCGCCTGAAGGAACTGATCACCGCCGCGTTGAAGCCGCCCAAAAAGCGTATCCCGACGCGCCCCACGCTCGGTTCGAAGAAACGCCGGCTGAAGGCGAAAAAGACGCGGGGCGAGGTGAAGGCGCTGCGCGGGCGGGTAGATCCGCCGGAATAGCCTGCCGCGGGGCCTGCCCTGCGCGCCCGTTCCATCACTTCTATTGCAGCGCCCCTATCTCGCCGTTTTTTGCCGATATGCGCCCCCTATCGGCAAATCGCCGCCATAGCGCCGAATCCGCGCCGGAACGGATCGCCGCGGCCCGGTGTTCCCCTCGCAGACATACAAGCGATGTCTGGTAGTAAATCTAAGGAGAACTCAGATGAAACTTACGACCACAACACTGATCGCGACCCTGATGGCCACCGGCGTTTCCACCGCAGCGATGGCGCAAACCTCTGTTGATGGTGCCGTTGGCGGCGCAGCAGACGTAGGCTCGGGCATCAGCGCTGACGTTGGCGCATCCGGTTCACTATCCACCGATTCCACACTGAAACAAGCCAAGGGTGCCGTGACCGACACCGGCGACACCGCGCAGGAAAACTATGGTCAGTTGATCCAGGAACTGCGCGCCGGTGCCGAAACCGACACGCAGACCCAAGCAGAAATTGATGCGTTCGATGCCGACGCCAAGCTGGACGTCGTAACCGTGTCGGAGCTGAAAGCCTCCAAACAGGGGACCACAACCGCGCTGGACGACGCGCTGGACGCACAAGCCGAGGCCGTTGACGACATGCGCGCCTCTGTTGACGCCAATGCTGACCTGAGCGCAGAGCTGGAAGCCGAAGGCTTTACCTCGGAAGAGGTCGTGGCCGTGCGCGGTAACGGTATGGGCGGTCTGACCCTGATCGTCGACGACCGCGGCTAAGCGATTTGCAGTTATGCCCCGCACCCCACGCAGGCGGCATAAAGCAGAGGGGCCGGTGGGAAACCACTGGCCCCTTTTGCCGTCGGATCAGACGATAACTTTCTGAGCCGCTTGATCGCCGACGCCAAAGACACGTTTGTAACGGTCAATCTCTGACTGCGGGCCCATTGCTTTGTTAGGGTTATCCGACAGCTTCACCGTCGGGCTGCCGTTCGCCTTGACCGCTTTGCACACCAACGAAAACGGGGCGAGCGCGTCGTCAGGCACCAGCCCGCGGAAATCATTTGTCAGCAAGGTGCCCCACCCGAAGGAGGCTTTGACCTTGCCCGCGAACTGTTGATGCAGTTCCTTGATCTTGGCGACATCCAGACCGTCGCTGAAAATAACCCGCTTTTCGCTGGGGTCTTCACCGCGGGACTTCCACCAGTCGATCGCGGTCTGTGCCGCCACCGCCGGATCACCACTGTCGACGCGGATGCCGGTCCAGCCCGCCAGCCAGTCGGGCGCGTTATCCAGAAAGCCTTTCGTGCCGTAAGTATCAGGCAGAATGATGCGCAGGTTACCTTCGTGTTCGTCGTGCCAGTCTTGCAGAACGTCATAGGGCGCTTGCGCAAGTGCGGCGTCGTCCTTGGCCAATGCAGCATAGACCATCGGCAGTTCATGCGCGTTGGTGCCGATCGCCTCTACCTCTCGGCTCATGGCGATTTTGCAGTTTGACGTGCCGGTAAAGGCGTCGCCCAAGCCTTCCTGCATGGCCTGCACGCACCAATCCTGCCACAGGAACGAATGGCGACGACGGGTGCCGAAATCGGCGATGGACAGATCGGGGATTTCCCGAAGGGCTTCGATCTTTTCCCAGACACGGGTCATGCCGCGCGCATAGAGCACCTGCAGTTCGAACCGGCCCATACGGTCCAGCACGGCGCGGCTGCGCAGCTCCATCAGGACGGCGAGGGCGGGGATCTCCCACAGCATCACCTCGGGCCACGACCCTTCGAATGTCAGCTCGTATTGGTCGCCCTTCCGCTCTAGATGATAGGGCGGCAGGCGCAGGCCCTCGAACCACTCCATGAAGTCGGGGCGGAACATCTGGCGCTTGCCGTAAAAAGTATTCCCACGCAGCCAGGTGCTTTCCCCACGGCTGAGTGACAGCGACCGGATGTGATCTAGCTGTTCGCGCAACTCGCCTTCGTCAATGAGATCGGCCAGCGGGATATGCTTGGAACGGTTGATCAGGCTGAATGTGACCTGTGTTTCCGGCTTGTTGCGAAAAACCGACTGGCACATCAACAGCTTATAGAAATCCGTATCGATCAGGGACCGCACGATAGGGTCGATCTTCCACTTGTGGTTCCAGACGCGGCTTGCAATGTCGACCATGTTCAAAGCTCCCTTAGGCGGTGTGTTTGTGGCCCATCCATCTTGTACGGGCAAGGGAATTGCCGCTGACACAGTGCAAAACCTGTGGTAATCCACCGACTTAACCCCCTAAGGAGCGCTGCTAGATGCTGGAATGGCCCATTCTCTTGCGAGAGTTGATTACCTTGTTTGTCGTGATCGACCCTATTGGCAGCCTTCCCGTCTTTCTTTTCGCGACAGCCAACGTCCCGCAACACCTGCACAAAAGCTTTGCGCTGCGGGCCGTACTGGTGGCCGGTCTGGTCTTGCTTGGGTTCCTCGTGGGCGGGCAATATCTGCTTGAGAACCTTGGGCTGCGGCTGGGGTCGTTTCAGGTCGCGGGCGGGATTATCCTGTTCCTCTTCGCGCTCAGCATGATCTTCGGCGACCCGAAACCGACACAGGAAATCGAAGCGGCAGAGCGGGATCATCTCGCCGGTGCGGTCTTTCCGCTCGCCATGCCGTCTATCGCCTCTCCGGGGGCAATGCTGGCGATTGTTATCCTGACGGACAACCACACCAACCAGATATCAGACCAGTTGGTCACGGCAGGCCTGCTGGTTGTCGTGCTGCTGTTCACGCTTGTGCTTTTGTTGCTCGCGGGGCGGATCGGTCACCTGATGGGGACCACGGGCGCCAGCGTGATCAGCCGCGTCATGGGGATCATTCTGGCGACCGTCGCGGTGGATGCCACGCTTGGCGGGCTGGATGCGCTGGATATCCTCAACATCGCCCCCGTCGAAGACGCCCCGCTTAGCGCAGAGTAACCCCCGCCGCCGTCATCGCCGCGCGGGCGGCAGAAAGCGACCCGTCCAGATCAATCGCACGACACAGGTCCAAGCGGACCTCGACATCAAAGCCCAGCTTCGCCGCGTCCACGGCGGAAAAGTTGACGCAGAAATCAAGCGCCAGCCCGACCATCGTCAGCTTGGTTATACCGCGTGTCCGCAAATACCCTTCAAGACCGGTAGGCGTCGTCTGGTCATTTTCGAAGAACGCAGAATAGCTGTCTATGGCGGGGTTGTACCCTTTACGAATGATCATGTCGGCACGGGTTTGATCCAGCCGCGGGTGGAACGCGGCCCCGTTGCTGCCTTGGACACAATGATCCGGCCACAGCGCCTGCGCGCCATAGGGCATCTGCGTCACCTCGAACGGCGCCTTACCCGCATGGGACGACGCAAAGGAGGAATGGCCCGCCGGATGCCAGTCCTGCGTTAGAACCACCGCATCCGCCTGCCCCATCAGCGCGTTGATCCCGTCGACGATCGCGTCGCCATCTGTCACCGCAAGGGCGCCGCCGGGGCAGAAATCATTTTGCACATCAATCACGATCAGGGCGTGGGTCATATCGGGTTCCTCATAAGCCTGCTTGTGCCAAGGGACATAGCACGGCGGGTGCGGCACGGCACCCCCTTGCCTGAACCGCCGCATGGGCGTATCTCAGCGCGCATGTATACCATTGCCGCCCTCTATCATTTCAGCCGTTTTGACGCGCCTGACGCCCTGCGCCCGCCGTTGATTGCGCTTTGTGCGCAACATGACGTCAAAGGCACGCTGCTTGTCGCCGCCGAAGGCATCAACGGCACCATCGCCGGCCCCCGTGCGGGGATCGACGCGGTCATCGCGCATATCCGTGCCCTGCCCGGCTGCGCCGATCTTGAGTGGAAGGAAAGCACCGCCACGACGCCGCCCTTCGGCAAGATGAAGGTCCGCCTGAAGCGCGAGATCGTGACCATGGGTCAGCCCGATGTCGATCCGCTGGCCAAGGTCGGGCATTACGTCGATCCCGCTGACTGGAACGATCTGATCGGCCGCGACGATGTTGCCGTGATCGACACGCGCAATGATTATGAGGTCGCGATCGGCACCTTCGACGGGGCCATCGACCCGGAAACCCAGAGCTTTGGCGAATTCCCCGCCTGGTGGGAGGCGAATAAGGACCGGTTCCACAACAAGAAAATCGCGATGTTCTGCACCGGCGGTATCCGGTGTGAGAAATCGACCAACTACCTGATCGGCCAAGGGGTGGAGGACGTGTTCCACCTCAAGGGGGGCATCCTCAAGTACCTTGAAGAAGTCCCCGAAGAGCAAAGCAGCTGGAAAGGCGATTGCTTTGTCTTTGATAACCGGGTCAGCGTAGGTCACGGGTTGAAAGAAGGGCCGCATATGCTGTGCCACGGTTGCCGTCGCCCGATCCTGCCCGAAGATACCGCAAAGCCCGGATACGAGGCCGGCGTCAGCTGCCCGCAGTGTATCAATGAAACCTCTGACGCGGATAAGGCGCGGTTCCGTGAGCGCCAGCGGCAGATGACGCTTGCCAAAGCACGCGGCGAAACCCACCGCAGCTGATCACGCCGTCGGCCCGCCCTGTTCCAAGCGCGGGCCGGTGGTGCAGGTTAAGCCCCGAACCCTTCGCGCCCGATAGAGACATAGGCCGAGAAACCGGCGCGTTTGGCATCTTTCGGGCTGTAGATATTGCGCAGATCTGCCATCGCAGGGGTCGCCATGCGCTTGGCCATCCGCTTGAGGTCCAGCGCGCGGAATTCATTCCACTCCGTCAGAATGACCAGCGCGTCCGCATTTTGCGCGGCCTTATAGGCATCCTCCAGCCACGACACGCCCGGCAGCAAGGCTTCGCCCTCGCGTTTGCCCTGCGGATCAACCACACGCACCTTGGCCCCGTTGCCCACCAGCGATGGCACAATCGTCAAGCTGGGAGAGTCGCGCATATCGTCGGTGTTGGGCTTGAACGTTACCCCCAGCACCGCGATGGTCTTGCCGTTTACCGACCCGCCACAGATGTCGACCACCTTGTCGATCATCCGGCGTTTGACCTCGTCGTTCACCTTGATCACGGTTTCGGTCAGCTGCATCGGCACCGAATGATCCTGCCCCATCCGCGCCAAGGCCTGCGTGTCTTTCGGGAAGCAGCTCCCGCCGTAGCCCGGGCCCGCATGCAGGAACTTGGACCCGATCCGGTTATCCAGCCCCATGCCCTTCGACACCATTTTCACATCTGCGCCAGTGCGTTCACACAGGGCCGCGATTTCGTTGATAAAGGTAATCTTGGTCGCCAAAAACGCGTTGGCGGCGTATTTGATCATCTCTGCGCTTTCCAGATCGGTCGACATGATCGAAAACTCGCGCAGCGAGAGCGGGCGGTAGATGTCCTTCATCACCTGTTCGGCGCGTTCATTCTGCGTCCCTACAACCACGCGGTCGGGGCGCATAAAGTCGTCAATCGCGGCCCCTTCACGCAGGAATTCCGGGTTCGAGGCAACGTCGAATTCGGCCTTAGGATTGGCTTTGGCGACGACCTGTTTGACCTGACGGTTGGTGCCCACGGGCACAGTCGATTTGGTGACGATCACCGCATACCCCGTCAGGACAGAGGCAATCTCTTCTGCGGCGGCCATGACATAGGTCAGATCTGCATGGCCATCCCCGCGCCGGGTCGGCGTCCCAACCGCGATAAACACGGCATCCGCACCATCCACTGCACTGGCAAGGTCACCGGTGAAAGACAGACGCCCCGCGGCAACGTTCTTGGCCATCAAATCATCAAGACCGGGTTCGTAGATCGGGACGATACCCTTTTCCAACTTCTCGATTTTAGACGGGTCTTTGTCGACACAGACAACTTCATGCCCGAAATCCGAGAAACAAACACCCGAGACCAAACCGACATAGCCGGTGCCAATCATCGCAATCTTCATGAAACTTTATCCTAAATCAATTTGACAGTCAGCAAGCCAAGCCAGCCGGTGCACCCACATCTAGTGATCTGACAGCGCAAAACCAAGATAGGCAAATGGCATCAAAAGTCGACGCAAGCGCCCCAGCTCGAACTTTCGCAGCGGTTTTTGCATGACCTGAGGGTAGGGCCGATCGATGGTTTTGCCCATCACCAGATCCGCGACCAGCCCGCCCGAATAGCTGCCCATTGCAACACCATTCCCATGATAACAAAGACTTGCATAGACAGCACCGGGGTCAGGGAGCTTGCCGACAAAGGGCATTTGCGCGCGCGACAGACATACCATACCGGACCATTGGTAGGGTGTCTCAACGTCTTTCCACGCCGGGAAAAACTTTTCAAAATCGCGGCGTACACGCGCAATGGCGCGCGCCTCTGCCGCTTTGCCCGTCACCAAACCGCCGCGCATGCCGAACAACATCCGGCGGTCCGGCATCAGCCTGAAATAATGCAGCAAATTGCGCGTATCTGCGGACATATAATCACTCTTCCACCCCGCGGCATCGAGCTCTGCCTCGGTCAGGGGGCGGGTCACAAGGACCGTCGACTGCGTGGGCATATAGCGCGCAGACAGCCCCGGCACCAAATCTTCCGACGAATACCCGTTCGTGGCGACAATCACTTTTTGTGCACGCACCCTGCCCTTGGGCGTACGAACGTCGTGACCCTGCGCCGCCTGCCGCACCTCAAGCGCAGGCGTATCATGGTAAATGACCGCGCCCGCCTTTTCCGCCGCCGCAGCAAGGCCGGTCACGTATTTCCGCGGGTTCAGCGCAAAGCCCGCCGGAATATGCAGCGCCCCGTGGAACGGCCCTGAAAGCCCATGCGCCGCGAAGTCCGCGGGATCAACAAGCCGCGCGTCTAGCCCGTAGTTCTCTCGCACCTCGCGGGCGCGCGTGCGAAAATCGTCCATATCCTTGGGCCGATGCGCCAGCTCGATCTCCCCGTCAGAGTGGCGGTCAACCTCGATCCCATGCCGCGTGATCAACGCATCAACAAAGTTGATCGCCGCCAGCTCAGCCGCGCGAAAGCGCAACCGATCCTCGCGCCCTGCAAGCTTGTCCAGCGCGGCATCGCTGAGCCGCCCGCCCCCAAGGCAGCAAAAGCCCCCGTTGCGGCCCGACGCGCCCCAGCCGACGTATCGGTTTTCCAGCACGACCGCAGAATACCCAGCCTCCGCAAGGCGCAACGCGGCAGAGAGCCCGGTAAAGCCGCCACCCACAATCGCCACGTCACAGGATACGTCACCTTCCAACGCAGACCTGTCGGTAGCGGCGCAGGTTTGATCCCACCAACAATTTTCCCTAGGCGCATCTGTATAGGCAAAATCGTTAAATATTCGTTTCATGCCGCCGCTCTTTCATGCCACGGCGCGTTCCGCCGCCTGCACATCGCGTTGCGCCTTGATCGCCTTGCGCTTCGATATCAGTGACGCCGTGATAACCCCGAAAGTCACGATACCGATCATGATGGTGGATAATGCGTTAATCTCGGGCGAGACGCCAAGACGCACCGCGCTCCAGATCTTGATCGGCAGGGTTGTGGAGGACGGGCCCGTGGTAAACGAAGCGATAACAAGGTCGTCCAGCGAAAGCGTGAACGCCAGCAGCCACCCCGAGATGACAGCCGGCGCAATGATCGGCAAGGTCACCAAACGGAAGGCGTCGAAAGGCGAACACCCAAGGTCCAGCGCCGCCTCCTCCAGCGACCGGTCAAAAGTCACCAGCCGCGATGACACGACCACTGAGACATAGCACATCGAAAAGGTCGTGTGTGCCAGCACGATGGTCAGCGTCCCCCGGTCCAGCCCGATCCCGATAAACAGAAGCAACAGCGAGAGGCCGGTAATCACCTCCGGCATGACCAGCGGTGCGTAGATCATACCCGAGAAAAGCGTACGCCCAGCAAACCGCCCGCCGCGCACAAGGATGTATGCCGCCATCGTCCCCAACACCGTTGCCAGCGTAGAGGACGCCACCGCGACCTTCAGCGTTACCATCGCAGCATTCAGAAATGCCTCATTCTGAAGCAGCTCGCCGTACCATTTGGTCGAGAAGCCGGCCCACACTGTCACCAGTTTCGAACTGTTAAAACTGTAGATGACCAGCAGGATCATCGGCAGATAAAGAAAAGCAAACCCGAGGGTGAGCGACGTAATATTGAACCAGCTTGCGCGTCTCATGACTCCACCTCCGCCTGACGTTGCTGGTTGCGTTGGAACAGAACGATTGGAACGATCAGTATCAGCAGCAGGATCACCGCCACCGCGCTCGCGACTGGCCAGTCGCGGTTGTTAAAGAACTCCTCGAACAAGACCTTGCCGATCATCAACGTCCCTGAGCCGCCCAACAAAGACGGAATAACAAATTCGCCCAGCGCGGGGATAAAGACAAGGAAGCACCCTGCAATGATCCCGTTACGAGACAAAGGTATCGTGACCAGCCAAAATGCTTTCAGCCGTGAACATCCCAGATCTTCAGCGGCCTCGATCAAGGATTCGTCCAACCGATCCAGCGCGGCATAGATCGGTAGAATCATGAATGGCAGATAAGTGTAAACAATTCCTATATAGACCGCGGTCGTCGTGTTCATGATCGTCAAAGGCGTATCGATGATGCCCAACCACAGCAGGAATTGATTCAAAAGCCCCTCATTACTCAGAATACCGACCCACGCGTAAACGCGGATCAGGAAGCTGGTCCAAAAGGGCAAAATCACCAGCATCATGAGGGTCGGACGCCATTCCTCGGGCGCGCGAGCCATGCCGTAGGCCATGGGGTAGCCCACCAAAACCGCTAAAACTGTAGATATTAACGCAATCTTCAAACTGCTTAGGTAAGCCTTCCAGTAGAGATCGTCCGAAGCAAGAAAGGTAAAGTTTTCCAGATCGAATGCCGCGAACATCGCCCAGATCCCGTCCTTTGCCGTCGGGGAGTAAGGAGGAATCGACAAAGCCAGATCAGAGAGAGAAATTTTAAAAACAATGATGAAAGGAATGAGAAACAGCGCGAGCAACCAGGCATAGGGCACCGCGATAAGGAAAAAGCGACGCATATTCATCGCTCCAACAGGACGCCGGCGGTGGCGCTCCATGAAATCCAGACCTTATCCTCCCACGTGATCGTGCGGCGCGACAGCCGACGCGTGTTTGCGGTCTGTGCCTTGATCACTTGACCACCGGCCAGCTGGACATGGTAGGTGCTGAGATTGCCAAGATATGCGATGTCCAGAACGGAGCCCTGAACTGCGTTCTTCATTTCTGTCGGCTTCTCGGTAGAAATGGCGATCTTCTCCGGTCGGATCGCAAGATGAGCTTCCTGCCCATCGCTAAAGGGGCGTTCTGATGCCGCAAGCAAGGGGGCCTCATTCGCGACCCAATCAAGGTGGTACATATTTTCGCCCGCGGGCTTCACCGTGCCAGAGATAATGTTCACGTCACCGATGAAGTCAGCGACGTAGACGGAATTAGGTGCTTCGTAGATACCTCCTGGCGTCGCGACCTGGATGATCTGCCCTTCGTCCATCACAGCCACGCGGCTCGCGACGGTCATCGCTTCCTCTTGGTCGTGGGTAACGATAACAAAGGTGGTCCCCGTGCTTTCCTGGATATCCATCAGCTCAAACTGGGTGTCCTGACGCAGCTTTTTGTCCAGCGCGCCAAGCGGTTCGTCCAGTAGCAAAAGCTTCGGCGCTTTGGCGAGGGACCGCGCAAGCGCGACCCGTTGACGTTGCCCCCCCGAGATCTGGTGGGGTTTGCGTTTGGCAAATTTGGTAAGGCGCGTCAGCTTGAGCATCTCTTCAACGCGCGCGGCGATATCTGCCTTGGACATATCCCCTCGTTTCAACCCAAAGGCGATATTCTCCCAGACAGACAGATGTGGGAACAGGGCATAGGACTGAAACATCATGTTCACCGCCCGCTTGTTCGGCGGGATGCCCGCGATATTCTTACCCGCCAATTCGATCTTGCCCGCGCTTGGGTTTTCAAACCCGGCAAGCATGCGCATCATCGTTGTTTTACCGCAGCCCGAAGGCCCCAGCAGAGCAAAGAACTCGCTTTCATAAATACTCAAAGACAGATCATCGATCGCAACGAAATCGCCAAAACGCTTTGTCACATTCTCGAAGCGGATAAGCGGCTTTTCGTTCGGGTCATCCCACGGGGCGAAAACGGGTTGGCTCACTTTGATCTATCCTTTGCACAGCGTTTACCCCTCCGGGTGGAAGGGTCCGGTTGATCGGGTCAAAACCGGTAAGGCTTTGACCCGATGCGATTTTAGATACCAGATTTGATCTTCGTCCACATACGCGTGACGACACGTTGTACCTTGGGTGAATATGAAGAAATGGTATACAGGTTTTCCAGCGTGGCTTCGTCTGGGTAAATCGCTGTGTCCCCGATCACGTCCTCGGCAAGGAACTCCTGGCTCGCCTTGTTGCCGTTCGCATAGTAAACGTAGTTCGACGCGGCGGCCATATTCTCTGGTTCCATCATGAAATTCAAGAACTTATGTGCCCCATCCGGGTTTGGCGCATCCGCTGGAATTGCCATATTGTCGAACCACATCAGCGCCCCTTCTTTTGGCGCGTAGTAGGCGATTTCGACACCGTTATCCGCCTCGGCGGCGCGGTCACGCGATTGCAGGATGTCACCCGACCAACCGAAGGCAACGCAGATATCACCGTTGGCCAGTGCGTTAATATACTCCGAGCTGTGGAACTTTTGAACGTGGGGGGCAACCGCCGTCAAAACAGGCTCTGCCTTCGCAATCACGTCGGGGTCCTGGGTTTGGGGATCTTCGCCCAGAAACTTCAGCGCCGCGGGGATCATTTCTGTCGGAGCGTCAAGGAAATGCACGCCACATTCGGCCAGCTTTTCCATATTCTCGGGCTTGAATACGAGGTCAAGCGAATCAACAGGGGCATCTTCGCCCAGCACTTCCTTAACCTTGGTCATGTTCACGCCAAGCCCGGTGGTGCCCCACATATAGTTAACGGCATATTCGTTCCCGGGGTCGTATTTCGATACGCGGTCCTCGATCACGTCCCACATGTTGCTGATGTTCGGCAGTTTGTCTTTGTCGAGCTTCTGGAAAACCCCCGCCGTGATCTGGCGTTCAAGGAAGGTGCCGGTCGGGACAACCACGTCATAGCCGGACCCGCCTGCAAGCATCTTGGTTTCAAGCACTTCGTTACTGTCAAACACGTCATAGATCAGATCAATGCCGGTTTCTTTTTCAAATTTCTGCAACAGGTCTTCGTCGATGTAGTCGGACCAGTTATAGACCCGCACCTCTTCACCCAAGGCGCTGGTGGCGATCAATGCCGTTGCTGCGATTGAACTGAGCAAGCTATATTTCATTGTCATCTCCCGTTGTGTAGGCTCAGTTGATCCGAACCTTTCGTCAATTTGATCAAGTTTTGCGTCATGCGACAAGATCATTTATAATTTTACGCAGGTGCATGCCGTGGTTCAAAATGTGGTTGAGTACAATTTAGGCAAATTTGATGAACGTAAATTCCGCTGACCTTGCGTCGCAAAAGCCTTTGGAAAGCCCGGCCAAGGTGCCGGCCCATCAGCATGTCTATGAACGCGTGCGCAAGCTGATCCTGTTCGGCGATCTTGCCCCCGGTCAGGCGGTCACCATTCAAGGCCTTGCAGAAACCCTTGATGCGGGCATGACCCCGGTGCGCGAAGCGCTGCGCCGCTTGATCGCTGAAGGCGCGCTGGTGCATCAGGGCAATCGCCGCGTATCGGTCCCTGTACTGGACCTCGAAGGGGTTAACGAGCTGGAATTCATGCGAAAAACCCTTGAAGCAGAGCTTGCTCAACGTGCCACAAGCCGCATGTCAGAGACTGTTTTAAGCGAACTCGCACAGGTGGACGACGCGCTGAACCACGCGATTGATCGTGGGGATATCGGCGAATACCTGACCCAGAACTACCGCTTTCACACCATCGTCAACACCTGTGCAGAGGCCCCTATTCTGGCCGCGACCGTCGACCGTTTATGGCTGTTGTTCGGCCCGTCGCTGCGCGTGGTCTGCGGTCGGTTTGGCACGTCGAACCTGCCGGATAAACATGCCGACTTGCTGGCGGCTTTTCGCGAAGGCGATGCGGCAAAGGCTGCGCAGGCCATGGCCGAGGATGTTTCTCAGGGCATGGTCCAGATTCGCGCCTCTCTTTGATTAAAATCTGATCGGCTGATAGCCGTTTATCATCACCACAGCAGAGCGATTCGATTGACTCTGCATAATTTGATCATATTCTGAACCCAATCTTCCCTCCCCATTCCCAGAGGTGTTCTTTATGGCCCATATCACCAACCACATGCCCACCGCCGAGCTGCAAGCACTTGACGCCGCGCATCACATGCACCCGTTCACCACCAATGACGAACTTGCCGAGAAGGGCGCGCGGATTATCACCCGTGCCAAGGGCGTCTACCTGACCGACAGTGAGGGGAACGAGATCCTTGACGGGATGGCGGGTCTTTGGTGCGTCAACATCGGTTATGGCCGTCAGGAAATGGCCGACGTCGCCGCGCGCCAGATGCTCGAGCTGAACTACTATAACACTTTCTTCATGACCTCGCACGTGCCCGCCATCGCCCTTGCAAAAGAGATCGCGTCACTGGCCCCCGGCGATCTGAACCATGTGTTCTTTGCCGGGTCGGGGTCCGAAGCGAATGACACCAACATCCGGATGGTGCGCACCTATTGGGCCATGAAAGGGAAGCCAGAGAAATCCCACATCATCAGCCGCAAGAATGCCTATCACGGGTCGTCGATGGGGTCCGGCTCCCTTGGTGGCATGAGCTATATGCACGAACAGGGCGGCATGCCGATCCCCGGCATTCACCACATCAACCAGCCTGACTGGTGGGTGGAAGGGGGCGACCTCACGCCCGAGGCCTTCGGCCTTGCCCGCGCGCAAGAGCTTGAGGCCAAGATCCTTGAGCTGGGGGCAGATAATGTCGCGGCGTTCATCGGTGAACCCATTCAGGGCGCGGGCGGGGTTATCGTGCCGCCAAGCACCTACTGGCCCGAAATCCAGCGTATTTGTGACAAGTACGACGTATTGATCATCGCGGACGAGGTGATCTGTGGCTTTGGCCGCACAGGCAGCTGGTTCGGCTCCGAGACGATGGGGATCAAGCCGCATATCATGACCATCGCCAAGGGCCTAAGCTCTGGCTACCAGCCGATTGGCGGGTCCATTGTGTGTGACGAGATCGCGCAGACCATCGGGTCCGGGGAGTTCAATCACGGCTATACCTATTCGGGGCACCCCGTCTGCTCGGCCGTGGCACTGGAAAACCTGCGGATTATGCAGGACGAAAACATTCTGGATCACGTGAACAATGTTGCGGCCCCCGCCCTGAAGGAAGGCTTGGCCAAACTGGCAGAGCATCCTTTGGTCGGCACCGTCAACGTCGCGGGCCTTATGGCCTCGCTGCCGCTGTCCCCGCGCAAAGAAACGCGGTCAAAGTTCGCAGGCGATGCAGGAACCGTCGGTTATATGTGTCGTGAACGCTGCTTTGCGAATAATCTGGTGATGCGCCACGTTGGCGACCGGATGATCATCTCGCCACCGCTGGTGATCACCCCCGAAGAGATCAAAGTATTCATGACGCGCGCCACCAAAGCGCTGGATGAAACCTATACCGCGGTCAAAGAAGGCGGCCTGCTCAAGGCAGCCGAAGACCACGCGCAAGACGCTGAATCGCCGCTCGGCTAAGGCGTGACATACATTCGGGACGAGGCGCAAAGGTCGCCCGTCCCGCCGCTGGAAGCACTGCAAGGACTTGTCTGTTTGCGACATCGGCAGTGGCTGACCAGCGCTCAAAATCGCCGGGTTCGGGGCGAGCCGCTGATGCTTAACCTATGGCAGATATTAACGAATTCCCCTTATTTCAAGCAGGCTGCACAGTAATTCCGCAGGCAAAAGAACTGTTTCTTGTCAAATAACCGTCGATCTTCCCGCAATTGACGCTTTCTGCCCAAAAGTGTCGTTAATTGGTTGCAAAGCGGAAACCAGCCAGTTTTAACTTCCTGTCAACAAGGGCGCTTGAACGTCACAATAAACGGGGAGCCAGCTTTGGCAGATACTTCAGCAACGAATGCGTTCGTAGAATTTGAACGCGTGCAGAAAAGCTATGACGGCGAAAATCTCGTCGTAAAAGACCTCAACCTGTCGATGCCGAAAGGCGAGTTTCTGACAATGCTCGGGCCATCGGGGTCCGGCAAGACCACCTGCCTGATGATGCTGGCGGGTTTCGAAACGGCCACGCATGGCGATATCCGGCTTGATGGTAAATCGATCAACAACATCCCGCCGCACAAACGCGGCATTGGCATGGTGTTCCAGAACTACGCGCTTTTCCCGCATATGACCGTTGCCGAAAACCTCGCCTTCCCGCTTGAGGTGCGCAAGATCGGCAAGTCCGAGCGTGAAGAGAAAGTGAAGATCGCGCTGGACCGTGTTCAGATGGGCGACTTCGGCGGCCGCCGTCCGGCACAGCTTTCCGGTGGTCAGCAGCAACGTGTTGCCTTGGCCCGTGCTTTGGTCTTCGAACCCGAACTGGTGTTGATGGACGAACCGCTGGGGGCGTTGGACAAACAGCTGCGTGAAACATTGCAGTTCGAGATCACGCATCTGGCGCATGAACTGGGCATCACCGTGGTCTACGTGACCCACGACCAGACCGAAGCGCTGACAATGTCCGACCGCGTGGCCGTGTTTGAAAACGGGCGCATCCAACAGTTGGCCCCGCCCGATCTGTTGTATGAAGAGCCCGAAAACAGCTTTGTTGCGCAGTTCATCGGCGAGAATAACACTCTTGAAGGCGTTGTGACCGAGATCAAGGGCGGCACTTGCCTTGTGCAGCTGGACGGCGGCGGCCTGATCGAGGCAAAGCCGATCAACGTGACCCGCGCCGGCGAACGCACCCGCGTATCGATCCGCCCCGAACGTGTCGAATTCAACAAGGACCGGATGCAGGAAGGGGCACACACCCTGAAAGCCGAAGTGCTTGAATTCGTCTATATGGGCGACATCTTCCGCACCCGCCTGCGGGTTGCCGGGACCGACAACTTTATCATCAAGACACGAAACGCACCCGATCAGGTACGTTTGAAGCCAGGCCAGCAGATCGAGATTGGCTGGTTGGCAGAGGATTGCCGCGCCCTCGACGCATAAGCGTCAGGACGCGGCCGGCCGTCCAACGTTCGACGGCGTCGCACGAGGCTGTGGTTAAGCCCGATATCACACCCTCAAGACCCTAACGGGCATATAATGGGAGACTATCTAATGAAGTTTACGACAACGCTACTCGCATCCTCCGCGATCATTGGCGCTGGCACATTGGCATTCGCCGATGCGCATGCGGACATGGCCAAAGAGATGACGCTTGTTTCCTGGGGTGGCGCTTACCAAGCCAGCCAAGACAAAGCGTATCTGCAGCCCTATCTGGAAATGCACCCTGAACTCTCTGCTGTTTGGGATGAAAGCTCCAACGAAGCCGTGGCAAAACTGCGCGCGATGAACGAAGCCGGCAACGTGACCTGGGATCTGGTCGACGTGGTTGCAGCTGACGCCATCCGCCTGTGCGACGAAGGTCTGGCGATGGAAATCGACGCGGACGAAATGCTGGCAGAAGCCCCCGACGGGACATCCGCTGAAGACGACTTTGGCGACCTGCTGGTCAGCGACTGCTTTATCCCGCAGATCGTGTATTCAACCACATTCGGGTATCGCACAGACATGGTTGGTGACACGCCTCCAACCAAAATCTGCGACGTCTTCGACACCGAAGCCTACCCAGGCAAGCGCGCGCTTGAAAAGCGCCCCATCAACAACATGGAATGGGCGCTGCTCTGTGACGGCGTTGCAAAGGACGAAGTCTATGACGTTCTGGCAACTCCAGAAGGTCAGGAACAGGCTCTGGCCAAGCTCGACACCATCAAGGACGACGTGATCTGGTGGTCCGCCGGTGCCGACACGCCACAGCTGCTGGCCGATGGCGAAGTCGTCATGGGTTCCACCTACAACGGCCGTCTGTTCAGCGTTATCGAAGAGCAAGACCAGCCCGTTGCAATGCTGTGGGACGCACAGGTGTTCGACCTTGACGGTTGGATCATCCCAGCAGGTCTGCCTGACGACCGTCTGGCGCGCGTCAAAGACTTCGTGAAATTCGCGACAGACACCCAGCGTCTGGCGGATCAATCGCAGTACATCAGCTACGGCCCTGCCCGTTTGTCCTCCGCTCCTATGGTTGGCAAGCACGCAGAACTGGGCATCGACATGGCACCACACATGCCAACCGACCCGGCCAACGCAAAGAACACGTTCCTCTACAACTACGAGTTCTGGGCTGACTACCGCGACGACATCGACGCGAAGTTCCAGGCATGGTTGGCGCAATAATCGGCTGAACCATTCGGAGGAGGCCGCTTTGGCCTCCTCCACCCCTTATTTGTTTTTCCATTTTCCCGACCTTCCAGCGACCTAACCCCATGGGGCCGATATGAGCGATACCGCCGACGCGACGAATGACACACCTGAACAGACCGGCCCGATGCTGGCCGCGGACGGCACACCGCTGAAACGCAGCCTGAACCGTGCGCTCCGTCGTCAGAAGCTCAGCGCGCTTTTGCTGATCGCCCCTCTGCTGATCTTTATCCTGATCACCTTTATCGCACCGATCGCCGATATGCTGTTCCGCTCTGTCGAGAACCAGATCGTCAGCGACACACTGCCCCGCACCACGCAAACCCTGTCCGACTGGGACAGCGAAAGCGGTGAAACCCCCGGTGCCCCCGTCTACAAGGCGCTCTACGAAGACCTGTTCATCGCACAGGAACGCAAATTGCACACCCGTCTGGGCTCAAGGCTCAACTACGAGCTGACCGGTGCATCGTCCCTGTTCCGCAAATCCGGCCGCGGCGTGGATGACATTGGCGAAGTGTTTCAGGACCAGTTCGAGGATCTGAACGACTTCTGGAAGAAGGGCGAAAACTGGAACGCGCTGCTTGGCTCCGACGCATGGCTGGCAGAGATTTCCGACTGGAAAAAATCCTCCGGCGACGACCAGCCCGCGTTTGAAATGCGCGAAGGCATGGCAGAGCTTCTGCCCGAGACCGCCGAATACTACGAAATTTTCGCCGACTTCGTTCAGAACGACGACGAAGACAACCTCTACAAGGAAGACCCATGGGCGCTGATCTACTCGGCACTCTATGACGACCTGACAGGCCCCACGGCATCGCAAATCGCCAGCTATTCAGGCCCGGCATCAGCCGAACTGACCGAGGCAGCCGCAGCCGCCCCTACATTCGACGCAGTCGATTACAAAACAGCCTTCACCGAGATTGACGACGATTGGGGCAAAACCCCGATCTGGAGCACAATCCGCGCCTACAGTCCCGCGCTGACCAACGGCTACTTCCTGAATGCCGTCGACATGCAGAAAACGGCTGACGGTCCCGAATTCCGCCCCGACAACGAACGCATCTACGGCACGCTGTTCCTGCGCACGCTGTTCATGTCGGTCTGCATCACCCTCAGCTGTATCCTGCTGGGCTATCCGGTGGCGTGGATCCTCGCCAACCTGCCCGCGCGTACCGCGAACCTGCTGATGATCCTCGTGCTGCTGCCCTTCTGGACCTCGCTTCTGGTGCGGACATCGGCGTGGAAGGTCATGCTGCAACAACAGGGTGTGATCAACGATACACTGGTGTGGCTGGGGCTGGTGGCCGATGACAGCCGTCTTGCGCTGATCAACAACCAAACCGGCACGATCATCGCGATGACGCACATCCTGCTGCCCTTCATGATCCTCCCGCTCTATTCCGTGATGCAAACAGTACCGCCCAGCTATCTACGTGCGGCAAAGTCGCTGGGGGCCACGAACTGGACAGCCTTCTGGCGCGTGTATTTCCCGCAATCAGTGCCCGGCATCGGCGCGGGGTCGATCCTCGTGTTCATCCTGTCGATCGGCTACTACATCACGCCGGAAATCGTCGGCGGCACCACGGGGACATTCATCTCCAACCGGATTGCCTACCACATCTCCAGCTCGCTCAACTGGGGCCTCGCGGCCGCGCTTGGGGCGATCCTGCTGGCCGTGGTGCTTGGGCTTTACTGGGCCTACGACAAGATCGTCGGCATCGACAACGTGAAACTGGGAGGCTGATATCATGGTCGCACTCACACCTATCTCCCGCAAACCCGTCGGTTTCTATGTACCGGTTGTCGCCGCAGCAGGCGCCTTTGCCGGTCTCTTTGTTGGCACCGCCCAAGGCAGCGGACTGCTGGGCATCCTGATCGGAGCGCTCTCCATGGGGGCGCTGGCCTTTGTGCTGACACAGCTGATCAAGAACGAAACCATCGCCCGCTGGACATCTGTCATTCTGCTGGGGGTGATCGGCTTTATTCTGGGCGGCGTGCCCATGCTGGTCTTGGGGGCCATCTTCGGCTGGTTCTTCGGCTGGTTCAGCTTCTGGCTCTACGAGGGACGCTACCGCGCCAAGGTCGCGCCCTATCTGACCCCGGGTCAGGTGCTTTGGCACTTTGCCTTCCGCATCATTTGCGGCGCGATCCTTGTGTTCCTGATCACACCGATCCTCGTGGTCATGCCACTTAGCTTCAATGCCGAGAACTTCTTTACCTTCACCCCTGAAATGCTGCGTTTCGATCCCGAAGGGTATTCGCTGCGCCACTACAAGGACTTTTTCAGCAGCTCCGCATGGCAAGGTGCCGTCTGGAACTCGATCAAGATCGCCCCGGCCGCGACCCTTCTGTCGGTCAGCTTCGGTACCCTCGCGGCGATTGGCCTGAGCCAGCAGCACGTGCCGTTCCGGCGCGCGATCATGGCAATCCTGATCTCGCCCATGATCGTCCCCCTGATCATCTCGGCGGCGGGCATGTACTTCTTCTACAGCCGCGTCGGCCTGCAGGGCACATATGTTGGCGTCGTCTTGGCACACGCAGCCTTGGGCATTCCCTTCGTCATCATCACCGTCACCGCGACACTGGTAGGCTTTGACCGGTCTCTCACCCGCGCGGCGGCGAATATGGGGGCCAATCCGGTCACAACCTTCTTCCGCGTGCAAATGCCGTTGATCCTGCCGGGCGTGATCTCGGGCGGTTTGTTCGCCTTCATCACCTCGTTTGATGAAGTCGTCGTAGTGCTCTTTGTCGGGTCTGCGGGTCAGAAAACGCTCCCGTGGCAGATGTTTACCGGCCTGCGCGAACAGATCAGCCCCACGATCCTTGCCGTTGCGACGATCCTCGTGGTCATCTCGATCTGCCTGCTGACCGTGGTCGAACTACTGCGCCGCCGCTCCGAAAGGCTGCGCGGGATGTCACCCGGCTAAGCCGCTTCCAAATGGTTTAAAATCCTCGCCGAAGGCACGCGCTGGACCGAAAGGTCCGGCGCGTTTCATTTACGCCAGATTATTCCGCCGCGGCTGCGCGCAGCGTCTCCAACAATCGGGGGGAGGCATAGCCGTCGGGCACAAGCCCCTGCGACAATTGGAACTCGCGCACCGCATTGATGGTCAGCGGGCCGATTTTCGCGTCGATCTGGACCGTATCAAACCCCTGCGCCGTCAGCTGCGTCTGAAGCTCGATCCGTTCGTCATAGGTCAGCGCGCGGTCTTGCACCGGCCAGCTGGCCTCGATCGGCCCGCCCCCGGCGATACGGTCCGCCAGATGGCCCACGCCGATCACATAGGCATCGGCCGAATTATAGCGTTCGATCACCGCGAAATTGGCATAGATCAGAAACGCCGCACCCTCTGCCCCACCGGGCAAAAGCAGGGACGCAGGGCCGTGATCCCCCTGCGATCCTGTCACAGGGCGCACCCCAAGCGCACGCCATTCCGCTGCCGTTTTCAGGATATCGCGCCCCGCCAGAAGATAGTCGAACCCCTCGGGCAGGCGTACCTCGACGCCCCAAGGCTGCCCTTGGACCCATCCGAAATGCTTGAGATACGCCGCGGTAGAGGCAAGCGCGTCACGTGGATCATCGCTCCAGATATCGCGTTTGCCATCGCCGGTGAAATCCTCGGCATATTGCTGGAAGGACGAGGGCATGAACTGCGTGTGCCCCATTGCACCGGCCCAACTGCCCTGCATCCTCGCGGGCGTGGTATCGCCCGCCTGCAAGATCCGCAGCGCGTCCAGCAGTTCCCCTTCAAAAAAGGCCCGCCGCCGCCCCTCATAGGCCAATGTCGCGAGCGAGCTGAGCACCGGATCGCTGCCCCTGAAGGTGCCATAGGCGCTTTCGAGCCCCCAGATCGCGGTGACGATCTCTTTCTCGACGCCATAGCGCGTTTCGATCTGGGATAGTGCGTCGGCCTGCTCGGCCAGCGCCTTCTTCCCGTTGGTGACCCGTAGATCAGAGGTCGCGGTCTCC
This sequence comes from Sulfitobacter sp. UBA1132, assembly GCF_002311545.1. NCBI lineage: Bacteria > Pseudomonadati > Pseudomonadota > Alphaproteobacteria > Rhodobacterales > Roseobacteraceae > Sulfitobacter > Sulfitobacter sp. UBA1132. The sequence goes on along the minus strand of NZ_DCAN01000004.1, from coordinate 191,632 downwards.
AGATAGGCCCAGATTGTTTTGGTGAATTCGGATTGGTTGCGGTCGCGGCGGATGACCTGCGGGTCATAGCGCACGGTCTGCATCACGCGGTCAAAGACCGCACCGTCGATCCCTGCGGCCAAGGCACGCGCACGGAAGGCGGTCACCCAGTCCTGCAACCCCGCCGCGTTGCCCGGCTTTTGCACAGCCGCGGGCGGGCGCGCAGTACCCTCGGCCCCCGCAGCGATCACACCTGTGGCACCCGTCACCGAGAGTGTCACCCCGCCAACCAATGCGCCAATTTTCAGCAGTTCCATTCCCGCGCCCTTCCCCAGCATCACGCTGCAAGCCTAGCGTCAAACGCCGCGTCCAGAAAGGCGGAGTTGCCCGCTGTGCGTGTTACTGCCTGCCTGTTCCTGCCTCGTGTACCGCTCCGGGGTTAGCGTCGTGTGCGTTTGACCTTGCGTTTCACCTTATCCGCCTTGCGCTTGGCTTTGACACCTTTGCGCTTGGGGTTGGTGCGGCCCGCAGGCCCACCGCGTCCGCGCCGCACCCCTTGGCCGCCCTTGGGCAGGGCGTCACCCTCAAGCGTCAGCAGCTCCAGCGCGATGCCCCCGGTGACCGGGACCGCCTCTGACAGGCGCACGGTGACACGCTGCCCGACAGAGATGATCATGCCCGTATCCGACCCCATCAGCGTGCCGGCCTCTTGGTCGAAATGGAAATACTCGCGCCCCAGCGACCGCATGGGTAGCAGCCCGTCTGCCCCGGTTTCGTCCAGCTTCACAAAGGCCCCAAATCGCGCCACGCCGCTGATCCGGCCCGAGAATTCATTGCCCACACGTTCCGACAGATAGGACGCGAGATAGCGATCGGTGGTGTCGCGCTCTGCCATCATCGACCGGCGTTCCGTGTCCGAGATATGCGCGCCGGTCTGTTCGATATCCTCGATATCATGCTGGCTTAGCCCGTCATTGCCCCAGCCGTGGGCAGTGATCAACGCGCGGTGCACGATCAAATCCGCGTAGCGCCGGATCGGAGAGGTGAAATGCGCGTAGGACCGCAGCGCCAGACCAAAGTGCCCGATATGCGCAGGCCCGTAATAGGCTTGCGTCATCGACCGCAGTGTCGACAGGTTGATCAGCTCTGCATCATCCGTGCCCGCCGCATCGTTCAGCAGCTTGTTCAGATGGCGCGTATGCAGCACCTGTCCCTTGGCCAGCGTATAGCCCGCCGCCTGCGCGGTTTCGCGCAAGGCGTCCAGCTTGGCGGGAGAGGGTTCTTCGTGGATGCGATAAAGCAGCGGCGTTTTCTTGGACAGCAGAGTCTCGGCGGCGGCGACATTGGCCAGCACCATGAACTCTTCGATCAAGCGGTGCGCATCCAGCCGGTCCTTGAAGTTCACCGATTTAACGGTGCCGTCCTTGTCCAGCTCGATCCGCCGCTCGGGCAGGTCAAGGTCCAGCGGCTGACGCTCGGCGCGGGCAGCTTGCAAGGCGGCATAGGCGGCGTAGATCGGTTTTAGCACAGGGTCCAGCAACGGGCCGGTGCGGTCATTGGGGGCACCGTCAATCGCGTCCTGCACCTCTTCGTAGTGCAGCGAGGCGGGAGAGCGCATCAGCCCGCGATGGAAGCTATGGCCGATCTTGTTGCCCGCCGCATCCAGCACCATGCGGACAGCGATACAGGCCCGCGGCACGCCTTCGTGCAACGAACACAGATCTCCCGACAGACGGTCGGGCAGCATCGGCACCACACGGTCGGGGAAATAGGTGGAATTGCCCCGTTTGCGCGCCTCGCGGTCCAGCGCAGAGCCGGGGGTGACATAGGCCGCAACATCGGCAATCGCGACCCAGACGACATGGCCGCCCTCGTTCTTGGGGTCTTCGTCAGCATGGGCATAGCATGCGTCATCATGGTCCCGCGCGTCCGACGGGTCGATGGTGATCAGGGGCAAATCGCGCAGATCCTCTCGCCCTTTCAGGCCCACGGGTTTCGCGGCATCGGCCTGCGCCATCACGTCGTCAGGAAAGTCGTCGGGGATACCATGCTGATGGATCGCGATCAGGGACACGGCCTTGGGTGCCGACGGATCCCCCAGACGTTCAACGATACGCGCCCGTGGCGATCCCATGCGCGCCTTTGGTCCGGCCTGTTCCGCCTCGACCAGTTCGCCATCCTTGGCCCCGTGGGTCGCGTCTTTGGGCACCCACCATTCCTTGTCGGACCCTTTGTCGATGGGCACAATGCGCCCGCCCTCTGTGGTCTTGCGGAAGATGCCCAAGACCCGCTGCGGGTTCGCGCCAATGCGGCGGATCAGCCGCGCCTCGTAGTGGTGGTCTTGCGCCTGTACCAGCGTCAACCGCGCCAGAATACGGTCGCCCGCACCCAAGGCCGGGTCAGAGGCACGGGGGATCACCAGCACCACGGGCTCCACACCTTCGCCCTGCCACTCCATCGGTTTGGCAAACAGATCGCCATCCTTGTCCGGCCCCGTGACCTGCAACACAGACACCGGCGGCAAGCGGTCAGGGTCCTGATAGCTGCGCTTGCGCTTTTCCAGATGGCCTTCGGCCTCCAGCTCTTTCAGCACGCGTTTCAGATCGATCCGGGCCGCCCCCTTGATGCCGAACGCCTTGGCGATGTCACGCTTGGCGGTCAGAGTGGGGTTTTCGGCGATCCATTCAAGGATCTCGGGCTTTGAAGGTATTTTGCTCATGCTTCACGAGGTAGCACGCGCACCCCGCTTCGTCATGGGCAAATCGTCGATTGTATCCACGTCCCGCAATGTGGCGACCTGTGCGATGCGGTGATCGGACAGCGTGGCGACGGTATCGGCCAGCGCATGCTCCGTGGACCAGCGGACGTTTTCAAAGAGGCGCGGCGGCACGGGGCGGGCGCGTTTCAGCCCGACCAGCCAATAGCCCCCGTCCGGTGCAGGCCCGAACACCGCGTCATGCGACCCGAGTGCGTGAAACGCATCGGCCACCCGCGCCGCGGTCACGCCCGGAATATCCGCCCCGATGACACAGACCGGCCCCGGGGGCGCAGCACGCAGCATACGGCCCATACGATCCCCCAGATCACCGCGCCCCTGCGGCCAGCGCGGTAGATGCGCGGGCCAGACACGGCTGGACAGCCCTGCCCGATCCGGCGCGACCGCCAGCACCACCTGCCAGCGCGGGTCTTGCACACGGCGGATCAACGCGCGGGTCTGATGCCGGAACCACCACGCGGCAGCGGTCATGCCCAGATCACGGCCAAGCCGCGTCTTGACCCGCCCCGGCAGCGGCTCTTTCACCATGATGACCAGCGTGCGGTTCAAAGCGACAGCACCATCTCGCGGTGATCAATGCCGGCGTCGTCAAAGACCGGCCCCTGCGCCACGAACCCCAACTTTTCGTAGAACCCCAAAGCATGCAACTGCGCGCCGAGCTTCACGAAGCGCACGGCAGGATCCTTGCGCGCCTCGTCTACCGCCGCGCGGATCAGCGCCGCGCCAAGCCCCGTACCGCGGTGGGACTTGATCACACATACGCGCCCGATCTTGGCCGTATCACCCTTGATATGCATCCGCGCAGAGCCGATCGGCAGCTCTTCCTCGGTGGCAAGGAAATGCGTCGCGTCATCGTCGCGGTCGTCCATTTCATCGGCTTCCGACACGTTCTGCTCTTCGATAAAGACGATGCGGCGCAGCAGGTGACAGCTGGCGAGGTCTTCGGTCACGGCGATATGGGCGGTCATGCGAAATAGTCCTTCAGGATGCGGGTATAGATGGATTTGAGCTGGTGGATCTGCGCCACCTCGACGTTTTCGTCGACCTCGTGCATGGACTGACCAACCAGCCCGAATTCAACCACAGGGCAATGGTGTTTCATGAACCGCGCATCCGACGTCCCGCCAGAGGTGGACAGTTCAGGTGTCACCCCCGTCTCTGCCTGCACCGCTTTGGACACCAGATCAGACAGCTCACCCGGCGGCGTAATAAAGCTCTCGCCCGAAATCTTGACCTTGAGCTCGACCTGCACACCAAAACTGTCGCGGATCGCGGCGGCCTGTTCCTCCAGCCAAGTGGTCAGGCTAGCGCCCGAATGCTTGTCGTTAAAACGGATGTTCACCGTCGCGCGGGTTTCAGCGGGGATCACGTTGGTCGCGGGGTTGCCGGTATCGACGGTGACAATCGCCAGCGTGGAGGGATCGAAATGGTCCGTCCCCTCGTCCAGCTGATGCGAGGCAAGCTGATCCATCAGCCGCATCATCGCAGGCATCGGGTTATTGGCACGGTGAGGATAGGCCGCATGGCCCTGTTTGCCGATCACGCGAAAATGCGCGTTCAGCGACCCGCGTCGCCCGATCTTGATCATCTCGCCCATTTTGTTCGGACATGTCGGCTCCCCCACCAGACAAACATCCATCCGTTCGCCCGCCTCTTGCATGTAATCCAGCAAGGCGCGGGTGCCGTCGACGCCTTCGGCTTCCTCGTCACCGGTGATTGCCAGTACGATGGACCCATCGGGGGGCGTATCGCGGACAAAGTCGATGGCCGCAGCGGTAAAGGCTGCCACACCGGATTTCATATCGGTGGTGCCGCGCCCGTACATGATGCCGTCATTGATCTCTGCGCCAAAGGGCGGCATCGTCCAGTCGGCCTCCTTCCCGATGGGCACGACATCGGTGTGACCGTTAAAGCCGAAGCTGCGGGTGTTGCCCTTGTTGCCCCAACGCGCAAAGAGGTTCTTGATCCCGCCACGGTCCGCCCAGGCACAATCAAACCCCGCCTCGGTCAGCAGATCGAACAGCACCTCTTGCGCGCCCCCATCTGCTGGGGTGACCGACGGGCAACGCACCAGTTTGGCGGTCAGGTCTACGGGATCGATGCTGGACATATCAGGGCTCCTTCGGCGTGTGTCGCGGTGTTGCCCTACATTTGTGGGGAAAATTCATCAAAGCCAAGGGGCAGCGCGGAAATACACAAAGCGGTGAGCCACATAGCCCGCGTCAGCGCTGCAAAGCCGCGCAGGACACCTAGTCGAAGAAAGGCGTCATCTGCGCAATAATGACAGAGTTTTCGTCCAGTGCCCGCGCCATCAAGGCCCGTTCGTCTTCGTCAATCTCGTGGCCTTCGGCCTCGCGGTCGGCAATCGTGCCATATCCGGTCACGTCCAGCGGGTTGGTATCGGCCTGTTTCAGGATGGCGACCGTCTCGCGCACGGCTTCCGCCTCGTCGATGCCCGAGGCAAAGCACATCAGCGCAGCGCCCGTCGCCTTGTCCGGCAGGCCGTCGCCCTCTTTGCGGCCAATCTCGACCAGCAGCGTATAGACCTGCTGGCGTGACGGTTTCTTGGGTTTCTTCTGGTCAGACATAAAAAGGGCCACCGCATTAAGATGCGGCAGCCCTATCGTGTTCTGTGTCGTCTGAAAAGGGTCAGCTACGTCCGCGTACCAAACGTGTGACCCAAATCAACAGGCAGGCCCCGATGACGCCGACGACCAGTTGACCAATCCAGCCACCCAAGGTCGCACCGACGATTGTCATCAGCAGGAAGTTGGCAACGATCGCGCCAATGATCCCCAGAATAATGTTCATGATCAGCCCCATATCGGACTTCATGATCTTTTCCGCGATCCAACCGGCCAGACCACCGACGATTATTGCTGCGAACCAACCCAGACCTGTCATTTCAAATTCTCCATAAATCTTGTTTCATAGAGTGAACTCACAGGTCTGTGAAAAGGTTCCCTTAGTCGCGCAGCAGCTCGTTGATCGAGGTTTTGGAGCGGGTCTTTTCGTCGACGCGCTTCACGATCACGGCGCAATAAAGGTGCACACCGTTCTTCGACGGCATGGACCCCGCCACAACGACCGACCCCGCTGGCACTTCGCCATAGAAGACTTCGCCGGTTTCACGGTCGAGGATCTTGGTCGACTGGCCGATGTAGACCCCCATCCCCAGAACGGAGCCTTCGCGGACGATACAGCCTTCGACCACCTCGGAACGCGCACCGATAAAGCAGTTGTCTTCGATGATTGTCGGGCCGGCCTGCATGGGCTCGAGCACGCCACCGATGCCAACACCACCCGACAGGTGAACGTTCTTGCCGATCTGCGCACACGACCCGACGGTCGCCCATGTGTCCACCATTGTGCCGCTGTCGACATAGGCACCAATGTTCACAAAGGACGGCATCAGCACGACGCCCGGCGCGATATAGGCCGATTTGCGCACGACACAGTTGGGCACGGCGCGAAAGCCCGCCTCTTTCCAGTCGGCATCGTTCCAGCCTTTGAACTTGCTATCGACCTTGTCCCACCAGCCGCTGCCCTGCGGGCCGCCGTCTTGCTGTTCCATATCCTTGATACGGAAGCCCAGCAGGACCGCTTTCTTGGCCCATTGGTTCACATGCCAGTCGCCGTTCTCCATCTTTTCGGCAACGCGCAGCTTGCCGCTGTCCAGCGCGGCCAGCGTGTCTTCGATCGCGTCACGTGTTTCGCCGGTGGTGGCCGAAGTGATCGTGTCACGGGCGTCCCAGGCGGCTTCGATGGCGGTTTCAAGTTGGGCGTTCGACATGGGTGTAGCTCCGGCGAATGAGGGTCAAATGTTGCGCTTGGCTATACAGTCGTCGGGGCTGTGGTGCAATGACGTCGGATGGCGTGGTCATTTGCGGCAAAGGCAGGCATGTTGCAGCAAAGGGCGCCCGTCGCCCGCACAGACCGGAGAGTATGATGACCGAATCCAAACGCCACCCCTTGCGCAAGGCCGGCGACGACCGCGCCACCGCGCAGGATGTACCCGACACGCCGCAAACGCGCGCCCCGGCATACCGGCTGGCCTTTACCGATGACGACTTCATGTGCCGTCAGGAGTTGCGCCCCGTCCGGCTGCAACTGGAATTGCTCAAGCCCGAGATGGAGCTGGACGCCCATGGTGTGAAATCCACCATCGTTCTGTTCGGCGGCGCGCGTATTCCCGCCCCTGCCCATAAAGACAAGGCCCGCACCAAGACACTGGCCGATCTGTCCCATTTCTATGACGAGGCCCGCGAATTCGCGCGGCTGATGACGCTGAAATCGATGGAGAGTGACGGGCAAGACAACGTGATCGTCACTGGCGGTGGCCCCGGCGTGATGGAGGCAGGCAACCGCGGTGCCGTCGACGCGGGCGGGCAATCTATCGGGCTGAACATCGTTCTACCCTTCGAACAGGCCCCGAATGAATATGTCACACCGGAGCTGTGCTTTAACTTTCACTACTTCGCGATCCGCAAGATGCATTTCCTGATGCGCGCGCGGGCGATCTGTGTCTTCCCCGGCGGCTTTGGCACGCTGGACGAGATGTTCGAGACGCTGACCCTGATCCAGACAGGCCGGATGAGCCGCGTGCCGTTCCTGCTGTTCGGCCGTACCTTCTGGGAAAAGATCATCAACTGGGATGCGCTGGCAGACGCGGGCACGATCTCTGATCAAGATCTGGACCTGTTCCAATTCGTTGAAACCGCCGACGAGGCGATGAAGCTGATCGAAAACTGGGATACAGCCCCCGCCCGAGAGGAAGTCCCCGGGCGTTCAAAATAAAAGGTTCCGGTCAGATCAGGCGCAAAGATCGGCCGGAAGCACACAGACCTCAACGTGATGCGGCAGCGTTTCCAGAACGGACCCGTGGTCCGTGTCACGTACCCCATAGCCATACCCGGCCAGACGATGTTTCCATTCGCGGTAGGACAAGGCGCTTTCGCGTTCGCGGGTTACAAGCGCCAGTACATCGGCAGTGATAAAGGCGTCGTTCTTGATAATAACAGTCATCGCAGTATCGCTCCTGATTGTGTTGTCGATGGAAACAATATTCTGGGCGATAATGACTTAATTTCTGCTTAAATGTGGCGGACCCAAGGTCATTTCACGGTGACGCCGCCACAATCACCCCCCTTCAAATGCAAACAGCCGCCCCAATCGGGACGGCTGCATCATGGATTTCACGTTGAATTAAAGGCGGTTACATCCCCGCGTCAGCCTCGATCTGCTTGCGGGACTTGCGTTCGCGCTCTGTCGCCGATTTCAACTGACCGCAGGCCGCCATGATATCTTCACCCCGTGGCTTACGCACGGGCGAGGCATAGCCAGCCTGATACACGATCTCGGAGAACGCGCGGATGCGGTTGTTCGACGACCGCTTATACGGCGCGCCGGGCCATTCGTTGAAAGGGATCAGGTTGATCTTGGCAGGGATACCGCGGATCAAATCAATCAGACGATGCGCATCGGCGTCTGAATCGTTCACACCATCCAGCATGACATATTCAAACGTGATCCGTTCAGAGTTGCTGACCTTGGGATAGGCCCGCAGCGCCTCGATCAGCTCGGCAATGTTCCAGCGTTTGTTGATCGGCACCAACTTGTTGCGCACCTCGTCCGTGGTGGCGTGGAAAGATACAGCCAGTTGGCAGCCAATCTCCTCGGCGGTGCGCGCGATCTCTGGCACAACACCGGAGGTCGACAAGGTGATCCGGCGGCGCGACAACTGGATCCCCTCGGGGTCCATCGCGATCTTCATCGCGTCGCGTACATTCTCGAAGTTGTACAGCGGCTCGCCCATGCCCATCAGCACGATGTTGGACAACAGCCGCGGCGCATCGGTCAGCGTACCGGGCACGGGCCATTCGCCCAGATCATCCCGCGCCACCATCACCTGCCCGATAATCTCGGCCGCGGTCAGGTTGCGCACCAGCTTCTGCGTGCCGGTATGACAGAAAGAACAGGTCAACGTGCAGCCGACCTGAGAGCTGACGCACAAGGTGCCGCGGCCCTCTTCGGGGATATACACCACCTCGACCTCATGGCCGCCCGCAATGCGCACCAGATATTTGCGCGTACCGTCTTCGGACACTTGTTTGGTCACGACCTCGGGCACCTCGATCACGAACTTCTCGGACAGCTCGGCACGGAAGGCTTTCGACAGGTTGGTCATATCAGCAAAATCGCGGGTGCCCCATTGATAGATCCACTGCCAGATCTGCCCCACACGCATCTTCGCCTGTTTCTCCGGCGTGCCTTCCGCGATCAGCGCGGCGCGCATGGCGTCACGGGTCAGCCCGACAAGGTTCACCGGCCCCTCCGCCTGCTTACGCGGAATGGTCATGACATCTTGAGTAATCGGCGCGGTCGCAGACATGGGGATTCTCCGGTGTGCAGGGGTTTGAGCGCTCTATATAGGGATTTTTCCCTAAATCAAAAGGAAACGCCGCATTGCTGGGCCGGGCTGAGTGCATAGCTTCGCCCATCATGGCCGCTTTATCGACCCAACCCTTGGCCCAACCCGTGGTATAAAAAAGCCCCGCCAAAGGCAGGGCTTTGCGATTAGTTCAGGCGGAAAAACCTAGCCGCCGCAGCGTTTGGCCGCATCGTCAACCGCTGCAGTGAACCCCAGAAGCGAGAACGTGTCCTCGGTCTGTGTCCCACGCCCGGAACGGCCCGTTAGCTTGGCATCCGCGCCACGCTTCATCGCGGCGATGATCTTGTTGTCGTCTTCGGTGGTCGCAGGCCAGGCCCATTCGCCTTCGGTGAACAGCTCGAACGTGGTCCCGCCGATGTTCATGTTAACGGTCGACCCCGAGGCAAAGGGATAGCCGCCGGTAAAGGCCACCTGTCCCTTGGCCCCCGCGCTTGGACGGTAAAAGACCATCAGCAGGGTCTGGCCACGGTTCACCGCCACAACGCGACCATCGCGGGAGTTTACGGATTCTTTCGGCGTGGACACGCCCCAGCATTCGGTCGGGTTGTCTTCGACGAATACGCTCCAGTCCGTCTCTGCTGCCACGCGGTTCGTGCTTTGCGCTTGCGCGAAAACGCTGCCTGCGCTCAGACCCGCCAGCGCCGCCGCAAAACCAATCGTCCTAAAGTTCATCATCTACCTGGGCCTCCAGCCGCCATTAACCTCAACATCACCACAGTTCCCCAATGGCAGCCCTTCGGGAGGCGCTCTTGATCAAAGGAACTGTATTTCTCTCGTCAACAAGCATAATAACGGCAAACAGGCGACACACGAAACCCTGATTGGCAGGAATTCGCCAACGAAAAGGATAATTCATGACCCAAGCAGCCCCCTTTGCTGAAATCTGGCGTGGTCCGTTTCTGGAAAGCGTGCATTCGGGTCATGCGGTGGTCTGTGACAGTAGCGGTCAGATTCTGCAGGCCTGGGGCGATCCCGACACGGTGATCCTGCCGCGCTCCTCTGCCAAGATGATCCAGGCGCTGCCCCTGATCCAGTCCGGTGCCGCCGATGCCTATGGCCTTGGGCCCCAACATCTGGCGCTGGCCTGCGCATCACATCAGGCGGCGGATTTGCATGTGGGCATCATCTCTGACTGGCTCAAGACGTTGGGGCTGGACGACAGCGCCTTCCGCTGCGGCACGGCACTTCCCGGTGACGAGGCCGCGCGCAATGCACTGGTGTGTTCTGACACCCAGCCTTGCCAGATCCACCATGAATGTTCCGGCAAACACGCGGGCTTCTTGTCGGTCAACGCCCATATGGGCGGCGGCGCGGATTACGAAAAGCCGGACCACCCCGTGCAACGCGCCTGTCTCGAGGCGTTCGAGCGTGTGACCGGCACGACCTCGCCCGGCTTCGGGATCGACGGCTGCTCTGTTCCGAATTTTGCAACTACGCTACATGGTATGGCCCGCGCCATGGCGCATTTCGCCGCTGCTCCCGATGGGTCGGCCGAGGCGCGGCTGCATCAGGCCATGCGCCTGCACCCCGACCTTGTCGCCGGCGAAACCCGCGCCTGCACCAATCTGATGCGCGCGATGAACGGCAAGGTCGCGCTCAAAACCGGGGCCGAGGGGTTCTTCATCGCGATCCTGCCGGATCAGAACATCGGCGTGGCTCTCAAGGCGGCCTGTGGCACCAAACGCGCGGCCGAATGCGCGATCACCTCGATCCTGGTCAAACTCGGCGCGCTCGACCCGAACCACCCCGAAGCGTTGAAATACCGCAATGCCCCGATCGAAAACCGGCGCGGCATCATCACGGGCACGCTCAAACCTGCCGCTGGCTTTGCGTAACGCCGCTTCCAAATGGTTAAAAATCCCGGGGTATGGGGCAGCGCCCCATGCAGCTTGCGCGCCTAGATGACGAATTCGTCCTTGGCGTACCCCTGCACATAAAGCAGCGCCGTCAGATCGCCAAAGTTGATCCGCACGTCACATTCCGCCGCCACGGCGGGCTTGGCGTGCAGCGCCACGCCCATGCCCGCGCGCGCCAGCATGCCCAGATCGTTTGCCCCGTCGCCCACGGCAATCACGTCATCCTCTGACAGCCCCAGCCGCGCGGTGATCTGTTCCAGCGCATCGACCTTGGCCTGTTTGCCCAGGATCGGCACGCCGACGTCGCCGGTCAGCACGCCATCCGATGCGATCAGCGTATTCGCGCGGTTCTCGTCAAAGCCAAGCGCCTCTGCCACGGCGGCGGTGAACGCCGTGAAACCGCCCGACACAAGCGCCGCATAGGCACCATTTGCCTTCATCGTGGCGATCAGGGTCTTGCCGCCGGGCATATGGGTGATCCGTTCGGCCAGCACGCGGGTGATCACCGCCTCGTCCAACCCTTTTAACAGACCAACCCGTTCGCGCAGGGCGGCGTTGAAATCAAGCTCTCCGTTCATGGCGCGGGCGGTGATATCTTTGACGCGGTCCCCGACCCCGGCCTCATCTGCCAGCTCGTCAATACACTCCTGCTGGATCATGGTGCTGTCCATGTCCGCCAGCAGCATCTTCTTGCGGCGGCCTTCCGACGGGGTGATCACCAGATCGACACCCATCCCCTGACATTCGGCCCAGACATCCCAGCGATTGCCCGGCATCCGCTTCATGTCAAAGCCCGCCGCCTCATCCGGAGCAAGCCAGACCGCATCCCCGCCGCCCCATGCGTTGCGCACGGCATCGACCAGCGACGCCTCAAGCTGCGGGCGTTGAGGAGAGGTTAGCAGGGTCACACTATGCATGGGTCAGGTCCGTTCGGGTCAAATCAGTCTGGGGCGCATCTTGCGCATTGTTTTAACGGGGTTTCCACCCCTGTTCCAGCGCTCCTGCGGGGGAAGGTTGCGCGCCTCGCCCAAGCGGCCCGAACAGACCTCCTTGCACGTTACCCCGCCCACCCTTATGTTACAAAATATGCAAACTGAAAAATGTCAGGTAACATTTAAGTTGCGTCGAATCGCGACTATCCCTACGCTCGTCAACCAAGGGAGACTTTCATGGACGCTTTTATTTGTGACGCGCAGCGCACACCCATCGGCCGCTTTGGCGGCGCATTGTCATCGGTCCGCGCCGATGATCTGGCAGCGGCACCGATTGCCGCACTGATGGCCCGCAATCCTGATCTGGATTGGTCCAAAATCGATGACGTGATCTTTGGCTGTGCCAACCAGGCCGGCGAAGACAACCGTAACGTGGCCCGTATGGCGGCCCTGCTGGCCGGCCTGCCGGTCGATGTGCCCGGTGCAACGATCAACCGTCTGTGCGCCTCTGGCATGGATGCGGTCGGCGTCGCGGCCCGTGCGATCAAGGCCGGCGACATGGATCTGGCGATTGCCGGCGGTGTCGAAAGCATGACCCGCGCGCCTTTCGTGATGCCCAAGGCAGAAACCGCCTTCTCGCGCAACAACGCTGTCTATGACACCACCATTGGCTGGCGCTTTGTGAACCCCAAGATGAAGGCGCAATACGGCGTCGAATCCATGCCCGAAACCGGCGACAACGTGGCTACGGATTATGATATCAGCCGCGAAGATCAGGACGCCTTTGCCAAGCGCAGTCAGGATCGCTGGGACGCGGCGGACAAGGCCGGTGTTTTCGCCGACGAGATCACCCCCGTGTCGATCCCGCAGCGCAAGGGCGACCCGATTGTCTTTGACCGCGACGAACACCCGCGCCCCGGCACCACGATGGAAGCGCTGACCAAGCTGCGCCCGATCAACGGCCCCGACCTGACCGTGACTGCGGGCAATGCCTCTGGCGTCAACGACGGCGCGGCGGCGATGTTGATGGCCTCTGAAGCGGCGGCGTCGCAGCACGGGCTGACCCCGATTGCACGCGTCGTTGGGATCTCTGCCGCCGGTGTTGAACCGCGCGTCATGGGCATCGGCCCTGTGCCTGCCAGTCAGAAAGTTCTGGCCCGCGCAGGTCTGACCATCGACCAGATGGATGTGATCGAACTGAACGAAGCATTCGCATCGCAAGGGATCGCCACATTGCGCGCGCTTGGCGTGGCGGATGATGCGCCTCATGTGAATACCAACGGCGGCGCGATTGCCATCGGTCACCCGTTGGGGATGTCCGGTGCCCGTCTGGTCATGACCGCAGCCCTGCAGTTGAAACGCACAGGCGGCCGTTATGCGCTGTGCACCATGTGTGTCGGCGTCGGCCAAGGCGTCGCTATCATCCTCGAACGCGCTTAACGCAATTATCCCCCTGAAAGGATCTGAACGATGTATGCACAGATGATCAAATCCACCGGCCAAGGTGTCAAATCTCTCGAAGAGATGGATCCGCAGGAACGCGCCTTTCAGGAACGGATAAATGCGGGCGGCAAGATCGAACCGAAAGACTGGATGCCGGAGGGGTATCGCAAGAACCTGATCCGGCAGATCGGCCAGCATGCGCATTCGGAAATCGTGGGCCAGTTGCCAGAAGGCAACTGGATCACCCGCGCCCCGACGTTGGAGCGTAAGGCGATCCTGCTCGCCAAGGTGCAGGACGAGGCAGGCCACGGTCTGTATCTCTATTGCGCCGCCGAAACACTGGGGGTCAGCCGTGACCAGCTGACCCGCGACCTTCTGTCGGGCAAAATGAAATACAGCTCTATCTTCAATTACCCGACCCTAACATGGGCCGATATGGGGGCTGTCGGCTGGCTGGTCGATGGGGCCGCGATCATGAACCAGGTGCCGTTGCAACGCACATCCTACGGTCCCTATGCCCGCGCGATGGTGCGTATCTGCAAAGAGGAATCGTTCCACCAGCGCCAAGGCTACGACATCGTGATGAAGATGGCGAAGGGCACAGACGCGCAGCGCAAGATGGCGCAGGACGCGCTGAACCGCTTCTGGGGGCCTGCGCTGATGATGTTTGGCCCGTCAGACGAAAATTCCGTCCATTCGGCGCAATCGATGGCGTGGAAGATCAAGATGAACTCCAACGACGAACTGCGTCAGAAGTTCGTCGATGAATGTGTCCCGCAGGCCGAATATCTGGGCCTCAGCGTTCCCGACCCCGATCTGAAGTGGAACGAGGAACGCGGGCATTACGACTTTACCCAGCCCGATTGGGACGAATTCTTTGACGTGCTCAAGGGCAATGGCCCCTGCAATACCGAACGGCTCGCCGCGCGCAACAAGGCGTGGGACGACGGCGCGTGGGTGCGGGACGGTTTAATGGCACATGCGGCGAAGAAACGCGCCGCGAAACTGGCAGCGGAGTAAGCAAGATGAGCAGCCCAGAAGCAAAACCCTACCCCGGCACCCAAGCGGTCGACCACGGCAAGGCGCGCGCCGATGAATGGCCCCTGTTCGAAATTTTCATTCGCGGTCAGCACGGGCTGAGCCATCGCCACGTCGGGTCGCTTCACGCCGCTGACGCCGAAATGGCGATCAAGAATGCCCGCGATGTCTATACGCGCCGCAACGAAGGCGTGAGCATCTGGGTCGTCGAGGCCGCCCATATCGCCGCCTCCTCGCCCGAGGAAAAAGGCCCGCTTTACGAGCCCGCCAACGACAAAGTCTACCGCCACCCCACCTTCTTTGACATTCCAGACGAAGTGGGGGCGATGTGAGCACGGCAAATATAGACCCTAACAAAGGCGATTTGTTCGAATTTCTATGCCGGATGGGGGATAACACCCTTGTTCTGGGGCACCGCGTCTCGGAATGGTGCGGCCACGCCCCCGTGCTGGAGGAAGACATCGCGCTGGCGAATACCGCGCTGGACCTGATCGGCCAGACCACGCTTTGGCTGGATCTGGCGGGTAAGGTCGAAGACGCGGGTCGCGATGCGGATCGGCTTGCCTTTCACCGTGACGTCTGGGATTTCCGCAATCTGTTGTTGGTCGAACAGCCCAACGGCGATTTCGGCCAGACGATCATGCGCCAGTTCCTGTTTGACGCATGGCACCTGTCGCAGCTGACCGCCCTGATGGAAAGCAGCGATGCACAGATCGCCGCCATCGCGGAAAAGTCGAGCAAAGAGGTGACCTACCATCTGGAGCGCGCGACAGACACGGTGATCGGCCTTGGCGACGGCACCGAGGAAAGCCACCGCCGCATGCAGAGCGCGCTGGACCTGTTGTGGCCCTATGTCGGGGAAATGTTCGTCGCGGACGCTGTGGACGAGGCTATGGTCGCAGCAGGCATCGCGCCCGATCCTGCCTCCCTGCGCCCCGCCTATGATACCTTGGTGAACGATGTCTTCACCGCCGCCACGCTAACACGGCCCGAAAGCGACTTCGGGCATCGTGGCGGCAAATCCGGTAAACGCCATTCGGAACATCTGGGGCATATGCTGACGCAGATGCAATGGCTGCAACGCGCCTACCCGGATGCGACATGGTAGTCGAAAAGCCTTCGTTAGAGACGATTTGGGGCTGGCTTCACGCCGTGCCGGACCCCGAGATTCCGGTAATCTCGCTGACCGATCTGGGGATCATCCGCGATGTGCAATGGCAGGATGACACGCTAGAGGTCACGGTGACTCCGACATACTCCGGCTGCCCCGCGACGACGATCATCAACCTTGATATCGAAGCGGCATTGCGCGGGCATGGGATCGAAAAACTGGCTCTAAAGCGGCAACTTTCGCCTGCCTGGACCTCTGACTGGATGACCGACGCGGGCCGCGCCAAGCTGGAAAGCTACGGCATCGCCCCGCCCCAACCCGCAGGTGGCCCCGAACGCTGCCCCCGTTGCCAATCGACGCATCTGGAAAAGATCAGCCAGTTCGGATCGACCCCCTGCAAGGCGCAATGGCGCTGCACCGACTGTCTGGAACCCTTCGATTATTTTAAGTGTATCTGACCCATGAGCCAATTCCTCCCCTTATTAGTGACTGATATTCAACGCACCATCCGCGACGCGGTGGTCTTGACCCTGCAACCCGAAGACCCAAAGGCGTTTGCCTTCAAGCAGGGTCAGTATCTGACATTCAAACAGGATTTCGACGGGACCGAGCTGCGCCGCAACTATTCCATTTGCGCCGGTCTGGACGACGGCGTGCTGCAAGTGGGGATCAAGCGGGTCGATGGCGGCGCCTTCTCTACCTTTGCGAACGAGGTGTTGAAGGTCGGGGATACGCTGCATGCCATGCCCCCCCAAGGCACGTTTTCCGCCGGGTTAGAGCCTGATCGCGCGCGGAATTACCTTGGCTTTGCCGGCGGGTCGGGGATCACGCCCGTGCTGTCGATCCTCAAGACGGTGCTGAAACGCGAGCCCAAATCGACCTTTACGCTGGTCTATGCCAACCGCGCTGTGAACACGATCATGTTCCGCGAAGAGCTGGAGGATCTCAAGAACCGCTATATGGGCCGGTTGAGCGTCATTCACATGCTGGAAAGCGGGCAGGACATCGACCTGTTCACCGGCCGTGTAGACCAGAATAAATGCGCCGAGCTGTTCAAGACCTGGATCGACATGTCGGACATGGACATGGCCTTTATCTGCGGGCCGGAGCCGATGATGCTGGCCATCGCGGATGCCCTGAAAACCCACGGGTTAGAGCCTGAACAGATCAAGTTCGAACTGTTCAGCGAAAGCCAACAGGGCCGTCTGGCGAAACAGGAAATGGCCAAGCGCAGCGAAGGTCAGGCGCAAACGCAGGTAACCGTGAAAATAGACGGCGCGCAGCACAGCTTTACCATGGCCAAGGGGCAGTCGGTGCTGGATGCCGCGCTAGAGAATAACCTTGATGCGCCCTTTGCCTGCAAGGCGGGGGTCTGTTCGACCTGCATGTGCAAGGTCACCGACGGCGAGGTCGAGATGCTGTCGAACCATGCGCTGGAGGACTACGAAGTTGAACGCGGATACCGGCTGAGCTGCCAAAGCTATCCGCTGAGCGACACGCTTTTCATTGACTACGACCATCACTAAGGGGCCCAATATGCGCGATATCCAAAGCTTTGCCGCCGGACAATGGATCAACCCCGGTGCCGGTGCACGCAACATCGCAAGTGCGATCACCGGCGATGTGATCGCCCAAGCCGGCAATGACGCGCTGCAGGTTCAGACGATGCTGGCCTATGCTCGTGACATCGGCGGCCTTGCCCTGCGCAAGCTGACCTTTCACGACCGAGCCCGGATGCTCAAGGCCGTCGCGCTGTATCTCAATGACCATAAACAGAGCCTATACGAGCTGTCGTTCGACACAGGTGGCACGCAAGCTGACCACATGATCGATGTGGATGGCGGGATCGGCACGATGCAGGTCTACGCCGCCAAAGGTCGCCGCGAAATGCCGGATGATCAGGTCTATCTTGACGGTCCCGTCGAACAGCTGGGCCGCGCGGGTCAGTTCATGGGCCGCCACATCTGCACACCGCTGCAGGGCGTTGCGGTGCATATCAACGCTTTCAACTTCCCCGTTTGGGGCATGTTGGAAAAGCTCGCCCCGACGCTGCTGGCCGGGGTGCCTGCCATCGTCAAACCCGCCACCGCCACCTGTCAGGTGACCGAGGCCTGTTTCCGCCTGATGATCCAATCCGGTATTCTGCCAGACGGCGCGATCCAGTTGGTGACGGGGGGCTTGGGCGATATGCTGGACCACCTCGATTGTCAGGATGTCGTCAGCTTTACCGGCTCTGCCGAAACCGCGCTGAAACTGCGCAGCACCCCTGTGTTGGTCGAACGCTCCGTCCGGTTCGCGTCTGAACAGGATAGCCTCAATGCCTCTGTGTTAGGGTCTGATGCGGGGCCCGGCACGCCCGAGTTCGATCTGTTTGTGAAAGAGGTCCAGCGCGAGATGACGGCCAAGGCGGGGCAGAAATGCACCGCCATCCGCCGAATCATGGTACCGCAACCCCATGTGGATGCGCTGATCGCCGCGCTGTCGGACCGGCTGGCCAAAGTCACCATCGGCGATCCCCGTCTTGAAGGCACGAAAATGGGCGCGCTTGTTTCGCAATCGCAGCGCCGTGATGTGCTGGAGAAAGCCGCCCTGATCGGGTCAGAGGCGACGCGTGTCTTTGGCAACCCAGATGCCTTTGCGGTCGAGGGCGCGGATGCCCAGAAAGGCGCCTTTGTCCCGCCGATGCTGTTCCACTGCGCCGACCCCGATGCCGCCACGCATGTGCACGACACCGAGGCTTTTGGCCCTGTGTCCACCATCATGCCGTACCGCGACACCGATCACGCCATCGCGCTGCTGAACAAGGGCAAAGGGTCGCTGGTCGCCTCCATCATCACCCGCGACGGCAAGACCGCACGCGACATGGTGATGGGCGCAGGCGCGTTTCACGGACGGCTCTATTTCAACAACCGCGACTCGATGGCCGAGGCGACGGGCCACGGTGCCCCCCTGCCCCATATGGTCCACGGGGGTCCGGGGCGTGCAGGCGGCGGCGAGGAACTGGGCGGCGTGCGCGGTGTCATGCATTACATGCAGCGCACCGCCATTCAGGGCAGCCCCGATATTCTGACCGCCATCGGCAAGCAATGGGTGCCCGGCGCGACCGAGATTTCGGACCGCGACCACCCGTTCACCCGCCGCTTTGGCACGCTCGATCTGGGCGAGACGTTCAACTCTGCCAGCCGCACCGTGTCGCTGGAGGATATCGAGACGTTCGCCCATTTCACCGGTGATACGTTTTACGCGCATATGGATGACGCCGCGGCCAAGGCGAACCCGTTCTTTCCGGGCCGTGTTGCCCATGGCTATCTGTTGCTGAGCTTTGCCGCAGGGCTGTTCGTGCAGCCTGACCCCGGCCCTGTGCTGGCGAACACCGGGCTGGACAACCTGCGCTTTATGGCACCGGTGCAGGCGGGCGACAGCATCAAGGTCCGGCTCAGCGTCAAGGCAAAGACGCCTCGCAATGACGAATACGGTGAGGTACGCTGGCATGTGACCCTGACCAATCAGGATGATGCCGCCGTGGCCGAGTATGAATTGCTGACGATGAATGCCTATTGACGACTTTGACCTTGCGATCGCCCCTCTGAAAGACCTTGGCGGCCAGCGCGTCTGGTCTTTGATGATCAGTCTCTTTGGTGATCTGGCCCGCCAGGAAGGGCAGATCATCGGCGGGCCGGTGCTGTCGGCGATCATGTCGGCGATGGACGTCCGCCCCGAGGCCGCGCGCGTGGCCCTGCATCGTTTGCGCAAGGACAAATGGATCGCCTCCGAGAAACACGGGCGGATCAGCCATCACAGTCTGACCCCCGAAGGCCGCGCCCAAAGTCAGGCGGCCAGTGGCCGGATCTACGCCACCCCTGACGATCTGCCCGAACACTGGCAAATGATCGTGACCGATGACGCCGACACCGGCGCGCTGGAAAAGGCAGGGTTCACCACGTTTATGCCGCGCCTTTATGTCGGGGATGC
This sequence comes from Sulfitobacter sp. UBA1132, assembly GCF_002311545.1. Lineage (NCBI taxonomy): Bacteria > Pseudomonadati > Pseudomonadota > Alphaproteobacteria > Rhodobacterales > Roseobacteraceae > Sulfitobacter > Sulfitobacter sp. UBA1132. Next base: position 172,074 of record NZ_DCAN01000004.1, on the reverse strand, counting down.
CGCCCTGCCTGTGCCGAAAGATGCCGCCACGCTGCCCGGTCAGGCTGCCCCCGACTGGATGAAACGCCAGCTAGAGCCTGCCTCCCTTGCCGAAAGCTATGCGCAGCTGGCGGACGCCTTGCACCATGTCGCGCGCGACCTTGCCGGTGCCGACACGCTGACGCCGCTTCAAATTGCGACCCTACGCTGCCTGATCGTGCATAATTGGCGCCGCCTTGCGCTGAAGCACCCCGCGCTGCCGCGTCCGCTGATCCGCGATGATTGGGCCGGTCTGGTCGCGCATCAAAGGGTTGCCGCCCTGCTTGCAGCCTACCCACGCCCCGACCTGCCGGAAATCGCCACCGCCTGAGGCCGCGCAGAAAGCGATGCTTTCCCAACGCGCGCCGTCGGGATATAGGGAGAGCATGACAAATACAGTTTACCAAAATGACCTGCCCGACGGGCTGAACCTTGGACCGATGGTTGCGATCGATTGCGAAACCATGGGGCTGCATCCGCACCGTGACCGGCTGTGTGTCGTGCAGCTGTCCGGCGGTGACGGGAACGCGCATCTGGTCCAGATCGCCAAGGGCCAGACCGAGGCCCCTAATCTTTGTGCCCTGCTTGAAGACCCGCATGTGCTCAAGCTGTTCCACTATGGCCGGTTTGACATCGCCGCTTTGCTGAACACCTTTGGGGCCAAGGCCGCGCCGGTCTATTGCACCAAGATCGCCAGCCGCCTTGTGCGCACCTATACCGACCGCCACGGGCTTGCCAAACTCTGCCAAGAACTGCTGAGCGTCGATATCTCCAAACAGCAGCAATCCAGCGATTGGGGTGCCGAGACGCTGACCAAAGCGCAGATCGACTATGCCGCCTCGGACGTGCTGCACCTGCACAAGCTGCGGGACGTGCTGAACCAGATGTTGATCCGCGAAGGACGCATCGAGCTCGCGCAAGCGTGTTTTGAATTTTTGCCAACCCGTGCCCAACTCGATTTGGACGGCTGGCCCGAAACGGATATTTTTGCACACGCATGACCACACCTTTCCTAGATACCGCCCGCCGCGTCATCCGCACCGAAGCCCAAGCGCTTGAACAACTGGCCGACAGTCTGGACGACCGTTTTCGTCAGGCGATCGACCTGCTGGTCGCGACCCGTGGGCGGGTGATTGTCACCGGCATTGGCAAATCCGGCCATATCGCCAAAAAGATCGCCGCGACGCTGGCAAGCACCGGCACGCCCGCGCAGTTCGTCCACCCTGCCGAGGCAAGCCACGGCGATCTGGGGATGATCACCGGCGATGATGTGGTGCTTGCGATCTCGAACTCGGGCGAAGCGCCGGAGCTTGCCAATCTGATCGCCTATTCGCGCCGCTTTTCCATCCCGCTGATCGGCATCACCAGCCGCGCGCAAAGCAGCCTTGGCGCGCAATGCGACGTGGTGCTGGAACTGCCGCAACTGGCAGAGGCCTGCGGGACCGGCGTGGTGCCGTCGACATCGACCACGATGACACTGGCGATGGGGGATGCTGTGGCGATTGCCCTGATGGAAAATCGCGCCTTCACCGCCGAACATTTCCGCGAATTCCACCCCGGTGGCAAACTTGGCGCACGGCTTAGCCGCGTCGCTGATCTGATGCACACGGGCGATGCGCTTCCGCTGGTGCAGGTCGATGCCCCGATGTCCGACGCGCTGATGGCGATGAGCAGTAAATCCTTTGGCGTGGTGATTGTCACCGACAGCAACGGCGCGCTGGCCGGTATCATCACCAGCGGCGATTTGGGGCGTCACCTTGACGGGCTGATGTCCAAAACCGCGCGCGAGGTCATGACGCCGACCCCTGTCACCGTCGCACCCGACGCGCTGGCGGAAAAGGCCGTGGGCATCATGAACGCCCGCAAGATCACCTGTCTGCTGGTGCTGGACCCCGCCCAAGGGGACATCCCCGCAGGTCTGCTGCATATCCACGACTGCCTACGCGTCGGTCTGGGCTAGGGCGCGATGCAGGGGGACCGTTACACAAGGCTGATCTCTTGGCTCAAGGTGCTGTTCCCCTTGGCAGCGCTTGGCCTGCTGTCGACCCTTTTCCTGCTGTCGCGCGCGATTGATCCCGGGCAGTCCATCCCCTTTGCCGAGAAAGAGGTGCAAGATCGCCTGCGCGACCAGCAGATCACCGGCCCCTTCTTTACCGGCGCAACGTCAGAGGGGGACGAGCTGTCTTTCTATGCCGATGTGCTCACCCGCCCCGACGGGCAGACCGGCATGAACCACGCCGAAAACCTGCGTGCGACGATCAACACCCCCGAGGGATCGACCTTTCGCCTGCAATCGGATCTCGCCGATTTTGACATCGCCGAGGACGTGGCCGATCTGCTGGGCAAGGTGATCCTGACGACCTCGACCGGATACCGGCTGCAAAGCGAAAAGATCACGTCAGACCTGTCGGGGCTGAATATCCAGTCGCCGGGCGCGGTCCACGGCACTACCCCAGGTGGTACGCTGGAGGCTGGTGCCATGTCGATAACGCAAACAGATGAGCAAACCGCCCCCCAATTGGTTTTCACAAACCGGGTGAAGCTGATATACAAACCGAAATCCAAATCAGAGTGACGCACGTGAAACACCTACTGCTGCCCGTTTTCCTGCTCCTTTCCGCGATGCCAATCGCCGCACAAGGGACCAATGTGGCCTTTGGGTCGATCCGACAGGATACCGGCCTGCCCGTCGAGGTGACCGCCGACAACCTGTCAGTCGATCAAGGGGACGGATCGGCTGTTTTCACTGGGAATGTGCTAATCGGTCAGGGCGAGATGCGCCTGTCCGCCGCACGCGTTCTGGTTGTGTACCGGGCAGAGGCCGAAGGCATCGCGCGGCTTGAAGCGACAGGCGGTGTGACCCTTGTCTCGGGCAAGGACGCCGCCGAATCAGAGCGCGCGGATTACGACATCGACACGGGCACGATCGTGATGTCGGGGAACGTGCTGCTGACCCAAGGGCGCAATGCGCTCAGCTCTGACACGATGAGCGTCAAGCTGTCGGACGGCACGGCGCAGATGTCCGGCCGCGTGAAAACAATCCTGCAAACGGGCAGCAACAACTGATGTCTTCCCCGAATTTGACGGTCACGGATGGCGCAAGCGGTCTGCGCATCGAACACCTGCGTAAATCCTACCGCAAGAAAACCGTCATCCGCGACTTCTCGATGGAGCTGAACCGGGGCGAAGTTGTTGCCCTGCTGGGGCCGAACGGGTCCGGCAAGACGACCACGTTTTACGCCGTGGCCGGGCTGGTCATGCCCGAGGGCGGCACTGTCACGATTGATGGCAAGAACGTCACCACCCTGCCGATGTATCGCCGCGCACAGCTTGGCATCGGCTACCTCCCGCAAGAGATGAGCATCTTTCGCGGGCTGAGCGTGCAAGACAATATCTCGGCGATTCTGGATATCTCTATCTCTGACGCGCGCGGGCGGCGTGAACGGCTTGAAGCCTTGCTGTCGGAATTTTCCATCGAACACCTGCGCCGTGCGCCGGCCTTGGCCCTGTCAGGCGGGGAGCGTCGCCGCGTGGAAATCGCCCGTTGTCTGGCGGCCGATCCCAAATACTTGCTGCTCGACGAACCCTTTGCCGGCGTGGACCCGATTTCGGTGGATGACATCCGCCATCTGGTTGCCGATCTGAAAAAGCGCGGCATCGGCGTGCTGATCACCGACCATAACGTTCGGGAAACATTGGATATTGTGGACCGTGCTTACATCTTGCACGAAGGCACTGTGCTGATGTCCGGCACCCCGGAAGAGGTCGTGCAGAACGAGAATGTGCGCCGGGTCTACCTGGGCGATAACTTCCGCATTTCCTAATCAACTACAGACATATTGCGCTAGTTTCCGCACATCCATGCGCCGGATTCATTTGACAACGCGGCCCAATCGCGCGCTCAATAGGACTATGGCGAGACGGCGTATCATGTTTGTGCTGCATCCCCCCCTTCCCAAAGGGATGGTGTCTCTCAAACTCGTCGCATCGTCATTCACCCGCATCTGACCCCGCCTTTACCGCATTTTATGCGGCCTATGGTGTTGTCCGGATCATAAGAACAAGGAGAATTTATGCGGTACCAAATCAGTGGCAAACAAATCGACATCGGCGAAGCCCTGCAAACGCATGTGAAAACGGAATTGGGCGAAGCTGTCCAGAAGTATGCTGAGCGTCCGACGGACGCGAATGTCATCTTTTCCAAATCCGGTCACGAGTTCGTCTGCGAAACGACGGTGCACCTATCGACTGGCCTTACGGCGTCAGCGAAAGCGCATGCTACTGATATCTATGGATCTTTCGATTCATGTGCAGCAAAGATGGAAAAGCAGCTGAGGCGCTACAAGCGACGGCTGAAAGATCACCATCGCGAGCGTGCGCAACCGGTTGAACTTTTCGGTGCATCCTCGTATATCCTCGCCTCAGAAAGCGATTCAGACGCGCAGGAACCCGAAACACTCCAACCCATGATCATCGCGGAAATGCAGACCAAGATCGCGACCTTGTCTGTGGGTGAAGCTGTGATGCAGATGGAAATTTCGGGAACGCCTGTCGTGGTCTTCCGCAAAGACGGTCAAGAAGGCGTAAACGTTGTCTACCGTCGCGATGACGGCAACATCGGCTGGATCGATCCGTCGTAACACAAACCGGACCCATCAGCGGCCGAGAACAGAGCGAGCAGAATGAATTTTGCGAAACTCCTAAAGCCGGGGGCTGTCAAAGTCCTCACATCGGCCTCAAGCAAGAAACGCCTGCTCCACGATATCGGGGAGCTGGCGCATAATGCTTACGGCTTGAAAGCCGCCGCGGTGGTCGAAGCCTTGATGACGCGCGAATCCCTTGGTCCGACAGGCGTGGGCCACGGGGTCGCGCTGCCCCACGCGCGGCTTGAAGGTCTGGACAATGTGCTGGGGGCCTTTGTGCTTCTCGACAAGCCGATCGATTTCAACGCGGTCGACCGCCAGCCGGTCGATATCGCCTTTGCCCTGTTTGCCCCTGAAAGCGCGGGTGTTGAACACCTCAAGGCGCTGGCGCTGGTGTCGCGTACGCTGCGCAATGCCTCTGTCTGCTCTAAGCTGCGGGCCAACCCGGACCCCGCCACGCTTTACGCGATCCTGACCGAAGCACAGGCAACGCAGGCCGCCTAAGCGGCGCTACCCCCAGCTTTTGAACCCGAACATCATATAATCCCGCTGGTACGCGTCGGATGCGCGTTTTTCGATGTCGGCATCATAGATGTCGGCCAGCGCATAGGGGTGGGTTGCGGGTCGTGCGGGCAAGGCTGCGGGCGGTTGCATCCCGACGCTTTGCGCCAAGGCTGACAGCTCTGCGGCCAGCTCATCCTCGCGGATGATCCGGTCGGGCAAGGCGAATTCGCCGAACCCCTGTACCGCCTGCGCCTGCGTGCACCACGCCTGATCCACACGAATTGCGGTCTGCCCGTTCAGATTCCCCTTGAGGAAGGTCAGAAACGCCTTGAACGCCGCGCGATGCGCATCGGCGTCATAGCTGTTGTCCGGTTCGCCTTTCGGCAGCGGCAGCTTGTAGCGGTTGATCAACGTCGTGCGCAGCTGCAGGTAGCTGCCTTTGTCCGTGGTCACGATGTGCCGGCAGAACGCGTCATGCGCACGGTCCACCGGATGCCGCAGCACAGTGAAACTGCGGTGACCGGGATGCCGGCGCTTCCACTGGCGCAACTGCTTCTGGTTCAACTTGGTTTGGAGCTTGTCCCGCCCGACACCATCCAGCGCCGCCATCCAGTCCAGCACCTGCGGCTCTGGCCCGCTGCGCAAGGGCAGATAAAGCAACGGAGCTTCGGCCGCCGCGACATAGGACGGCACCACCGGCCCGCGGCGGGGTTCGAAATTCGGGGTGCGGGTCAGGTCGAAGCGATCCATCCGGCCAAGCGCATCCAGCATATCGTCATAATTGCTGACCTTGGCCGAGATCGGGTCGGGGTTCTGCTTTTTCAGACTTTTATCCAACGCCTCTAGCGGATGATCCACGCCCAGATACCGCGCCAAACCGTTCATCACCTCGACGCTTTGCAGATCCTCATAGGCCACGTAAAACGCCGTCTGCCCCAGCTTCTGCAACCGGTTCAACAGTGTCAGCTGGAACGCCTGAAGCGCCTCTAGGTGGTCCGAGAATTCTTCTTCGTCAAAGACGGCTTGCGCCTTTTTCCGCGCTTTCACATCCGTCAATTTCCACTGACCGGTGCTGCGCGCGATCTTCCAGCTGACGTAGCTTTCGACAGGGTTGCGCGTCAGGATGATCTTGGCGCAGGTGTCGTCTTCCAACAGCGGATCCAGCACGCGCGGATCGTGGTTGTGGAAATAGCGAAACCCGCCGATGCCCTTGGTCTTGTCGCGTATCGCAACCAGCAGCTTTGTCGGGTCGTCGTCGCGTGTTTGCTGGTCTATGCCCAAAATCTCGGTGCTTTTGGGGTAGCCGATAAAATGCGGGTTGAAGGCCTCGCCGTGGCAGGTGATCCCGTCAAAGGCGTTCAGGTTACTCTCCAGAAAGTTGGAGCCCGTGCGCATTTCGGCAAAGACGACAAAGCTTTTGAATTTAGAACTCATATTTACTGCACCAGATAGGGTTTGCGCGGCGGTTTCTGGGGGGCCGACATGCCACGTTCAACGGGAAAGTCGCCCATCAGATAGGGGTGCATCCCCTGGTTCTTGAGGTTCTGCAGGAATTGGCCAAAGCCGGTGAGATCCGCCATCTTTGGCACCTCGGACAGACGACCTGTTTTGACCTGCCCGATCTCGTCCAGAATGCTTTGCAGCGGCTCCATCGGGGCTTCGATGAATTCGGCCATCGTCCAGATACGCACCCGCGCCTTGGCGTAATGCGACCGCAGCACTTTCATGTGTTCGCTTTCGATCTTTTGCAGCGCAGCGGCGGTGCGGCGAATGTCGGCGAAATCCTGATTGGACCGGAACAACGGCACGGCCCAAGCTCCGGTGATCACCGACACCTGCGCATTCGGATCCTTGGCGATGTTCCAGACGATATCCTGATTGTCCTGCGGGCCGAACTGAAAGCATTGACGTTCGCCACGGGTGTTCCAGATCAGATTTGTCAGAAACGCCTTGGGGTCATAGTCGCGTATCTTGGCGCTATTGCTCAGCGCCCCGTTGATCGAGTTCTGCCCATCGGCAAAATGCACGCGATCCGGTGCGAACAGATGGCCATGCACCCGCGCGCCGGTGGATTTGGTGAGCCAGGGTTCAAAGTTCTCGAACAGCTCGACAAAGCCCTGAAACACGGAATAGGGCGCGGCAGTGACGCCGTTTTCCCAATCTTCATTGGGGAAGCGGCTTTGCATATAAAGCCCCGCCCGCCCCCGCGTGCGCCGTTCAACCGCTTTGGCAAAGACACGGTCAATCTTGCCGGGGTTCGGCTCTGTCCGCTTCATGGCACCCGCCTCATCGGTGAGGAACGCCTCGTAGAGCCTATCTGCTTTGGGCCATATCTTGCGCGCGACAAAGCAATCGGACCGCCGCAAAAGCTGGAGGTGATCGTCGTAAAAGATATGCGGCTTGCCCTGAAAATCGAACTTGGACAGGGTCAGCGACCGGCTTTCGATCTGGGTCGAATACAGCCGCGCGAGCGTCTGGAAGTAGCTTTCATCCGGTATCCAGACGTGGCGGAAATAGGCGTCGTAGGCCGCGCGTTTCGGGTCTTGCAGGATCGCCGACAGGGTTTGCCGCGTCAGGCACCACCATTGCGACCCCATATGCGGCACGACCCCCTTGGGGATACGCCGCTTGAGCCCGATAAAGCGCTGCACAGCCACCGCCTTGTCGAACAGATAGCGCCGCCGTTTCCACGAGAAGGGAAAACGCATGGTAAAACGTTCTTCGTCCAGCCCGCCAACGGTCCAGGGCACATCGGCTGTGGTGGCGCTTTCGATAAAATCGGTGCGCGGGCGGGCGGCAAGATAGTCGATCAGCTCTTTCACCGGACGCAGCGGCAGGCATGACCCCGATGCCAGATATACATGGCGCACATCCGGAAAGCGGTTCAGCATCATCTCGGACGCGGTTTGCGAGGCGGCCACCAGCCCCCATGTCCCCCATTCGCAACGGTATCTTTTGCTGAACACCAGCGCGGGCACATCCGCCAACGCCTGCACAAAAGCATCATGGGTCTGGCGTGGCACCGATTTATCGACGTGGATCACCACCGGACAGCCCGCCGCCGCCCAATGTCGCGCGACCTGTTCAGCGCGGCCTAGGGCGGTGTGCACCAGCATGACGATCCCGACGCTCATGCCCAGTTCCCCTTGGACATGAGCCCGAGAATCTCGAGCTGGCGCCAGTTGATGTATTTCTCGGACCACTTGCCCCACAGCTGCGGGTTCTGGTCGGGGTTGTTGGCATAGGTCCTGTATTCGATGGATTTGGCATAGTGCTGGCCGCGCACAAGCTCCTCTGCCGCCTTGGCGCTAAAGGTATCCAGGAATTTGGCATGAAGCAGCACGCCTGATGCTTTCTCTCCGCCCCATTCGTCATAGACACGGTTCAACCCACGCGGCAGCAGCATATGGGTGGAACTGACATAGGCATAGCGCCGGTCCCATTTGACCAGGGGCACCTTGTTCAGCGCGGGGGCCTTGGCGGGCTTGTGTTTGAAAAATACCCGCGCACGCGGCCCGCCCTGTATCCACAGGTTTCCATATTTGGCATTGCGCGAGATCGCGTAGTTGCCGCTGTCGAACCACGATGCGATCTCCATCGGGTTCTGCCCCTCTTGATAGGGTTCATCCCCCAGCCGTCCCTTGGGGTAGACATCCAGCAGCATCGCGCCAAAGCTGCGGATCTCGCAGTTGTCCAGCCAGTCGGTCAGCGCCTGAACCGGCCGCGTATCGCAAAACGGATAGACAAAGAATTCATCCGGATCGACAACCAGCACCCAATGCCCGTGCGCGTATTTGCGTTTGAGGTAGTTCATCCAGTCGACACCGAACCCCGACCGCCGATAGCTGGCATCGGTATGCCAGACAGAGACATCCTTCATCCCGCGCAGGTAATCGGCACTGCCGTCGTCGGACCCGTTATCGACAAAGAGAAAGTGATTGATCCCCAGCTCTCGATAATACTCCAGGAAATACGGGAGCCGGATTTTCTCGTTCCGCATGGTGCAGACAAGCAAGACATCATCGGGACGGATGGCGCTGGTGTTGTCCTGAACATGTGTCAGCTCGGACGACTTGCGCAGCGCCCGGATCAACCGCCGCTTGCGCCGCACGCGCATCTTGTAAGAATCCCAAAGGCTCACGTGTTCTCCATACCCTGCGCGGAATGCCCCGCCGGCCTAAGGCCCTCATCCCATCAGGTTCCAAGCCAATATGTCATGGGCCGTGTTCATAAACAACGTACTTTGAAACAGTTACGCGTTGCAGGAATGACGGTCAGGCCGGGGAATATCAGGCCCAGGGGCTGCGCATCAGGTCGCAGTCTTCCAGATCCGCCGGCCCGGTATAGCGCCGCGCGCCTGCATGCCACAGATCGGGGGCGTCAGCGATCTGGTCATAGTAACCGTCAAACTGTTCCGGGTTGTGAAAATGCTGCCCCCGTGCCTTTTCCTGACGGGACTTCGCAATGATCTCTGGCAGGAACTTACTGTGCAGCAACACCCCCGAGGCCGTCTTCCCCCCCGGCCCATCGTAGATGTCATTCAGCGCGGGCGGCAGGAGGGAGTGGGTCGAATTCACATAGACATAGCGCCGATGCCAGTGGATCAGCGGTATCTTGTTCAACGTCGGTGACTGGCTGGGACGATCGGCAAAGAAAACCCGTTCGCGGGCACCACCCTGCACCCAGAGATTGTTCATCGGCCACTGGCGCACCACCCGATAGGGGGCGGGGTCAAACCAATCCAGCACCTGCGCCGGGTCTTGGCCGGGGGCATAGAACTGCGCGCCCAATGGGCCCTTCGGGAACATATCCAGCATCAGCGTGCCGAACCCTTTGCGCGCTTTACGCTCAAGTTGATCGGTCAACGCGGGCAGTTTCCGCGTCTCCATCTGGTCATAGACCAGCAGCTCGTCCGCATCGACGGTCAGACACCAGCGCCCGTGCCCATGCCGCCACAGTAGCCAGTTCAGCCAATCCAGCCCGAACCGCGACGCGCGATAGCTGGCAGAGGTTTGCCACAGGGTCACATCGGGCTGTGCCGCCAGCATTTCGGTACTGCCATCGTCACTGCCATTGTCGATCATCAGAAAATGCGCAACGCCAAGATCGCGGTAGTGATCCAGAAAATATGGAAGCCGCGCGGCCTCGTTGCGCAGCACGACAAAGGCGAGCACGCCGTCGCGCGGAATGGCGGGCCGCCTTGGCGCTTTCAACTGATGCCGCGACCGCAATGCACGCCACAGCAGCCGCCGCCGTTTCAACCGCATCCGATAGGCCCCCCATAGCCGGGCCCCTCGCGACGCGGGAACAGCGGCGCTGTTGGTCATGCGCTATAGTGGCCGGTCTGGTGCCATCTCCACGCGTCGGTGATCATCTGCTGTAGGGTCGACCGTGTGGGCCGCCAGCCCAGCTCTGTCTCGGCGCGGACCGAGCCCGAGACCAGTTTGGTGCAATCGCCCGGTCGCCGGTCGCCTTCGGTCATGGGGACGGCGCGGTTGGTGACCTCGCGGCTGTGTTCCACAACCTCGCGCACGGAAAACCCGGTGCCGGTGCCCAGATTGAACACGCGGCTGCCCTTATCCTCTCGCAGCCAGTTCAGCCCCAGAACATGGGCATCGACCAGATCGCAGACATGCACATAGTCACGAATGCAGGTGCCATCGGGCGTATCGTAATCGGTGCCAAAGATCGTCAGCGCATCCCGTTTGCCGTCGATGGCGTCCAGCATCAGCGGGATCAAATGTGTCTCGGGCTGGTGGAATTCGCCGACCTCCCCTTCGGGGTCGGCACCGGCCACGTTGAAATAGCGGAAGATCACGCTTTGCAGACCATAAGCCGCCTCGAAATCGCGCAGGATATCTTCGATCGCGCGTTTGGAGGCCCCGTAGGCATTGATCGGGTGCTGCGCGCTATTTTCATCCAGCACGACATTGTCCTGATCGCCATAGGTCGCACAGGTGGACGAAAAGACGAAGTGTTTGCAGCCTGCGGCGACCGTCGCCTCGATCAGGTTCAGCGACCCTTCGACGTTGTTGCGCCAATAGGTGCCGGGCTGTTTCATACTATCGCCCACTTGGCTAAGCGCGGCAAAATGCATGACGGCGACCGGCTGGTATTGTTCAAACGCGGCGTCAATCTCGGCGCGGTTCAGCAGGTCACCCTGCACGAACGGGCCGAATTTTACTGCGTCACGCCAGCCGGTGACCAGATTATCGAAGGTGACGGGGGTATGCCCTGCAGCGGCCAGCGCCTTGCACGCGTGCGACCCGATATAGCCCGCACCGCCGGTGACCAAGATATTCGCCATACGCCCGTCCCTATCGTCCTGCGCTTATTGCGCCGCGGTTTCACCCTGCATGATGTCTTGTAGATACGCACGCAGATCATCGCGCAGCTCTTCACGCGCCAGCCCAAAGGAGACCGTCGCCTGCAGGAAACCGGATTTGGAACCGCAGTCGAAACGCTGGCCCTTGAAGCGGTAGCCATAGACATCGTTGCCTTGGGTCAGCTCTGCTGCGATGGCGTCGGTCAATTGGATTTCCCCGCCCGAGCCGGACTTCAGTTGGTTCAGGTTCTTCAGCACGTTGGGCGACAGGATATAGCGGCCGATTACGGCAAGGTTAGACGGCGCGTCTTCAGCTTTGGGCTTTTCGACCATGCCCTTCACCTTGACGAGCTCGCCATCGGTTTGACCCTCGTCGATGTCCAGCATCCCGTAGGAAGAGGATTTTTCAGGGTTCACTTCCATCGCCGCAACCATGTTGCCGCCGGTCTCGTTATAGGCTTCGATCATCTGCTGCAGGCAGGGTTTGTCGGCAGCGATCACGTCATCGGGCAGCATCACAGCAAAGGGTTCGTTGCCGATCAGACGACGGGCGCACCATACCGCATGGCCCAGACCAAGCGCTTTGTGCTGGCGGATATAGGCGATGGCACCGCTGTCCATATTGGTGCTTTTCAGAATCTCCATCAGCTCTGTCTTGCCCTTGGAGCGTAGTTCCTGTTCCAGCACGGGAGAGTGGTCAAAGTAATCTTCCAGCGCGCCCTTGCCGCGGGAGGTGACAAAGATGAATTCCTTGATGCCCGCCGCGCGGGCCTCGTCGATGGCGTATTGCACCAGCGGGCGATCGACCAAGGTCATGATTTCTTTGGGGACAGATTTCGTCGCGGGCAAAAACCGCGTTCCCAAACCAGCCACCGGAAAAATCGCTTTTGTTACTTTCTTAGCCATGTGAAATCGTCGCCTTTATACATTTACGTGCGGATAACCGAGTTAGCGCTCATTGAATTGCAAACCACCATGCTGCCAGCCCTAAATATGGGCAGCGCCTAAAATATGGCGGCTTCTTGCTGATTTTGCGGTCAAAAGCTCCTTTATGCCGCAGCTTGCACATCTTTGCGCCTTATCCGCCGTTTTCGTTAAATTAATCAAAGCGTCGGATCGCTGTGGCTTTATTCATTACAGGTTGCACGCCCCACCGCAATATTGGCGATGGCGGTGGGGCGGTGCGATTACGCCAACCCCATCTCGGCCATCATCGCTTCGATCTTTGGCACATCTTCGGGGTTGTTCAGCTCCCAGAACTGGCGGCCCTTGGCCTCGACCTCGACGCAGAGCACCTTGTGGCTGTTTTCCATGAAGCGCAGCTGCTCCAACCCTTCAAGCTGTTCAAGCGGACCGACCTTCCATGACGGATAGGCCGCCAGCGCGTCGGGGCGATAGGCATAGACGCCCACGTGGTGAAACACCGGCGTGGCATCGGCGTCCTCATAGGTTTTCGACGTGAACGGCACGACCTCCTTTGAAAAATACATCGCCGCATGATCCGCTGCGAAAACGGCGGTGGTGCCCCCCACCCGACCCGCTTTGCGGTCGGCCAGCAGCCCGTTCAACGCCGCACCATCGCAGCGCAATACCGGCGTCGCGATCCCCGCATTAGGGTCGCCCTGCAGACCCTGCACAAGGCTTTCGACAAACCAATGTGGTGTCAGCGGCGCGTCGCCTTGCAGGTTCACCACGATGTCGTAGCCACCGCCCAGAACCGCATGGGCTTCGGCGCAACGCTCTGTCCCGTTGGCACAGTCGACCGAGGTCATCACCACCTCGGCCCCGAAGGCTTCGGCGGCGTCCTTGATGCGATCATCATCGGTGGCCACAACGACCTTGTCGACGCCCTGAACCTCGCAGGCAGCACGCCAGCTGCGTTCGATCAGGCTGCGTGCCGTACCGCTCGCCCCTGTCAACAGCGCCAGCGGTTTCGCCGGATAGCGGGTGGAGGCATAGCGGGCGGGAATGACAATAAGGACCGACATCAGGAGGCTTTCAGTTCAACGCCCGGTGCATGGGCGATAAAGAAGGGGTTGGCGAAATCGGCTTTGCCGTAGGTCAACGGGGTCAGGTCGTCAAAGCGCACAACGGCCCCACCAGCGCCGGTCAGAACCGCGTGGCCTGCAGCCGTGTCCCATTCCATCGTGCGCCCGACGCGTGGGTACAGATCCGCCTCGCCCGTGGCGATCAGGCAGAACTTCAGCGACGAGCCCGCGCTTTTCATGTCGCGCACATTGTATTTCGCGATGTAGTCATCGGTCGCCTGATCGCGGTGCGACTTGGACGCGACGACCATCAGCGCGGCATTATCCGGCGTAGAGACTGATATCGGCTGCACAGGGCCCATGCTGTCTTTTGGGAAATCGCCGGTTTCCTCGACCGCGCTGCCATCGGCCAGCGTGAAGAACATGCGCGAACGGGCGGGGGCATAGACCACACCGCGTGTCGGCACGCCGCCTTCGACCAGCGCGATGTTCACGGTGAAATCGCCCCGACGGTTGATGAACTCTTTCGTGCCGTCCAGCGGGTCCACGATCAGGAATGTATCGCCCGACGCCGAATGGGTGGCCGACTGCTCTTCCGTGACAAGCATCACATCAGGGAACGCCGCGCGCAGCCCGTCCGAGATGATCTTGTCCGCCGCTTCGTCGGCAATGGTCACGGGGCTTTCGTCGGATTTGGTTTTGACCTCGAAATCATCCGCGCCGTAAATCTCCATGATCTTGTCGCCTGCTTCGATCGACAAACGGCGCATCACCGTTACCAGTTGCTCATAATCCATAATGTCGCGGCCTTTTCAGTTTCGTTGATTACTTTGCGCAAACCCCTTATGATTGCGCCTTGACGGAACAGCAAGAATTCCGTGCGAGGGTACGTCACAAAGAGGCTTTACGATGTTTCAACCAAGGCGCACCAACACGGGCAATTTCCGCTCGGCCGTTAACTTTTTCGAACTCATCTACCACTCCGTCGTGCGCTCTGTGCGCAAGCAGCACAACAATGCCTTTGCCGCCATCGGGATCAACATCCTGCAAGCGGTGATCTTTGTTGGCGTGTTCTATGTCATGTTCTCGGTTCTGGGGATGCGCGGGGCGGCCATTCGGGGTGATTTCGTGATCTACATCATGACCGGCATCTTTTTGTTCATGGTGCACACCAAAACGGTTGCCGCCGTCGCCGCTGCCGAGGGACCGGCGAGCGCGATGATGAAACACGCGCCGATGACCACGATGATCGCACTGGCTGCGGCGGCCTTGGGCGCGCTGTATATTCAGATGCTATCGCTGATCCTGATCATGTCGGTCTATCACCTCGCCTTCAATCCGGTGGTGATCTACGACCCGTCGGGCGTGATGTTCATGCTGATGATCGCGTGGTTTACGGGCGTGGCCGTGGGGATGGTGCTGCTGGCCATCAAACCCTGGGCACCGGCCTTTACACAGATATTCACGACGATTTACCAGCGGGCGAATATGATCGCTTCGGGCAAGATGTTTCTGGCCAATTCGCTGCCGTCCTTCATGCTGGCCATGTTTGACTGGAACCCCTTGTTCCACGTCATCGACCAGGCGCGCGGATATGCGTTTATCAACTACAACCCGCGCTACAGTAACTGGGAATATGCGGTTTGGGTCGGTGTGGTCCTGATGGTGATCGGGCTGATGGGTGAATTCTACACCCGTAAACATGCCTCCGCGAGCTGGAGCGCGCGACGCTAGGCTCAGGTCACGACCCGCAGCGTGATGTTGATCCGCCCGCCTTTGGGCAACAGCGTCGAAGACCCCGCACGAATGCGATCGATCCCGTGATAGTTCAGCCGGGCCTCGCCACCCATGACAACGACATCGCCCGATTGCAGCCACAGGCTGTCGGTCTTGCCGCCGCGCTTTTGACCGCCGACGCGCAACATCCCTTCGTCGCCAAGCGAGATGGACACGACCGGCCAGCGGAAATCCGTCTCGTTCTTGTCCTGATGCAGGCCCATTTTCGCGTCTGACGCGTAATAGTTGATGAGGCAGGATTCCGGCTGCCGTTCCAACCCCGTCAGGTCATTCCAGATCGCCAACACCTCGGGCGGGATCGCAGGCCACGGGGTGCCGTTGGGGTGGGTTGGCGCATAGCGATAGCCCTGCGTATCGGACAGCCAGCCGTAGTCCCCCGCGGATGTCATACGCACCGACATCTGCTGCCCGCTTGGCATGACGGGGCGGAAGAACGGCACCTGTTTGACCACCCCGCGCACGGCATCCAGCAGCCCGCGCTGCGCCGACAACGTAAGGTAAGATTTGTGAATTTCGAAGCCGCGTAACCGCAATATCGTCATCTAAACGCCCTTCTTTCCTGCTTTCGCGAAAAATCCACGCAGAATCCGCCTCTCCTTTCTCATGCAACGGTTGCAGGGTCCATATCTGCTCCTTATATACGCCGAGAACCGCTAAAGGCATCCGGCCTTTGGTGAAAAAGATCGGGGCAAAGGTGCCACAACGGGCCTGCGCTTCGTGTCATCGCCTTGAGTAAAAGAGGGATCAAACATGGCCAAAGTTATTGGTATCGACCTAGGAACGACAAACAGCTGTATCGCCATCATGGACGGCAGCCAGCCTCGCGTTATCGAAAACGCCGAAGGCGCGCGCACCACGCCCTCCATCGTTGCGTTCACAGACGACGAACGTCTGGTTGGGCAGCCTGCCAAACGGCAAGCGGTTACCAACCCCGACAACACAATTTTCGGCGTGAAACGCCTGATCGGCCGTCGCAATGACGACGCGGATCTAGCCAAGGACAAAAAGAACCTGCCCTTCACCGTCATGGACGGTGGGAATGGTGACGCATGGGTACAAGCCAAGGGCGAGAAATACTCCCCCTCGCAAATCTCTGCGTTCATCCTTGGCAAAATGAAGGAAACAGCGGAATCCTATCTGGGCGAAGAAGTCACCCAGGCCGTGATCACTGTTCCTGCCTACTTTAACGACGCTCAGCGTCAGGCGACCAAAGACGCGGGCAAGATTGCCGGTCTGGAAGTGCTGCGGATCATCAACGAACCGACAGCGGCGGCCTTGGCGTATGGTCTGGACAAGAAAGACACGCAAACCATCGCGGTCTATGACCTTGGCGGCGGTACGTTCGACGTGACCATCCTTGAAATCGACGATGGCCTGTTCGAAGTGAAATCCACCAACGGTGACACGTTCCTGGGTGGTGAAGACTTCGACATGCGCATCGTGAACTACCTTGCGGATGAATTCAAAAAGACCAACGGCGTCGACCTGACGCAAGACAAGATGGCGCTTCAGCGTCTGAAAGAAGCGGCAGAGAAGGCCAAGATCGAACTGTCCAGCGCAAGCCAGACAGAGATCAACCAGCCGTTCATCTCGATGGGCAAAGATGGCTCGCCACTGCACATGGTGATGAAGCTGACCCGCTCCAAGCTGGAGCAATTGGTTGGTGACCTGATCAAAGCGTCGATGAAGCCCTGCGCAGCCGCGTTGAAAGATGCCGGTGTATCCGCATCCGAGATCGACGAAGTCGTTCTGGTCGGCGGTATGACCCGTATGCCGCGCGTCATCGAGGAAGTGACCAAGTTCTTCGGCAAAGAGCCACATAAGGGTGTGAACCCTGACGAGGTTGTTGCCTTGGGTGCGGCCATTCAGGCCGGTGTTCTGCAAGGCGACGTCAAAGACGTTGTTCTGCTGGACGTGACACCGCTGAGCCTTGGTATCGAAACGCTGGGTGGCGTGTTCACCCGTCTGATCGACCGCAACACCACGATCCCGACGAAGAAGTCGCAGGTCTTCTCGACCGCCGAGGATAACCAAAGCGCCGTGACCATCCGCGTCTTCCAAGGGGAGCGTGAAATGGCTGCGGACAACAAGATCCTTGGCGCGTTCAACCTGGAAAGCATCCCACCCGCACCCCGCGGCATGCCCCAGATCGAAGTGACCTTTGACATCGACGCAAACGGTATCGTTGCCGTAGGCGCGCTGGATAAAGGCACAGGCAAAGAGCAGAAGATCACGATCCAAGCATCCGGCGGTCTGTCCGATGCGGATATCGAAAAGATGGTGAAAGACGCCGAAGAAAATGCCGACGCCGACAAAGAGCGCCGCGCATTGATCGAGGCGAAAAACCAGGCGGAATCGCTGATCCACTCGACCGAGAAGTCGCTGGAAGAGCATTCTGACAAGGTTGACCCGACCACCGTCGAAGCGATCGAACTGGCCATTGCTGCACTGAACGACGAACTGGCGACCGACAATGTTGATAAGATCAACAACGGTATCCAGAACGTTACCGAAGCGGCGATGAAACTGGGCGAAGCCATCTACAAGGCGGCTCAGGACGAAAACGAAGACGTTGCCCCGGCTGCGGATGCACCCGAAGGTGACGACGATATCGTCGATGCCGATTTCGAAGATCTGGACGATAACAAGCGCGCGTAAGCACGCCCACGGAACCACTGAAGGGGCCGGTCCGCTTGCCGGGCCGGCCCGTCACGTTCCAGCGTAGGAGCTAATTCATGGCCAAACGTGATTACTACGAGACGCTCGGCGTCGCTAAAGGTGCCTCTGCCGACGAGATCAAAAAGGGCTACCGCACCAAAGCCAAGGAATTGCACCCCGATCGCAATGCCGACAACCCCAATGCCGAAGCCCAGTTCAAAGAAGCGAACGAAGCTTACGAAGTCCTGAAAGACCCCGAAAAGAAAGCTGCCTATGACCGGTATGGTCATGCGGCCTTTGAAGGGGGTATGGGCGGTGGCGGTGGCCATCGTGGCGGCGGCTTTGGCGGCGGCGGTCAGGGCGACTTCTCTTCGGCGTTCTCTGACGTGTTTGACGACCTGTTCGGCGACTTCATGGGGGGACAGCGGGGCGGCGGCGGACGCCGTGCCGCACGCGGTGCCGATCTGCGCTATAACCTCGGGATTACGCTCGAAGATGCGTATCGGGGCATGCAGAAGTCGATCAACGTGCCCACCTCTGTGGCCTGCGATTCCTGTAACGGTTCCGGGTCAGAAGGCGGCGCAGAGCCGACCACCTGCCCCACCTGTTCCGGTATGGGCAAGGTCCGTGCTCAGCAGGGCTTTTTCACGGTCGAACGCACCTGTCCGACCTGTTCGGGCATGGGCCAGATCGTCAAGAACCCCTGTAAATCCTGCCGCGGAGCCGGGCGTGTTGAAAAAGACCGTGCGCTGTCGGTGAACATCCCTGCGGGCGTTGAAACCGGCACACGTATCCGCCTGGCCGGCGAAGGCGAAGCAGGCATGCGCGGCGGGCCGTCGGGTGATCTGTACATCTTTATCGAGGTGCAGGACCATAAGCTGTTCGAACGCGACGGGCCAAACCTGTTCTGCCGCGTTCCCGTTTCGATGAGCACCGCCGCCCTTGGGGGCAGCATCGAGGTGCCAACGATCGACGGTGGTCGTGGCCGCGTGCAAATCCCGGCGGGCAGCCAGTCCGGTCGCCAGATGCGTCTGCGCGGCAAGGGTATGCCCCCGCTGCGTGGGGGTGGTACGGGCGATATGATCATCGAACTGGCGGTCGAGACGCCGGTGAACCTGACCAGCCGCCAAAAGGAATTGTTGCAGGAGTTCGAAAAGGAATCCTCCAACAACAATCCTGAAAGCAGCAGCTTCTTTTCGTCGGTGAAATCCTTCTGGGATTCGATGAAAGGGTAACACCTGAGCATACAAAACATCGGGCGGGGCGCAGGCTCCGCCCTTTTTGTTTCTGCCCCTGCCCGCGTTAACGGGATGATAACCTCTTTGGCCGCAAGCTGGGCCAATGGGACGCAACAACGCTCACTTTTCTGACCCGCGCCTGCCCTTTCTGGGGGACGAAGCGGTGCCCGCACCGGTAGCATCGGGCAAACAGCCGTCCTATATCGCGGATCACCGACAACGTTTGCGCGCACGCTTTATGCAGGGCGGTGCCGCAGCGATCCCGGACTATGAACTGCTTGAACTAGTGCTCTTCCGCGCCATCCCGCGCCGTGATGTCAAACCGCTGGCGCGTGCGCTGATGGACAGGTTCGGCGACTTCAACCGCGTGATCACCGCGCCGGAGCCTCGGCTTAGGGATATCTCGGGCGTGGGCGACGCGGTGATTGTCGAGCTTAAGGTGATTGAAGCCGCAGCCCACCGTATGGCGCGCTCCAGGGTGATGCGGCAGCATGTGCTCTCAGGGTGGGACGCTCTGCTTGATTATTGCCACACCACGATGGCGCACCGCGAAACCGAGCAGTTCCGCGTCATTTATCTGGACCGCAAGAACGTCGTCATCGGCGATGAGGAACAGGGCAAGGGCACTGTCGATCACGTCCCCGTCTACCCGCGAGAGGTCGCCAAACGCGCGCTTGAGCTGAACGCCAGCGCGCTTATTCTGGTGCATAACCACCCCTCGGGCGACCCTACCCCATCCCAAGCCGACATCGACATGACGCAGCAGATTTTCGCGGCCTGCAGCGCCCTGGGGCTGACCCTGCATGACCATCTGATCATCGGCAAATCACGCGAGCTTAGTTTTCGCAGCGAAGGGTACCTATAAGCGCAACTGATCTGTTCGAATTTGCGCAGTTTACCGGATCACCCCTCGGCACTAGCTTTGGCCTATGTCCAATACGCCGCCCCCCGACCCGCTTTCCCTGATGCAGCGCGATGGCCTGCCCGATCCGCTGCGTGCGTTGATCAAAGCCTTCCCCCGCGACGGTTGGGAGGAGAACCCGAATTACTCCCGCCTGATCGCGTTCTGGTTGGATCGTCATATGATGTTCCGCCGGCTGCTGGACCAGATGGAGGGGGACGCGCAACTGGCGATGGACCGCGTCGAGCCGACCGAGACCTACAAACGCAAACTGTCGCGTTTCGGCGGGATGTTGATCAACGAGCTGCACGGTCACCACCATATCGAGGATGCCCAGTATTTTCCGGTGATGGCACAGCTTGACCAAGGTGCGGCGCAAGGGTTCGAGATTTTGGATCGCGACCACCACAGTCTTGATGGTATTTTGAACGATCTGGCCGAGACGGCGAATGCCGTTCTGCGCCATGCGGGGGACGCGGCAGGTTTCCTTGACAGTACCGCGGCCATGAAACAGCGTCTGGATGCGTTCAAACCCATGCTGAACCGCCATCTGATCGACGAGGAAGAACTGGTCGTGCCGGTGCTGCTGAAATACGCCCCGCCCCAGTTTCGCTAGGGCTTAGCGCACCCAGACCTCTACCCGCCGGTTGGCCTGACGCCCCCATGCGGTATCATCACAGGCCATTGGCATCGCCTCGCCAAAGGCATCCAGATCCAGCGTCACACGTTCCAGATTGGCGGTCACCGCCGCGGTGATCACCGCTTGCCGCACGGCTTCTGCCCGACGCAGCGCGATGTCACGGTTGGCGAAAGACGCGCCCTGCCCGTCACTGAACCCCACGAACAACAAACGGCGCGCGTCGTACTGCCCCACCTCGAGCGCGCGGGCGAGTTGCTGCACGTTTGACCGCGATTGTGCATCCAGACGCACCGATCCCGCCTCGAACCGGAAAGAGGTCGACAGCCGCGCCATGGGCTTCAACGCCGCATTCATCCGCTGTAGTTCCTCAAGCGTGATTTCGGGGCCCGCGACAGCAATCGCGTTTGTAAATCGGTTGCCCTGATCCTCGACGGGAATCTCTTCGGGCGTCTGATCCACAAACCCCGCGCGCCGGATCACGATCTGCGCCGCAGGGCTGCGGGTAAAGGCCAGAAACTCACGCGCCACCTGCGGCAGACGGCGGGCCGGAAAGTACAGAAACATCGGCGCGGTCAGCGGGTAATCTTCGGTCTTGATGGTGCGGCGCGAGGCATCGAGCGCAAAGCCACAGCTGCCAGAGAGCGTCAACACATCGGTATCACGCTGTTCGGCATAGCTGGTGATGCCAAGCGCGAAACTGTCGTTTGCCACCGCTTCCGCCAGATCGGCGGGGCGGGCATGGCGGGTGATATTTTCGGTGAACTTCAGCGTCGCGGGCCGCATCACCTGATCACTGATCGCTTGCGCCAGCCCACTGCTGGTGTCGGGCAGATGCAGATCAATGGGTGCGTCCGGCCCGCCAAGCGCCTGCCAGTTGGTCACCTTACCCGCAAAGGCCCGCGCCAGCATCAACGGAGAGATCTGCTTGACCGGGTTCGAGGCCGACACCACCGG
This sequence comes from Sulfitobacter sp. UBA1132, assembly GCF_002311545.1. Classification (NCBI taxonomy): domain Bacteria; kingdom Pseudomonadati; phylum Pseudomonadota; class Alphaproteobacteria; order Rhodobacterales; family Roseobacteraceae; genus Sulfitobacter; species Sulfitobacter sp. UBA1132. The sequence continues at coordinate 150,408 of NZ_DCAN01000004.1, read as the reverse complement.
CACGACAGCATCAAGCGACAGCACGCGACTGCGGTTCAGCCCCGTCATATCCCCCAACCCCGCCTCGCGCGCGCGGACCCGCTCTTCAGGGCGCATTTCGCGCAGGGACATCACGATATCCGCCTCATCTGCCAGAAGATCGGCAAAGCCTTCGTCGCTGTTGCTTGCCCGAAACATGAACAGTGCAACGGTTTGTTCGCTCTTTTCGTCGATCAAACGGTAGGTAAAGCGGTGTTCGTCTTCATCCTCGCGCACAGCGGTATAACCGTTGCGCTGCGCAAAGCCGTCGATCAAGGCAGGCATCAACACTTCGCCCATCGTAGCCGAACCCGAAAGCTGTAGCTCGGCAACGAAAGGGTCCAGATTGGGGCAACCCGGCCCTTCGCATTGAACGCCGGTGCTGTCGACCGTCAGCTCGCCATATTCGGTTTCGACGCGGTAGAACTCACCATCAAAGCCCAGCAAGGTGCCGCTTAGTTCAATCTTGCCATCACGGGAGGAAAGCGCGACATCCTGCGCCCATGCGGACAGCGTCGCCGAACATAAGAAAAGTGCGGCGAGAACCGCCGCACGTATAATCGTGATCATAAGACCCCAAGCGTTGCGTTAGTGTCCCGCAACCTTCATGTCTTGGAGCAGATTATTCAACACAAGAAAGCTGCCGACCGCATCACAATCCGGCACTGCGACGCTTAGGTCGCGCGTTCTGAGCGTGGCATCGCCAAGCAGTTCGATCGATTGCGCCTCTATCTCTTGGCCGCAGTTCGCCTGGATCACTTCGGCTTCCACGGTCAGCGCAACGCGGGCGTCGGCGTTTTCCATCGCAGCGGGGAATGTGTACACCTCGGCCACCAGTGGCTCTGCCGCGCTGAGGTCGCCGTTCACGGTCATAAATCCGCCTTCCCCCGTGATCGCGGAGGCAACGCTGCGCGGCTTGCCAGCCCAGACATGGCCCGAACCATCGTAGTCGGACCCGAATTCGCGGGCGTGCATCTGGAAACCCGTGTCACCCTTCCATTGCAGAACCACGCGGTCAAATTCGGCCAGATCATCAATCTTCGCATCCGCAACCGCGCCTTCGCCGTTTCCGAAAGCAATGACAAATGTCGCATCCTGCGCAAGCGCCGGAACGGTAATGTCCAGCGCGCCGGTGTCAGATGTCGTTTGGGTAAAGATCATGCCGCTGTGATGCACTGTGATCCGTTCGTTTGGCATGCAGGGTGCCGCCAGTGTCAGGTTCACCATAGCTGCCGCGACGGGGCGCGCGTTTGCGGTGATATCGCAGGTCTGTGTGGCCGCTGGTTCCGTCGCAATTGGGGCGGAAACTGGGCGAGAGATCGGTTCGTCCGCGCTTGCAGCGGCCAACATGACGGGGGCAGAATCGGGCAGCTCCACCGTGGGCTCCAGCGGGGCTGCATTGAACTCGGCCGAGGTGAGAACGATGTCTTCGACCTCGAGCACGGCGTTCTCGTTGCTTAGCCGGCGCAGCTCTTGCTCTTTCACAGCGGCGTCAGAGCCATAGCGGGCTGTCGCAGCGTCAGAGCTTTGCATCACGTAGCCGATGCCCAAAGCGCAGGCGAGCGTGCCAGCAGCTGTCGCGATCTCTTTCATACGTGCCATCTGAGGGTCCTCACTGGGATAACTTCCCAATGAATATCGCCTAGCAGAGCGGCCCTGTTATGACCCTTGAGGGGAAAGATTTGGGCAGTTTTGAGGCATGCCCAAGCCTTGCTTAACTGTCGTAATAGCCCTTGCCGTAGGCCCCATAGGCACCGTATTCGCCGCCATAGCCATAGCGTTTCATGCCCTTCTCATCGATCTGGCTGAGCACAAGACCGGTGATCCGCTGGTTCGAGTTGTGGAAGAAACGCATGGATTCCTCGACCAGACCCTTGTTCGTGCTGTCCCATTTGACAGAGAACAGGATCGCGTCGGCATTCTGCGAGATGATACGTGCATCCGGCACAACGAGCACAGGCGGCGTGTCGATGATGATGAAGTCATACTGATCGCGCATTTCGGAGATGAAGGATTTGAACCGATCGGAGGAGAAGATATCCGCCGCGTTCACATTGGTCTTTTCGCCGCCCAGAACATCCGCGCCAAAACCGTCAGGCGTATGGATGGCATCGGCGAATTTCACATCGCCGTTCAGGACAGACGCGATGCCGTTGCGCGGCATTTCGGGGAAGTATTCATTCAGCGTGCGGCGGCGGATATCGCCTTCGACCAGCAGGACGGATTTTCCCAGACCGGACAGGAATTTCGCCAGCGACAGCGAGACGGTGGTTTTACCCTCCCCCGGGATGGACGAGGTCGATACGATGACCTGCGGCTTTTTGTCGAGGTTCGACAGCATCAACGAGGTGCGCAGGTTGCGGATCGCTTCGGCGGCGGCAGACGTCGGCTTGTCCGACAGATACTTGAGCGTGTCCTTGCGGTGACGCGTTGGGATCAGCGGGATCTGCCCGATCACGGTATAGCCGGTGTGTTGCTCAAGCTCGTTCGCGGTGCGGAACGTGCGGGTTCTGAATTCGCGCAGCAGCACGAGCCCCGAGCCGACCATCGCCCCGAGGATCATCGCCAGCGCAATGATCTGCGATTTCTTCGGCGCGCTTGGTGAATTTGGCACGACCGAGCTGGACAGCATGCGGCTGTCGGCCTTCTGAATGCCTTCTTGGGCAGAGGTCTCTTTGAGGCGGGTCAGGAAATATTCATACAGCAGACGCGTTGCTTCGGATTCACGGGTCAGCTGTTGCAACTCGATCAGGTCTTGCCCTTGCGAGGCCAGCTGCGCCGCAAGCTCTTCTTCCGAGTTGCGCAGCGCCTCAAGTTGTTGCGTGCTGCGCACAAGATCGGCCCGAACCCGTGTCATCACCGTATCAAATCGCAGGTCAAATGCCGTCTGGTTCGTTTCCGACGACAGCCCGTTGCTAAAGATACGCGTCAGTGCGGCGTCTTGCGCCGCGTCGAGCTTTTCATCGGGCGTTTGCGCGGCCTCTAAGTCAGCAAGGCGTGTTTGAAGCGCCTCGCGGGTCAGGGCGGCACCATCAATGCGGTCACGGAGCTCTTTGATCTGACGCTCAAGCGCTTGCAGGCCCTCGATCGAAACCAGTTGGGTGCGCGCCGTAAATTCGGATACTTTCTTCTCGGCATTCTCAAGCTCGATCTGAAGCTCGGACACACGGTTGCTTAGCCATTCAGTCGCTTTTTCCGTCGCCTCGAATTTCACTTCGATCTGGTTGAGGATGTACAGTTCAACAATCGTATTCGCGATCTGGGCAGATTTAACCGGAGATTCCGTTTCAGCCGTGACGTTGAACACAAGGCTTTGGCGAATATTAGAGACCGAGACCTTGTCCAGCAAAGCCTGCACAACCGCATCGCGGGTTTTGGCTTTCTGAAGTTCGGGGTCCAGCTCTTCTTCGGGTGCCCCCGAGGACAGCATCCCCTTGAGGCCAGAGATCATGCCACCGATCATGGACGGTTCGCGCAGTGCGCCGTTAAACTCTGGGTCATCAATCAGGTTCAGCCGGTCGACAACTTTGCCCGCCAACCCACGGGACCGCAGCACTTCGACCTCTGTATTGACCTCGGTGCTATCGCCCGAAAACCCGCCAACCACGGCCTGCAGGTCCACGATGCTGTCTTCTTTGGTGTCCAGCACCACAACCGCGGTGGACCGATAGGTCGGCACAGCCACGCCATAGGCATAGTACCCCGCCAGCAGCATGAAAATCAGTGTGACAGCAGCGATAATCAGCTTGCCGCGCCACAACGTACCAATCAGCGCGCCAAGATCGATGGTGTCGTCATCTTCGTCCCTGGGCCCGGAAAAGTTCGATTGGCTTTGGTTCATCATATGCATGTGGTCCGTTGATCATGGCCAGAACTGGCTAAAAGTAATGTATCAGGCAAGATGCCCGCGATATCGCAGGTAGCGTCAACGGGCATGAGATGAAGAAGGTCTGCCTGTTATGCGATTGCGCCCAAAGGGTGATGGCGGCCTTGCTAAATCCTTATGAAAAAAATTCAATCAAAAGTCGTATAAAATTTTCCCCTATCGGGAAATCGCGCTGGAATTACGTCACTTTAGTCCATTCTTGGCGATATAGCTGGCCAAATCAAGGATCAGTTGCCCCCGTGCCGCTGCAATGGCAGCCGGTCCCCCCTTGGGGTCGAAAGCCACGGTCAGGTCAAACAACCCCGATCGTTCGCTTCCACCGGTAGATACGGCGACGAAATACTGGCCCGAGGCGCGGAACTGGCCCGTTTCAGCGGCCAGCAATTCGCTGAACCTCAGCTCAAGCCGGGCATCGGGGTAGGCTTCGAATGGCCAAGGCTCGGATGCGATCCGACGGTTGGTGAGGCGCGACAGGTTCTCGCTCAATTCCAGAGCGACGGCCCGTTCGGGCGAATCCGCCCAAAGTTCGTCGGAAGAGCTCACCAACGTACCGTTGGATTTGCGCACGTGGATTTCATCGGCAGCCGCATAGCTGGGCAGCGATACGTCACGCACTTCGACCGAGTTGAAGCGGATGCTCACCTGCTCTGTGACCGGGGGCATGTCCACGGCATAGCGATCTGCGGATCCACAAGCGGCAAGAAAGGCCACGAGACCAAGGCTTGCGATACTTTTTACAACGTTCATATTTTACCGTCCCAGCAACAATGAATTGGGGTTACGTTCAATGGTGCGCGCCAAGGATGCAAGCGCATCGGCTGCTTTTTGGATATCACGCATGGTTTCTTGTGCGGTACGGCTGATCTGATCACCCTTGTTGTACCCTTCAATTGTACGCTCTGCCTGCGTGAACAGGGTCGACAGACGGTTCACGATCTGTGGCAGGTCTTGTGCCGACACCGCGATGTTATCCGCCGCGTTACGCGCTGATGCGAGCGTCCGGTTCACGTTCTCGACCGCGCCGCCTTCGCGCAGTTCCTGCAGCGTATAGTTCAGCTCGTCCAACGCGTTTTTCAGCGATCCGGGCAGCGCCACGGCGTCCGGCGTACCAATCACCTGATCGGCAGAGCGGGTCAGCGCGGTCAACTCGTCCACCAGCTGTTGCAGTTCCAACTCGCTTGCCTTGGCGGCGACGGCCTGCATCTCTTCGACCAGTTCGGGCACGCCCTCGGTCGAGGTGCTGAAGGAGGTGGCGGCTTCCGAGACGGAGTCGACCGCATCCAGCAGACGTTTCGCCATCTGCTCTTCCTCGAGTGTCGCGACCAGCGTCTCGACACGCAGCAGCGTGGCGTTCAGCGATACAGGGATATTCTGCACCGAGTCCGACGATACCAGCCCCGTGACCTCGTTGATCAACGTGCGGACATCGCGCGGGGTCTGTTGCAGCTCGTCACTGCCAACAAAAGCCTGTAGCGAATTCATCAGACCGATGGCGCTGTTCAACAGCTCTTCGATGGGCAGGTTGTTGATGCGGCTAAAGACACCTTCGACGGTGGCAGCCGCGTCTGATGTTTCGTTCTTGGTCGTCGGCATAACAGGGAAGTTTTCGCCCGCGGCCACCAGGCGCCCGCTTGGCGCGTCTTCGACCACCACCAGTTCAACCTTCAAACCACCGGTCAACAGGCTGGCAGAGGCAAGCCGCGCGCGCAGACCGTTCACAACACGGTCCTGCAAGAACGCCAGCGCGCTTTCGGCAGATACATCCCCCGGCAGGCCAAGCCGTGCGGGCTGGATGGCCAGCGTCACGTTCAACCGCACGCGGCTGTCACCAAACTGGTCGTAATCCACGATACCGGCAAGGGAGTCGACCTCGCCGATGTTCAGACCGCTCAGCTCGACAGGGGCGCCGACGGCCAGTCCGGAAACGTTTTCATCAAAGATCACGTTGATCAACAGCGGCTCGACTTCCGAGGCGTTGAAAACCGCGCTGCGAGCGTCTTCCTTGCTTGGGAAAATGTCGAAGACGGTGCCGTCTTGCACGCGGTCGCCGCCGGAAACGAATGTATCAAACGTCACCCCGCCCCCGATAAGCGTCGCAATGGACTGAAAGTCGATCTCGGCACCACCTGGCCCGAGGGAGAGGCTGAAACCAGAGCTGTCCCAGAAGCGTGTGCTGCTGTTGATCAGGTTGCGGTGCTCTTCGTAAATCAGCGCCTCTACGATGGCAAAGTTCCCGCGTGGGGCGATCTCTGCCTTGCCCAAACGGCCCACCTCGATCCCACGATACAGGATCGGGGCATCATCGGTCAGGGTGCCGTTGCCAACGGTGCGGAAGGCGATTTGCAGACCGGATTGCCCGGCGCGGATCAGCGGTGGCGAATCCGACCCGACGAACCGTTCGGCGAAATCGCCCACTTCGTCATTCCAGCTGCCCTCGATATAGACGCCGCTTAGCACCGTCCCCAACCCCGAGATCCCCTGCGCCGAAACCTCGGGCTGGACGATCCAGAAGGACGCGCTTGCGTCGATAAAGGGCGCCACATTCTTGTCCACGCGGATCGACGCGACGACCTTGCCCAGACCGGTGGTAAAGCCGACTTCCTCGACCCGGCCAACGGTCACGTCACGGTAACGCAATTCGGTCTCGCCCGCCTTGATGCCGGCCCCTTTGTCAAATTCGACAAAAATCACCGGACCGCGGGAATTGTAGCTGTTGAACGCAACACCCAAAGCCGCAACCAACGCCAGGATCGGAATGATCCAGACGATCGACGCGCTGCTCAGGAACAGTTTGCGCGCGGATTTAACCTTAACCTCGGGTGGCGTGTCAGACATGTTGATCGGGGTCCCCATCGAAAGCATTCGTGTCCCAGATCAGTCTGGAGTCGAAGGCCTGTGCAGAAAGCATGGTAAAAATGACCGACAAGGCGAAAAACATGCTCGCAGGGCCGGGGTTAATGGTCGCAAGGGTTTTGAGTTGCACCAGCGACGAAAGGATCGCAACCACAAAGATATCGATCATAGACCAGCGGCCGATATACTCTACAATTTCATACATCACATGGCGCGACCGATGTGCCGCCGCATTACGCGTCTTAACGCTGACCGCCAGATAGGCGATTGCCCAGAACTTGGCCAGCGGGATCGCGACCGACGCGAGCAGGATGATAAAGGCAATACCGTAAGAGCCGTGATGCGCCAGTTCGACCGCACCGCCGACGATGGTGCTTTCATCCACCTGAAACAGGGTCCGCGTTTTCAGCATCGGGTACATATTGGCGGGGATATAGCACATCAGCCCCACGACCCAGAACGCCCAGACCCGCTGCATACTGCCAAAGTCACGCGACAGCATCTTGTGGCCGCAGCGTTGGCAGACAGGCGTGCCGATAGGCCACGCACGGGTACACCGTGTGCAGGCCACCAACCCCATGTCGCGGGCGCTTAGGATTTCTTGGGATTTTCCAGCGAATTCCATACCGACCATTTACACATGAATTTGTCCTGCGCCACAATCAGAACAACCAAACCACAAAACATCCAGAAAGCTGGCCCAAACCCCACAGTTGCCAGATCGGCAATCTTCACCAGCGCCACGGCACAGCCAAGCGCGAAAATCTCGGCCATCGACCACGGTTGCAACGCTTGCGACAGGCGGAACGCCTGCATTGCGTGGCGTGCGGGCGGCAGGTCCAGCACGATGGGCACCAGTACATAAAGCGTCAGCATCACCCGCGCCAAGGGCACCAGCATGATCAAGGCAGCCGTCGCCAGCGACAGCAGCAAAAGCGGCCCGCTGGAAAACGCCAGCGCCGCGTCCATCACAGAGACAGAGTTCTTGTTGCCCGCCGCATCAATATCCAGAAACGGAAAGAACGTCGCGCCAAGGATCAGAACAAAGGTGGCAATGGCGATGGCAATGATCTTCAGCCCCGCTTTTTTGCGCGGTTCGATCAACACGGTATGGCACCGTTCGCACACCGCCTTCTCGCCGACCTTGGGCACCTTGAGGTGATACACGGCGTCGCATTGGGGGCAGACGATGATCTCCTCCAGATTGACGGATGGTGCAGGGTCGACGGTGTCTTTCATCCCCTTGGTATAAAGGAGATCACAAACCGTGTGTATCGAATTCTGGACACGAAAAGTTCATTCTAGGCATCGGCGGAATCCCGTCAATGCAGGTTCCAGCGCTGGAACATTCGCGCAGTGTCTTTGTTGTGTCGGTGAAGATAGCGAAGATGAAAGGAGCTTTCTAATGACACAGATCACAGACGCGAAAATTCTGATCCTATCCACCAATGGTTTCGAGCAATCCGAGCTGGAGCGCCCGTTGAATGACCTCAAGGCCAAAGGGGCCACCGTGCATGTTGCCACCCCCGATGGCGAAGATATCAAGGGCTGGGACAAAGACGACTGGGGCAACACAGTTGCAGCCGACAAAGCCCTGTCGGATGTGACTGTTGATGACTACGACGCGATTGTCCTGCCCGGCGGACAGATCAACCCCGACCTGCTGCGCGCCAACAAGGACGCCGTATCGCTGATCAAAAGCTTTGCTGACGCGGGCAAAACCGTTGCCGCGATCTGCCACGCCCCTTGGCTGCTGATCGAAGCAGGCATCATCAAAGGCCGTGCTGCAACCTCCTATGCCTCAATCGCGACTGATGTGAAAAACGCCGGTGCGCATTACGAGGACAGCGAAGTCGTCGTGGATCAAGGCATCATCACCAGCCGCTCCCCGGAAGATCTGGATGCGTTTATCGCCAAGATCGTCGAGGAAGTCGAAGAAGGTGAACACAGCCGCAAAGCCGCTTAAATTAGGCGACAGCGAACCACAAAGGCGGGGCATGTGTCCCGCCTTTTTTCGTGCGCAGGGAAAAAGTTACGCCACAACCCCCGGCATCAGGACGTTGCGCGACCCTTCCTCGAACGCGTCCAGCTTCTGATGCCAGACGGTTCCGGGCCAGCGATGCTCCATCTCGCGTTTGCGGGGTCGATAGACAGCGGTATAAAGCGTGCCGAAGCCTGCGTTGAACTGGTGCGAATAGAGCGGCGGTTTCAGGAACGTGTTGATGAATTTCTCTTCCGGATCACGGTGGAACCGCAACCGTTGCAGCAGATATCTTTCCCGTTCAACCGTCGCCGTAAAGCGCGCATGGCTGATCCATTCAACGTTTTCCTGATGGTTGGTCGCCACCGCTGCCTTGGTGATGATCGCAGGCCGGTCCGGTGCCATCAGCGCCGTCAGATACTTGCGTTTGCGGTCCAGCACCGTGACGTTATAGCTCATGTGGGTCGGCACACGTGCCAGAATTTCGCCCGCTTGCTCGGCAGTCTCGCAGGTTTGCAGCACATAGCGCAGGATCAGCGGCACGCCAAAGCCCACCCCCACCACACGACGGCCCCCAAAGGTGAGCGAGATCGACAGCCCCGCGTCATTCACCCCGTCCACCAGCCCGAACAACCCGTCAGAGGTGCCCATCACGCGGCGCCCCTTCCAGCCGGTGTGCAGCACCAGACTGTCGAACGCGTTGGTGTTATAGTCATAGTTGCGCACCATGACAGGTTCCTTGCCGCCCCAAACCGCCTGACTGCATCCCGACAGATAGGGCGGCGGGCAGTAAAAGCTCAGGAACCTTGCTGCCAGATCACCCCCGCCCGCCTGATCACATAGATCTTCGTACAGCGGGATGAGGTCGGGCATATGCGCCTTGAGCGCACGACGACATTCGGCATAGGTCGGGCGCGCGGGCTCGCCCTCCTTCAGCCACCATTTACGGTAGTGAGGCCAGTATTCGGCGAAAAGCCCGGCCCATTTGGGACCGGGCAATTCTTCTGAAATGGCACGCCACAGCATGTGCTGCCCTTTCGGTGCTTAGAGGATTTTGAACGCCGGATCAGACATCGCCGGACCCGCCTCTGCGACGGGCAGAGGACGACCGTTCACCGATTGCTTGATCCCGTGAATCCACTTTTTCGCGCGCTCATTCAACTGGAAAGACTTCGTCATCGACCGACCGCGGGTCACAAGGATGCCAATATCGGCCCCTTCATAGCGGTAATCACCCGGTTGCAGGATGCGCAGGAAGAACGCCTCGTTCTCGGACTCCACGGCGCGACGGTGATAATCGAAACGGTCAAACACAACGCGGCCATCTTCCAGCATCTTGTAAATGCCCGTTTCGGGCGCTTCGGTGCAGATATCGACGCTGTCTTCGGTATGTTTGATCACCATCTGGCTCCAACCGTCGATCATCTCGGGGTCGGCCCAACGGTTGTTCAGCTCTTCTACATCCAGATTGAACTTCTTCTTGCTGAATTCGAGCAGGTGGAACAGGAACAAGGGCGCATCCGCATGGGCAAAGGCGGCGTGGTTCGTCATCGACGACGCGCCCGTGATGCGCGGGTTCAGTTCGCCCAACCAGATGTCACCGGTCTTTTTGTCGATCAGGAAGTCGAGCTCGAAATAGCCACGATAGCCTTCCTTGCGCAGTTGTTCCCCGAACTTATAGGTCAGTTCGCGCGCTTTCTGACGAACCTTGGGCGGGAAGGCGGTCGACAGAATTTCGTTGCCACACCAGCCCCCGCGATAGGGCGTCAGATCCTTGAAACCGACCAGTTCCGTCATCAAGGGGCCAACGATCGTGCCTTCCTTGGTGGCGCAAGCCTCGATCGCGGAACCGCGGCAGTCGATCCGCTTCATGATCTTGATCTCGCCCTCGCCGACGATCTCGGATTCATGACGGCGGAAGTCTGCTTCGGACTTGATAAAGAACGTCGTGTGGCCACTGTCCCCAAAGGCGGATTGCAGCACCAGATCGTGACCGATCCCGGCCTTCTCGCAGGTCTTCTTGAGGTCTTCGTAATCCTTGACCTCGGCCAGCACGTTCGGCACCGACGGCACACCGGCCTTGTTGCCGATCCGCACGGTTTCGATCTTGTTGTCCATCTTTTGGCGCAGCTTGGCCTTGGGGAACCAGACATCCGCCCCCAGTTCTTTCGACAGGCGTTCGGTTTCCTCGTCGAACATCAGAAACACGAACTTGGGCTTGCCACCGCGCCGCTTGACGAAGTCGATCACCTCTTTGTGCTGCAACAGATAGTTGTTGATGTCTTCGATGCTCTGGAATTCAGCGTGGGGCTGTTCCGAGGGGCAGAACACGTTGGGGTGCTTGCCGCCGTAGCAGTCGATGTAACAGATATACTTAAAGTTTTTCACCCACTCATCGAGACCAAGAAGGTTAAAGTTCGTGGCCGAGATAAAGTACACAGGGTCTTCGTTACGGTGAAAGAACCGACGAATTTCCGAGATATTCTTGAGAACAGTCGTTGTCATGATATTTGGTCCTTTGCTTAATCTTAGTCAGGTGAAGACGACAGGTTTTTCTTGCGCACCCGTTTCAGCGCCGCATCCGTAAAGACGCGCAGCCCCAGATCGGGGCGGTAACCGTGGATTTCGCTGACGTCCAAATTCCGCATGAACGACAGGATTTCTTGGCTCACCACCTGTCCGGGGACGAGGATGGGAAAGCCGGGGGGGTAGGGGATGATAAAGCTGGCGGACACGACCGTCTGGTTGGCGTCCATCGCCTCTTTCAGCGTGCCGTTCAGCTCCAGGTAATCGGTGTTCTTCTCGTCATAGGCGAGGAAAAACGCCGTGCGGATATCCCCTTCGGAGGTGACGTCGTCGTTGCGGAAAGCCTCGTGAAAGCGGCTGAAGTCCGGCAGCGGCGGGTAGTTCTCCATCAGGTTGGCGACGCGGTTGTCGAAAGACCGACGCTCCATCTTGCTGGCGTCATCCAGACGGTCATCCAGCGATTTCGCGATCTCGACCAGCACCTCGATCAAATAGGCGACGCTGGACCGCGTGGTGCCGATATTGGTCATGAACAAGACCGTGTTGCGCGATGTCTTGTTGATCTGGATGCCGTATTTATCCATCAGGATATCGGTCTTGAACGTGTCACCGTCCCAGCCCGTCCCACCGACCAGCAGCGTCACGCGGCTGGCATCGAGGACGAACTGGTCTTTCTCCCAGCAGTCCCACATATCGGTCCAGCCCTGTTCTTGATGGTAATAGCTGGTCACCCCGCTTTCGCGGTATTCCTCGGGGATCATGTCGCCCGCTGTCAGCACCTTGAAGTATTTGCTCAGCAGCGGGTGGTCGGCAATCGCACGACGCATGGACAAGGCGGCCTCGATCTGGCGCTGCACGAATTCGAAGCCTTCAAGCTCTACCTGTCGTCGCCCCACATCCAGCGAGGCGATGATCTGGTAGTTCGGCGAGGTCGAGGTATGGGTCATATAGGCTTCGTGGAAGCTTTGTTCGACCTCGCCCTTAAAGTCCTGATCATTCACGTGAATCATCGACCCCTGCCGGAGAGAGGTCAGCGTTTTATGGGTCGATTGCGTGGTATAGACCCGCACCCGCGAATCCGGCGCAGGGATCAAACGCGTGTTCAGCAGCGTCTCGTCGTCGGCATCCTTCAGTTCAGCCTGTTGCTTTTCATAGGCGATGCGGTGGTCGTCCGACTTGAACCGCGCGCGCAGCGTATTGGCTGCGTTCATGCCCGTACGCTGGCGATAGGTCGGGTTGAAACGGGCAAAAGCGAACCACGCCTCGTCCCACAGGAAAATGAGGTCGGGCTTGATCGCCAGACATTCCTCCATCACCCGTTCGACGTTATAGACCAGCCCGTCAAAGGTGCAGTTGGTCAGCAGCAACATGCGCACCTGATCCAGCTTGCCCGCGGCCTTGAGCGCCAGAAGCTGATGCTTGATCTCGCGCAGGGGCACGGCACCGTACATGGAATATTCATTCAGCGGGTAGCTATCAAGATAGCACACCTGCGCCCCCGCCAGCACCATCCCGTAGTGGTGGGATTTGTGGCAATCGCGATCGACCAGCACGATGTCACCGGGGCGCACCAGAGCCTGCACCACGATCTTGTTACAGGTCGAAGTGCCATTGGTGGCAAAGAACGTCTGCTTGGACCCGAAGGCGCGACTGGCCAGTTCTTGCGCCTCTTTGATCGGCCCGTGTGGTTCAAGCAAGCTGTCCAGCCCGCCCGAGGTGGCAGAGGTTTCGGCCAAAAAGATGTTCGGCCCGTAGAACGCGCCCATGTCCTGAATCCAATGCGACCGCGTGATCGACTTGCCGCGGCTGATCGGCATCGCGTGGAAAACGCCCGTGGGCTGTTTGGAATATTCGACAAGCGCCGTGAAGAACGGCGATTTGTTCCGCGCCTGCACCCCGCGCAGAATGTTCAGGTGCAGCTCCATAAAGTCTTCTTGGTTATAAAAGACCCGACGGCAAATCCCCAGATCCAGACCCGCGATATCCTCGACCGACCGTTCGGTCACCAGATAGGCGTCGAGCTCGGGGCGAACCTTGGCGATCATCCGGCAAAGCTCGGGGCCGTAGTTCTCGGGCTGGAGCTTGTCGATCTCTTCTTGCCCGCCAGCACGCGCCAGATACCGAACAAGGATCGTCTCGTCCATCTTGGACTTGAGCGTCAGCCCCGGGCGCACAACGATGGCCTGGATGTTGTGGTTGAACAGCACCGCGATCAGCGCGTCTTCGATGGATTTGACCACCACGGCTTCGTAGTGGAACGGGTCTTCGGGGCGGCGCATCCGGCTGACGTTGGATTTCAGCCAGCGCTCTTGCTGGTCGTTCACATCATCGACGATCAGCACCTCGAAATACGGTTTGGTCAGCGCCCGCGCCTCGGGAGAGAGCATCGCCTCGTCGTCATGTTCGTCGTGATCGATGCTGTCGCGTTCCAGCGGGATGGTGCGACGGCGATAGGCCCCTGTTGTCAGCGCCCGCGTGATGCGGTTCACCGCAAAGGCCATGTCGTCAAAGCTGTTGTTATTCAGCATCCGCTGCAGGTGTTCGAACGCCGCCATGCCCGGAAAGGCCCAATAGGGTTCGATCAGCGACAGGGAGTCAAACAGCGCGGCGCATTTGCTGCGCAGGGCTTCGATTTCCTTGGCTGTGGTGGTGCGGGTCAGGCCGCTCGCCGCTTCACGCAGCGCGCTCCATCGGTCGGACCTCAGCTGAATTGCCGACGAATAATCGTTCATAGAATGCATCAATCGTACTCCGCTTTGGGCGGTCGACTGCTGCATCCCGGTGTCCGGCACTTTTGAAAAGCGCCGGACCTGAACGCCGCAGCCTAGCCGCTAGATGTCGGCCCGCTGCCCGGCAAATCACCGGGCTTTACGGGTGGATTTGGTGTCGCTGCAGCCGGAGCCACAGGTGTTTCGGCAGGGGCCGTGATATTGGCAGCCCCCGCCGTTGGATTTGGTAGCGGTTCGGGGGCAAAGCCCGGCTGAACCGCTGGTGTCGTTGTTTCATGCCCTTTGAACACGGGCGCGTCCGGTACCCGCTGCGCGGGCACATCGACGTGCAGACCGGCGCGGGTCCCCTGATGGGGCACCTCAAGCGGGCCAAGCGTGTTCAGATAGGCGTCTGTCCCGTTGGAACGGTCATAGATCGAGAAGTCGGTAGACCGGTCGCGGAAGGATTTAAGCACCTGCCCCAGACCCTTCATGCCGGTTTCGCGCTGACGACGCACCATCGACAGATCGACTTCGATCGGGAACATGTCTTCCTGACCGGCGGACTGGTGCAGGACCATTGACGTCGGATCGACAACCAGCGATTTACCGACGCCGCCTGCGCCCAGACCGTTGACCGCAAAGACATAGCACTGGAACTGCGCCGCGGTCGCGCGGGCAATCGCCAGCTCTGCGTCGCGGTCGGTGGTGCCGGTCAGAACCGGTGTCAGCAGAACCTCGACGCCTTGGCTGGTCAACTGGCGCGTGGTTTCGGGGAACCACATGTCATAGCAGATCGACAAGCCGAAACGCCCGACTTCCGGCACGTCGAAAACACAGAATTCGGTGCCCGCCGCGATGCCGGATTCATAGGGCCGGAACGGGAACATCTTGGCGTAGCGGCGGATGATTTCGCCCTCGGGGTTGATCACAACGGCTGTGTTATAGACGCGCCCGTCCTCGGGGTTCTTGAGGAACATGGAGCCGGGGATCAGCCAGACACGGTGCTTGCGTGCAGCGGCCTGAAACACCTCGAGCGTTTCATTCTCGGGGGGCAATGCAAACCGGTCAAGCGGGCCAAAGGGGGCCAGCTCGGAAAACAGGACCATCTGGGTCCAGGGAAAACGCGCCATCAGGATGTCCAGTCGCTGGATCATGCCATCGACGTTGGACTCCAGCGCGTTGACGTACATCTGCACGCCTGCAATCGCAAAAGGTGTCATAACTTGTCACTCCGTCCAAACGGGCGGAAGGGGCCGGAAATACTCCGCCCATACGCCCAAGGTGACAAGTCCATACTCCCATTGTTGGGAATATTAAACACGTGACGTGATGGCGAACCCACCGTCATTTGCATGGCTTCTATGCGTAACATGCACAAACTAATCTGTTACACCACCGCTGCTTTGCGAGCCGCACGTGCATTGCGGCCCCGTTGCATGACGACCACGAGGGCCAGCAACAACAGCGCGGGGATAAACATCCAGTATTTACTTGGGGTTGCGACGGGTTTGAGCACGCGCAGCACCTCTTGGTCCCAATCCAGACCCGCCGATTGCGCGGCAGAGTTGTACAGAACGTCGTCGATGAACATCTGGTCGCCCTCGACACGGGTGATCACGCCGGCAGCCTCCAGCCGTTCTTCGCCCGTGGTGCCTTCGTTGATGGGCAGAAGGGCGACAAATTCGATCGGATCACCCAGATCATTGATACCCGCGACGCGCAGGCGCAGATCCTCTCCAAGCGGTGTGTCGGCCGCGGCCTGTACAATCTCGGCCGGTGCTTCTTCGGTATAGGGCGGAAAGACCATATCCATCCAGAAACCGGGCCGGAACAGGGTAAAGGCGATCAGCAAGAGGGCAATCGTCTCGTAGAAGCGGTTCCGCGCAAGGAACCAGCCCTGGGTCGCTGCTGCAAACAACAGCATCGCAAAGGTCGCGACAATGAAGACGAATATACCCTGCACCATCGACACATCAATCAGCAGAAGTTCGGTGTTGAAGATGAACAGGAACGGCAGGGCCGCCGTCCGCAAGCTGTAGAAGAACGCGACGACACCGGTCTTGATCGGATCCCCACCGGACACAGCCGCGGCGGCAAAGCTCGCCAGCCCGACCGGAGGCGTCACATCAGCCATGATGCCAAAGTAGAATACGAACAGGTGCACCGCGATCAGCGGCACGATCAGACCGTTCTGCTGCCCCAGCGTCACAATGACAGGTGCCAGCAGGGCCGACACAACGATATAGTTCGCCGTTGTCGGCAACCCCATCCCAAGGATCAGCGACAGGATCGCGGTCAGGAACAGGATCGCAAGGATATTGCCGCCCGACAGAACCTCGACCACATCGGCAAGCGCCGACCCAACGCCGGTCTGGCTGACCACGCCCACGATGATACCAGCGGTCGCCGTGGCAATACCGATACCGATCATGTTGCGCGCCCCGACGACCAAGCCGTCGATCAGGTCACGCACCCCCGCGACCACATCATTGGCAAACTGGCTTTCGCCCCGGAAAATCGCCATCAGCGGGCGCTGTGTCACGAGGATAAAGATCATGTAGGTCGTGGCCCAGAACGCCGACAGGCCGGGGGACAGACGATCCACCATCAAGGCCCAGACCAGAACGACAATCGGCAGGATAAAGTGCAGGCCCGACCGCACCGTTGGACCGGGCAAAGGCAGACGCGTCACCGGCTCGTTCGGATCATCCAGTACCAGCGGCTCTTCCTTCGACCCGATATACAGCAGACCGGCATAGACCGCGGTCAGCAAGGCAAAGATGATATAGCCCGCGCTGTTGGGGAAAGCAGGACGTAACCAGCCCATGCCATAGTAGACAGCAAAGCTCAGCGCGCAGATGCAGGCGATGATAAAGGCGGACACCAGCAAGCGCTGCACAATCGGCTTGGGCGTATAGGGGCGTTCCAACCCGACCATACCGGCCTTCAGCGCTTCGAGGTGCACAATATACACCAGCGCGATGTAAGAGATCACCGCGGGCAGAAACGCGTGTTTCACGACATCAAAATAGGGGATGCCCACATATTCAACCATCAGGAAGGCCGCGGCCCCCATGACGGGCGGCATGATCTGACCGTTAACCGAAGACGCAACCTCGACCGCGCCGGCCTTTTCAGAACTGAACCCCACCTTTTTCATCAGCGGAATGGTAAATGTCCCCGTGGTCACGACGTTGGCGATAGAGGAGCCCGAGATCAGCCCCGTCATCGCAGAGGACACAACAGCAGCCTTCGCAGGCCCGCCTTTCATGTGGCCCATCATGCTGAAGGCGACCTGGATGAAATAGTTACCGGCACCGGCCTTATCCAGCAGCGCGCCGAACAGGACGAAGAGGAATACGAAAGACGTCGACACACCAAGCGCGATGCCAAACACACCTTCGGTGGTGATCCACTGGTGGTTCACGATCTCAGAAAGCGAGTTACCCTTATGCGCGATGATATCCGGCATCATCGGGCCCAAGACGTTATAGACAAGGAAGACCGACGCAACGATCATCAGCGCAGGCCCAAGGGCGCGGCGCGTTGCCTCTAGCAGGATCATGATGCCGATCACGAAAACAACCGTATCTTGCATGTTCGGCGCACCGACACGGCCCGAGATCTCGCGATAATACACAAACAGATACAACGCAGCCGCCGCGCCAACCAGCGCCAGGGCCCATTCCCACAAGGGGATACGGTCTTTGGGCGATCCAAGCACGACACATGCGACAATGACGATGGCGACCAGCGGGATCCACCAGGTCGGCGTGCCGTCTTTGGCCGCGACCATGAACAGATAGGCCAGCACGACGGGCACGATAATCCCCAGCCCCAGTTGCACCTTGGTGCGCGCGGCGGGGAAGGCGGCGATGCCCAGGAAGATAGCAAAGGCCAGGTGGATTGACCGGGCTTCGGTATCGTTAAAAACACCCCAGCCGAAAACAAAAGGAAGCGGGGAGGCGATCCACAGCTGGAAAAGCGACCACGCCAGCGCGGTCAACGCCAGAAAGACGCCAACGCTACCGGTCGCTGACCTGCCGCCCGTGTCCGAAGACGCGACAAGTTCGTCCAGTTCGCTTTGGCTCAGCCCGCCTTTTCCGGCGGCTTCGGCTTCTACAGCGGCGGCTTGGTGTTGATCGTTCTGTGACATCTTCGTCCCCTTGGTGGCCCCGTATCAGGACAGGTGCACGTTTATTGTCGGTCGACTGCGGTCGTTGCCGCAGGATGCGAACGCGAGGCTGTCCTCGCGTTCGCGAATGGTCAAACGGCGGGCTTATTCAATCCAGCCACGCTCTTTGTAGTACTTCGCCGCACCATCATGCAGAGGGGCGGACAGACCGTCTTTGATCATCTCTTCTTCTTTGAGGTTCTCAAACGCGGGGTGCAGCTTTTTGAAGCGGTCAAAGTTGTCGAACACAGCTTTTACAACTTCGTACACGACTTCTTCGTCCACATCAGCGGAGGTCACAAAGGTCGCTTTCACGCCGAATGTTTTCACATCCGCGTCGGTGCCTTTGTACATGCCACCGGGGATGGTGGAGTATGCGTAGAAGGGGTTATCGGCGACCAGCTTGTCGATCGCTTCGCCTTCAACCGGCACCAGCTTGGCGTCGACGGTGGACACGGCTTCCTGGATCGACCCGTTGGGGTGGCCCACGGTGTAGATGATCGCGTCGACCTTGTTATCGCCCAAAGCGGCGGCCTGCTCGGCTGGCTTCAGCTCGGATGCGAGCGCGAAGTCATCCATTGTCCAGCCTTTGGCGTCCAGAACGACTTCCATCGTGGCGCGCTGACCGGAACCGGGGTTACCGACGTTGACGCGTTTGCCTTTCAAGTCGTCAAAGCTTTCGATGCCGGAATCGGCACGCGCGATGACGTTGAAGGGTTCGGCGTGTACGGAAAAGACCGCGCGCTCTTTGTCGAACTTGTCGCCTTCGAACTGCGAAGACCCGTTGTACGCGTGGAACTGCCAGTCGGACTGGGCAACACCCATGTCCATGTCACCCGCCTTGATGGCGTTGATGTTGGCGATGGAACCACCGGTGGACGGAGCGGTACATTTCAGGCCGGTTTTGGCGCTGTCACGGTTTACCAAGCGGCAGATCGACTGACCCACAACAAAGTAGACGCCGGTCTGGCCGCCGGTCCCGATGGTGATGAATTTTTCCTGCGCGGTGGCGGCGGTACCCGCGACCAGTGCAGAGGCGATGGCGATGGACTTGAAAATAGTCATTTGAAGTCTCCCAACTTAATTGTCTGAACACACGTCATTGATGCGCATGCTCTCCGTCATGGTTGAAATGAGCGCAGATATTCCGGAGCAAAACAAGCTGATTTATTGCGATTTTTCCCCGAAATAATGCTCTGACCCTGTGCGAATCGCGGCGTGAAATCATGAATTATTTTCACTATGCGGCACACATGGCACCCGTCATTTAGGGGACGCGGATGGTAAATCGCAACGCGAAAAACGATGTAATAAACTGATTTTCCATATTTATTTCACTTCCCCCAATCCCGTGCCTAAAAATACTAGCGCGCAGCGGCACAAAATCAAAACTGCGGGCCGGAATATGCGCCGGACATCTACCTTCGCCGCGCGGTACTTTCGGGTTATTTGTGCTATATAACCGAAAAAGCAGCGATTTTCGACCCAGACGCGCGAGCAGGAGCCCCACATGAAAGCACTCAAATCCCTCGGCCGCTTTGGCCTTTTTGCGACTGTCATCGTCCTTTTCGGTGCCTTCGCGATGCTCACAGCGCTGTGGTCGTGGTGGATGGCTCTCCCGTCGGTGATTTTCGGCATCCTGGCGGTGATGGGGGTGTACGACCTGATCCAGCCCAAACATTCGATCCTGCGCAACTATCCGGTGCTGGGGCACATGCGGTTTTTCTTTGAAGGTATCCGCCCGGAAATCAGGCAGTATCTGATTGAATCCGATCAGGACGAAGAACCCTTTAGCCGTGATGATCGGTCGCTGGTCTATCAACGCGCCAAAGGCGTGGAAGATGCGCGGCCTTTTGGCACGCGGATGCGGGTCTATGATGCGGGGTATTCATGGGTCACCCATTCGGTCCAGCCGGTCCATATCACCGACACGGATTTTCGCGTGACCATCGGCAACAAGGACTGCAAGCAGCCCTATGACGCGTCGATCTACAATATCTCGGCGATGAGCTTTGGGTCGCTGTCGGCCAATGCGATCAGCGCCCTGAACAAGGGGGCCAAGATGGGCCAGTTCGCCCATGACACCGGCGAAGGCGGGATCAGCCGCTATCACCGCGAAGGGGGCGGCGACCTGATCTATGAAATCGGGTCGGGCTATTTTGGCTGCCGCACAGAAGACGGGCAGTTCGACCCCGACAAATTCAAGGAGCAGGCCGCAAGCGACCAGATCAAGATGATCGAGCTTAAGTTGAGCCAGGGTGCCAAACCCGGTCATGGTGGCATGCTGCCCGCGTCGAAGATCAGTGCCGAGATCGCGGCGGCACGGGGCATCCCGATGGGGCACGACTGCATCTCGCCCGCCGCCCATTCGGCGTTCACCTCTCCTGTGCAGATGATGGAGTTTCTGGGCAAGCTGCGCGATCTGTCGGGCGGCAAGCCTGTGGGGTTCAAGCTGTGCATCGGCCACCAGCGTGAATTCATGTGTATGGTCAAGGCGATGCTGGATACGGGGATCGTGCCTGACTTTATCGTCGTCGACGGCACCGAAGGCGGCACGGGCGCTGCCCCGCTTGAATTCGCCAACCACGTCGGCATGCCGATGGTCGAGGGGCTGACCTTTGTGCACAACACCCTGCGCGGTGCCGGTATTCGCGATCAGGTGAAACTAGGCGCGGCGGGCAAGGTCGTATCCGCCTTTGACATCGCCCGTGCGCTGGCTTTGGGCGCGGATTGGTGCAACTCCGCCCGCGGGTTCATGTTTGCGGTGGGCTGTATCCAGGCACAGGCGTGCCACACCAATCACTGCCCCGTCGGCGTCGCGACCCAAGACCCCACGCGTCAGCGCGCCTTGGATGTGGATGACAAAAGCCAGCGTGTCGCGCGGTTCCACCGCAATACGCTGATGGCCTTGGGCGAGATGACAGGCGCCGCCGGTCTAGAGCACCCCAGCGATTTCCTGCCCCGCCATATGATGATGCGGCAAAGCGATAACAGCATGGTGCAGGGTGATCAGGTCTATGGCTACCTGCCCGAAGGCTATCTGCTGGATGATCAATCGCCCGACTATAACGGCAATAAAACCCGTTGGGCGCGGGCGCAGGCCGACAGCTTTGTACCGTTTGATTAAACGCGCCCAAGACCGGAAACACAAAAGGCGCGCAGGTTTCCCGGCGCGCCTTTCATTTTGATTACAGAGCTTACTTTGCTTCTTCGGCGACCGCGGCAGCGACGGAGGCTTCGAAAATCCCGAGCCCCTCTTCGATGATCTCATCCGACGCGGTCAGCGGCACCATCACACGCACGGCGTTGCCCTGCATGCCACAGCTCAGCAGCAGCAGACCGCGCTTGAGCGCGTGCGCGATGACGCGTTTGGTGAAATCACCGTCCGGTGTCGCCGTGTCAAAGTCGGTCACAAACTCGACCGCGACCATCGCACCCAGACCGCGGATATCCCACATGCGGAACGGTGCAGAGCGTGCGCCAATCTCGGCAAAGCGCGCCTTGAGGTGTTCCCCCATGTCCAGCGACCGCTGCAGCAGGCCTTCTTCCTCGATCGCCTCGATCGCGGCAAGCGCTGCGGCACAGGCGACGGGGTTGCCGCCGTAGGTGCCACCCAAACCGCCGGGGATCATCGCGTCCATCACATCAGCGCGGCCAATCACACCCGCCAGAGGATAGCCACCCGCCATCGACTTTGCGACGGTTATCAGATCGGGGGTAACGCCGGAGTGTTCGATGGCAAACCATTTGCCGGTCCGGCCAAAGCCCGCCTGCACTTCGTCGGCGATCAGCATGATACCGTGCTGGTCACAGATCTCGCGCAGCTGGTGCATCATCTCGAACGGCACGGGGGTATACCCACCCTCGCCCAAGACGGGCTCGATGATGATGGCGGCCACACGTTCGGGCTGCGCATCGGTCAGGAACAGGTTCTTCAGGCCGGTGATCGCATCCTCGACCGTGATCCCGTCGCGAGGCGATGGGAAAGGCGCGCGGAAGATATCGGACGGGAAGGGACCAACGTCTTTTTTGTAAGGAGAGATTTTACCCGTCATCCCCAACGTCAGCAGCGTGCGTCCGTGGTAGCCGCCGGTAAAGGCGATCACACCGGGGCGGCCGGTTGCAGCCCGGGCGATCTTGACCGCGTTTTCCACCGCCTCGGCACCGGTTGTCACCAGCAGCGTCTTCTTGGGTGCGTCACCGGGGGCCAGCGCGTTCAGCTTTTCCGCCAGTTCGATGTAGGGGGCGTAGGGCACAACCTGAAAGCTGGTGTGCGTGTATTGGTCTTCTTGCGCCTTGGCTGCCGCGATCACCTTGGGGTGACGGTGGCCGGTGTTCAGCACGCCGATGCCGCCAACGAAGTCGATGTAGCGGTTGCCGTCCACGTCCCAAAGTTCCGCGTTCTCGGCGTATTTCGCATAGATCGGCGCCGCAGAGGCAACGCCACGTGGAACAGCCTGTTCACGGCGGGCGATCAACTGAGCGTTGGTTTCGACAGATACGTTTGCATCAAGCATGTCGGGCACGACGCTGCTTTTTGCCGGTTTCTTTGCAGCGGCCTTGCGCGGCTGCTTTTTGACAGTACTAGGCATATACAAATCCTCTTGTTGAAACGCGACCCGCGTTTAAAATCCTCTTATTGCGTTTAATTTAATTGTCAATATAGATTTGCCTCAGCGCGCGTCAGTTGAATCGGCTGCGCCAAAATTTGCCTGTGATCGCACCAAGATACGGGTTAGGTAGCTGACAGAAATAATCCGGGGACCGGACGTGGACATAGGTCAAAGACTAAGATCGATTCGAGAAGAACGCGGCCTGTCTCAGCGCGAACTGGCGACCAAGGCAGGGCTGACCAACGGCACCATCTCCTTGATCGAGAAGAACAAGACGAGCCCCTCGGTCGCGTCTTTGAAAAGCCTGCTGGACGCGATCCCGATCAGCATGGCTGAATTCTTTTCAACGCTGGAAGATACGCAATCGCCCAAGGTCTTCTACCGCGAGAGTGAGTTTACCAAAGTCTCCCCCACCTATGACGGTCAGGTGTCGTTGCGCCAGCTTGGCAACGCGGAGCAACACTCCTTGCAGGTGCTGCACGAAACCTACCCGCCCGGCGCGGACACAGGCCCCGAACTGCTGGTGCATGAGGGCGAAGAAGCTGGCGTGGTTATTTCCGGAGAGATCGAGGTGACGGTCGATGATGCCGTCGCCGTGCTGGCACCGGGGGATGGCTATCTTTTTGACAGCCGCTTGCCGCACCGGTTCAGAAACATCGGCGACGTACAATGCATTGTTGTAAGTGCATGTACGCCGCCGAGTTTTTGAATTCGTTTTCTTGACGTGCGGATGGCCCGCACTAAACCTTTGATTATCGTTCGTCGTCGCGCCGGGAATGGCTATGCAATGACGATCTTTGGCGCTTTTTCTCTTCGCTGCCCCGTTGCGTGGTCAGTGAAACGATAGCGATTGCGGCCAAAGCGAGAATCAAAAATGAAGCGATAAACAAATCTGTCGTCATTGATGCCTCCTGTTCGCTTGTGTGGCTCGTTCAGGAGACTAACAGCCCACGGGTCACATGGTTCCACAGGCTGGAGGGCGCAATTGCTGCATTGCAGAGTTTGCGCGGCGCTTTGCTGAGACGGCGAATGTCGCCTGACATACGCGATCGGGACCACATCCATCGCGAAACGACCGAAAGTCCCATGAATCCGGCAGGTTGCAGCCCAACAGGCCCCGCTGGCTGGGACGCGAAGGATTCACCGCCGACATACTGAAAATAAATTTAATTTTACCGAGTTTTCTGCGCCGAACCCTCAGTAGTCGTAGACTTCTTTCGCTTGCAGCGGCACGTGGAATTCAACGCTCAGCGTATAGGTGCCCTCTTCATCGATGATCTCTACCTGCCCGTTCAACTGACGCGAGAACGCGTTGATCAACCGGGAGCCAAGGCCGGTCCCTGCTTCGGGATCAATATTGCCGGTGGTGTTCTTAACAAACAGCAACGCCATTTCCGGCTGGGTATGAGACAGGCTCACCTCGATATGTCCCTTTGCCTTGCCGTCGGCGGCGACATATTTCAGCGCATTGGTAATCGCCTCGGACACCAGCAACGTCAGCGGTGCGGCGTCGTCGGGGTCAAGCTGAACCGCCTCGTAGTTTTGCGATACCGTCACGCCAGAGCCGGACGGCAGACCTACGCTAAGGAGCTGGTTCACGATCTCATGCATGAGCGCGCCCCCGTCGACGCGGGTCAGGTTGTCGTTCTGGTACAGGCTTTTGTGCACCGTCGCGAGGCTGAGTATCCGGTCCTGCAAACGCTGCAGCACGCGTTTCGCATCCGATGTGGTCGCCTGACGGATCTGCATGTTCATGATAGAAGAGATCAGCTGAAGGTTATTCTTCACCCGGTGATGCACTTCTTTCAGCAGAATATTCTTTTGGCGCAGGTTGTCTTCTAGCGACGCTTCATCCCGCAGGATCGATTCCGCCATACCGACAAAAGCATGCTCCATATTCACGATCTCGGTCGGGACGACACCCCCCAAGGGCGTGCGCGGCAAGGTTCTGTTCAACGCGAAATGGCGCATCTGCCGACCAAGTTTGCGGATGTGTTTAATGGCCAGACGGTTCAGCGCCCAGAAGGCCACGACAAGGCTTGCCAGCCACATCGCCACCGGCAGCACAAAGCTAAGCGTTGTCATCGCCCCCGCCTGAAGCAGCGGGGAATCCTCGGGCCAGACGCTCATGGCGTAGGCAACACCGGGGACGATGGGCAAAACGGCATAGACGCGGTCCTGCCCTTGCTGGTTGGTATCATGGAAGACGCGACCCGACTGGCCTACATACCATTTCAACGCGGCAAAGGAGGGCAGCTCTTGCTCGGCCGCTTCAACACCATTTTTGGTCGTCAGGATGTCGCCCTGCGCGTTGAAGGTCAGCATCGCGATCGGCTG
The DNA here is from genome assembly GCF_002311545.1 of Sulfitobacter sp. UBA1132. NCBI lineage: Bacteria > Pseudomonadati > Pseudomonadota > Alphaproteobacteria > Rhodobacterales > Roseobacteraceae > Sulfitobacter > Sulfitobacter sp. UBA1132. The sequence continues at coordinate 125,309 of NZ_DCAN01000004.1, read as the reverse complement.
CGACCCTGTCTCGGGCACCGGTGCGTCGTTAAAAACCTTTTCGGGAATGGACAGGTTGATAAAGCCGATCAGCTCTTCTTCCACCTTAAGCGGGTTGGTGACGATCAGCACCGGTTCCTTGCTTTGCGCCGGCGTGCTGGTGACATTCGCCATGCGACTTTTGTGTTCGATCATCTTCTGAAATACAGGCCGGTCCGACACGTTTCCCGAAACGCCTGTCGACACACAATCCATCCGTCCGTCGTTTTGGATGAAGCTTGCGACTGTATAAAGGTCGGAGGATCGCTGATATTCGCGCATGAAGGCGCTGCAGGATACATTGTCAGACTTGATCAGTTTGACCACGGACGCCAAAGCCGCCGCTGCGCCGAACGCTTCCTGAATGGTGCCGCTTTCCTTCGCCGACGCTTGCTCTGTAATGGCAAGCAGCGACAGTTCGGCATTCTCGAGGTTCTGCTCCGCAATCTCTCGCGTCTGCACAACGGCGATCAAACCGATGGGCAGCAACGCAAGCGATAGGAAAAGCAGCACGCGAAACGCGAGGCCACGAAAGATATTTGTGGACAGAAACCCCGACGTCACGATCAGAAAGAAGACACTTTAGATGCCGAGATAACCGACATCGTCGCATCATCCGTCATTTCGAGGCTTTCGTCATCGCGCAGGCCCATCAGCTCAGCCAGTCGCGCACGGGCACGGTTCGTCCGGCTTTTGATCGTACCGACGGCAACGCCACACATCTCGGCGGCTTCCTCGTAGGAAAAGCCCGATGCACCGACCAGCAGCAATGCTTCGCGCTGTTCGTCTTTCAGCAAACCCAGAGCTTTACGGAAATCGGTCATTTGCATATGCCCGTCATGCGCTGGCTTTTCGGCAAGGCTTTCGGTGAACACACCATCCACATCAGCGACCTCGCGGTTGGCTTTACGACGGGAAGAATAATAGGTGTTCCGCAAAATTGTGAAGAGCCAAGCGCGCATATTTGTGCCGACTTCAAATTTTTCGATGTTGGTCCAAGCTTTGACCAGAGTATCCTGAACCATGTCATCCGCGACGGCACCGTTCCGGGTCAGGCTGATGGCAAAGGCGCGCATGGCGGGCAAATGCTCCACCAGTTGGTCGCGGGGATCAGAATTGCTCATCCTTTTTTACCAGCGTTTTTATCCTGTTCTTTCAACTGATTAAGCAGGTCTTTAAATTTATCGGGAATCCCTTCTTCCATCGTCTCGTCATAAACGCGGCGAAGATTTTCGTCGATAAAGCGCTCACGCTCGTCGTTTTGGCCTGATTGCATGAACAAGTTTCCTGCCTTCTTTAAATACTGTATTTATACATATGACACGGAACCAAACACAGCGTTAGGGGGTTTGGTTCCAGAAATATTTTAAAAGGACGACAATAAATGACGGATGTCACCGAAACACCAAGTGTCAGCGATGCGTTGGGTGAATGCCTTCCTTACCTGCGTCGCTACGCGCGCGCACTGACCGGCAGCCAGAACAGCGGCGACGCTTTTGCAGCCGCCTCGCTCGAAGCGATTTTGACGGACCGGTCGGTTCTGGATGGTGTAGACACCCGCACAGGTGTGTTCCGCGTTTTGTACGGCATCTGGGCCAGCGCCGGTGCGCCTGTCGAGGAAGGTGAAAGCGGGCCCCGCGCCAAGGCGCAAAAGCACCTCGCCAAACTGACCAACCACAGCCGCGAAGCGTTGCTGCTGCACACGATCGAAGGGTTCTCCTTTAAAGAAGTCGGCCAGATCATCGGTGTTGAAGAGAACGAAGCCAGCGAGCTGGTGCAGATTGCCCGCCGCGAAATGGCAGATAGCGTTACCGGTTCGGTCATGATCATCGAGGACGAGGCGATCATCGCGATGGACATCGAATCCATCGTCGCCGAAATGGGCCACCGTGTGACCGGTGTTGCGCGCACGCGTGACGAAGCTGTCAAACTGGGCAAAGCGGATGTGCCGGACCTGATCCTCGCGGATATCCAGCTGGCCGATAACTCCTCCGGCATCGATGCCGTGAACGATCTGCTGCGCGATTTGGGTAACCGTCCGGTGATCTTCATCACCGCATTCCCCGAGCGCCTGCTGACCGGCGACAAGCCCGAACCCGCGTTCCTGATCTCCAAGCCCTACACGGTGGATCAGGTCGTATCGGCTGTTTCGCAAGCGATGTTCTTCTCGTCGACAGAGACGCTGCACAGCTAAACCGGCATACACGCAAACAAACGAGGCCGCGGTGGTTCCACCGTGGCCTTTTTTTTATCGATCCTGTGGGACGCAAGCCACGCCTTTAAGGAACTTATATCTACAGGGCGCGTTTGGTTGGTGAACACATGAATAATGGAGACCACCATGGCCAAGGACGTAACCAACACAAGCAACCTGTCTGTCGATGATATCTCGGTCCAGCTGGCCGTTTTGAAAGACGACATCGCGTCGCTGACAAGCACGATGGCCGATCTGACCAAAGCCAAAAGCGCCGAAGCTGCCAACCAAGCGAAATCCACTGCGCAGGATCTGGCGAACTCCGGCCGTGACAAGGCATTGGAAGCGCAGCAAACAGCCGAAGACTTTGTACGCACACAACCAGCCGCCGCATTGGGTATCGCTGCGGGTGTCGGCTTTATCGCCGGTCTGTTCGCGACACGCCGCTAATGTTCGAATATGTGACGGATAGGGTTGCCCAAAAGGCAACCCGAACGGCGCAAACTGCCGCCATCGGCTTTGGCGCAATGCTCTGCCTGATTGTGGGCGGGGCGTTTCTTGCCGTCGCCGCGTGGCTGTTCTTGCTTACCATCACCACACCGCTGGTAGCCTGTCTGATTATGGGCAGCCTGTTTTTCGGTATGGGTCTTGTATTGATTGCGGCCCTGTCAATCCGGGCTCGTGCAATCCGGCGTCAGAAACGCGAAGCCGCCTTACGCGCACAGGCGATGCAACAGGCGCAAGCCACCGGCGGCGTCGGCGGAATAGCTGCGATCATCACGGCTTTCGTCAACGGTCTGAACGCAGGGAAGCAAGCGCGTCGCTAATGCCTTGCACCATGGTGTCATTGGTGAAAGGCCGGTCTACGACGGAATAGATGTAGGTGTCGGGAATGCTTTGACCTTCGCCATATAGAACATAGGCGACATCTTTCGTGGGCAGGTCTGCGGCAAAGAGTTCCGACAGGTCATTCGACGTGCCGGACACAAGCGCCACGGCCTGAGACGAACAGCTGCGCAGTTCAGAGATAAAAGCGGAAAGGGTTTCGGACACAGACAATGCGGCGTCACCGAATGCCTGTTCCAGCATGTCGATCACATCCGCCCGAACGATCGGGTCAGTATCGAATACGAAAAAAGGAATCACATCGCGCCTTTCTAATCCCGCGAAGGTAGCAATATTTCCAAAGCGCCGCGTTAAACTATGACATACGAGTTAGGAATTTTTTCATGGGTATCGATTGCCGCTATTGTCCGCTTCACAAAAAGGACGCCTTTGTCACCATGACAAGGGAAGAGCTTGAGTTCATGCAGAAATTCAAGGTCGGTGAGCTTAGCGTCGACCCCGGCACGACAATCCTGATGCAGGGATCCAACTCCCCCCAACTTTATACGGTGCTGTCCGGCATGGGCATCCGGCATAAGTCGCTGGATAATGGTGAACGGCAGGTCATTAATTTTGTCTTCCCCGGCGATTTCATGGGGCTTCAGGCCGGTATGCTTGGCGAAATGGGCCACAGCGTGGAGGCGCGGACACATATGCGCATGTGCGTGTTCAACCGGTCGGACTTCTGGACCTTCTTCCGCAGCAACCCCAGCCGCGCGTTCGATATCACATGGCTCGCCGCGATAGAGGAGCATTTCCTTGGCGAAACGCTTGCCACTGTCGGCCAACGCACCGCGCTGCAAGCGGTGTCATGGGCAATGCTCAAGTTCTTTGAACGCGGGATGGGGCTGGGGTTGGTGACAAATAACACAATGACCCTGCCCTTCACGCAACGCGATCTGGCGGATGCATTGGGTCTATCGCTTGTCCATACCAACAAAACCCTCGCGAAGCTGCGGGACCAGCAACTCGCGTCCTGGTCGGATCAGGTGCTGCAGGTCAACGACCTCGACAAGCTCGCCGACGTCGCCGAGACAGAGCGCAGCAAACCGGCCAAGCGCCCCTTGATGTAGGCGCTATTCCTCGCTCACACTTACCAGATTATCCGCCACATAAGCCCCGCGTTTGCCAAGCGGCCGGTCACGGCCAATGGTGCTGTCAGGGCGCGTGCGCAGTTCCACCTGCGCGTTCCACGACGCCCCCATCAGCACCAGAAAACTGCTGATCCACAGCCAGACCAGCATGGCGATTACAGCGCCAATAGACCCGTAGACCTGATTGTAATTGCCGAAGTTCGCAACGTAATAGCTGAACCCGATCGACACCACCGCCCATGAAAACACCGCGAAAACGGCCCCCCATGTCAGCCAGCCGATGCGCGCCGCACGACGGTTCGGGCCAAAGCGGTACAGCACACCAACACCGGCCAATAGCACCAAAATCGCGATGCTCCAGCGGATGATCTCGGCGACGAAATAGCCGAATACCCCCAAGGGGATGAACGACAGCACAATCGGTGCGATCACCACAGTGATCAGCGCAATCAGCCCCACCATCACCAAGGTAAAGGTCAGCATCAGCGCCCGCAGATAGTGCCGCGCGGCGTTGCGATTGCGTTCACTATACACGCTGTTCAGGCCGATCATCATCGCGCCCACACCTGCCCGCGCCGACCACATCGCCACCAGAACCGAAGCCGCACCAGCCCACCCCAGTTTGCCGGTGCTGGTCGTGACCAACGACACCACCTGATCATTGAGAATATCATAGACGTCATCGGGCAGCAGACCGCGCATGTCTTCCAGCTGGGCAATGACAACCACAGGGTCAGAGATCAGGCTCAGGATCGTGACCAAGGCGGCAAGGGCGGGAAACAGCGACAACATCGCATAAAAAGCGACCCCCGCCGCGATAAGCGAGACGTTCTTTTCAGAGATATCAACCAGCGCCGCTTTCAGCGCATCCCAGTACAGCTTTACGGTGCCCACCGATTTCTGTGTCAAAACCCTTGATCCTCGTTCCCCACGGCTGCTGCCCCCGCCACATCACATTTACGCTACTTTTCCTCTTCTACCTCATCGCGCACCTGACCCCAAGCGACGAGGGTAAAGATGATCGTTCCGCCAACAATGTTGCCCGCAAGCACCGGTAAGAAGAACTCGAACACCGCCGCCATCAGGCCAAGCTGGCCGTCCAGTATCATCACCGCCATCTCGACCGACCCCGCAACGATATGCGCGAAATCCCCCGCGGCGATAAGCCAGGTGAACACAAGGATCAGGAAAAACGACGTCTCATCCGCCTGCGGCATCATCCAGACGATAAGCGCGACGATGACCCCCGCCGGAATGGCCCGCCAGAACCCCTGATAGGCCCCCATGCTGGTTGCGTGATGCGACAGGTCCAGAATGGCCGGCAGCACCTCGGGCGAAATCGCGGGCGTCCAGAGAAACAGCATCGCCGCGGCAAAGGCCCCCACCACATTCGCCGCCAGCACGATCCCCCACAGGCGAAACATACACATCAGCGAATGCCAGGTTTTGGCCCGCATGATCGGCAAAACGGTGGTGATGGTGTTTTCGGTAAACAACTGCATCCGGCCCATGATCACCGCCAGAAAACCCAGCGAATAGCCCAGGTTCTCGATCAGGAAACGATGCGAGGTATCGGGCAGATAGGTCCGGAACACGGCCTCGCCCAGAACCGACAGGCTGATCATCACCCCCGCCGCGATCCCCGACCAGATCAACGACCGCTTGCTGCGCGCCAGCTCTTCCTCGCCCTCACGGCGGATCACTTCGTAGATCAGCTTGGGCGACAACGCCGTCGCTTCGCTGACCGATTTCTCCTCGGCTTGTGCGTCCTGTGGTTTCTTACGCGAAACCCTGCGTTGAATAAGAGGGGCCATTCCTGCGCTCCTGAAAACTACGAACAAATGGGGCCGAGCCCGCAAAATCTGATTGTGATCCAGCATCAAACTAGCGCAGAAACTGCATAAGCACAGAAAGTAACGCAGCAGGGCCGCATAATGTTCACAGAAGATACCAAACTCATGTCGGCAATCCGCGACCGCTTTGCCCATGTTGACAGCTGCCCGTTCCAGGGACCGCGCGTGTTTTTCGAAAACGCTGGCGGCGCGCTGACATTGACCACGGTCGTCGAGACCTCGACCAAATTCGCCGCCATCCCCGACAATCAGGGGCGCGACAACCCCGCGTCCCATGCGCTGGTCGATATCATCAAACAGGCCCGCGCCGATATGGCGTTGTTCTTCAACGCGCCTGACGGGCAGTTCTTTGTCGGCGAAAGCGGGACAGAGCTGTCGTTCCGCCTGATCCGGACAGCAGTCATGGGCAGCGCCCCGGGTGCCGTCATCGGGTCCACCGTGGAACACCCCGCCTCGCGCAGCGCGGCGCAACACTGGGCCAATGTGGCGGGCAAACCCTATATCAGCGTGCCCCACGATAACGCGACAGGTCAGGTTACGCCCGACGCCTACGCAGCTTTGATGACCCCAGAGGTACGGGTTGCCACGATCCTGCACACCTCCCCCGTGACGGGGATCGCCAATGATGTGGCGGGCATCAGCGCCGCGATCCGCGCGATCGCCCCCGACGCCTATATCTTTGTCGACGGCATCCAGCACGCCAGCCACGGGCATATCGACATCTCCAGCTATGACATCGACGGCTATGTCATCTCTCCGTACAAACTGTTCTCGCGCCACGGCTATGGCATTGCCTGGGCGTCCGAGCGTCTTACCGCGCTGCCGATCGAGACACTGGCGAACGGTCCCGCAGGGAATTGGGAAATGGGCACCCGTGACACGGGCGCCTATGCGACATTCTCGGATGTGGTGCGCTATTTCGACTGGCTCGGCAGCCAGGTGTCAGACGCCACAGCCCCCCGCGCGCGGATAGAGGCCGCCGCCGCTGCGATCCACGACCACGAACAACAGCTGACCAATGCGCTGCTGTTCGGCACGGGAAACCTCGCCGGATTGGCCGATCTGGCGGGCGTCACGATCCTGGGCGGCACCGACAACCCCGACCGCGAGGGGCTTGTGTCCTTCACGCTCGACGCCCTGCCCGCGGCGGATATCGTGGCCCAACTCAACGCCCAAGGCATCCGGACCCATGTGCGCAAGGCGGATCACTACTCCGGCAACATCCTGACCCCGCTCGGGCTTGATGCCGCGGTGCGTGTGTCGCTTTGCCATTACAACTCCATGGACGAAGTCCGCGCCCTGCTCACGGCGATGAAAGACATCGCCGCATAAATGCCCGGTTGCGGCTTCATTTTGCAAAATAAACTCGAATCCGACGGGGCAACTGCAGACTTCGCTTGCCATATATGAACGCCCGTTCAAACATGGCGGTATGACAAGCACTCTCTCTACCGCCATTATCGCCAAGCGTGACGATCTGATCGCGCTGACCCAAGATCTGATCCGCATCCCGACGCTTAACCCGCCGGGTCAGGACTATCGGCTGATCTGCGAATACCTTGATACCCGCCTGCGCAAGCACGGGTTCGAGACGCAGCTGATCCGCGCCTTTGGTACCCCCGGCGATAGCGAGAAATACCCCCGTTGGAACATCATCGCCCGCCGCGAAGGGCGCAGGGCGGGCGAATGTGTCCACTTCAACAGCCACACCGATGTGGTCGAGGTCGGGGCCGGCTGGACGTTTGATCCCTTTGGGGCCGAAATCTCGGACGGCAAGATTTACGGGCGCGGCACCTGCGATATGAAAGGCGGGCTGGCGGCCTCTATCATCGCGGCCGAGACCTTTATCGAACAGCACCCCGATTTCAGCGGCGCAATCGAAATCTCGGGCACAGCGGACGAGGAATCCGGCGGCTACGGCGGTGTCGCCTATCTGGCCGAGCACGGGCATTTCAACCCGGACCGCGTGCAACATGTGATCATCCCCGAACCGCTGCAAAAAGACCGTATCTGTTTGGGGCATCGGGGCGGCTGGTGGGCCGAGATCGAAACCAAGGGCGAGATCGCCCATGGCTCCATGCCGTTTCTGGGCGATTGTGCCGTGCGCCACATGGGCGCAGTGCTCTCCGAGTTCGAAAACAAGCTGTTCCCCGCCATGGCCGCCCGTCACACAGACATGCCCGTGGTCCCCGAAGGGGCGCGTAGTTCGACGATGAACATCAATTCGATCCACGGTGGGCAAAAGGAAAACGACCCGGATTTCGACGGGCTACCGGCCCATTGCGTGCCAGACAGCTGCCGCATCACCATTGACCGGCGCTTTTTGCTGGAAGAACCGCTGGATCAGGTGCGCGGCGAAGTGCGCGCCCTGCTGGAAGGTCTGCGCGAAACGCGGGTCGATTTTGACTACGAGCTGACAGAGCTGAATTCGGTCCTGCCGTCGATGACCGACCGCGATGCGCCGGTCGTGCAAACCGTCGCCCATGCGATCGAGGATATCATGGGCAAAGCGCCTGAATACGTCGCCTCCCCCGGGTCATACGACCAGAAACACATCGACCGGATCGGCAAGCTCAAGAATTGCATCGCCTATGGCCCCGGCCTGCTAGAGCTGGCGCATAAGCCGGATGAATATATCGGCATCGACGATATGGTCGATAGCGCCTGCGTGATGGGGGCCGCGCTGGAGACGCTGCTGCTTCCGAAAGACTAAGGCCCTCAGCCTTCAGCAAAGGCGTGTGGCGCGGCGATTGCCAGACCGTCGACGATCGCGGTCATCGCGGCCCCGCGGTGCAGTTCGGCCTGCGGAAATGCATCGCGCATGGCACGGTCGATCACGTCCATCAGGCTGGACCCGCCGACAAAGATCAGCTTGGTCACGGCGTCGGGATTTACCTCTGCCTGCGCCGTCAGATCAGTCGCAACCTGCGCGATCTCGGTCGCCATCTGCGCCAAACTCGCCGCCATCATCGCCGGTGGCAGTGGGACCGTCAGCCCGCGCTCCACGATCTTCAGGTCGATCTGCGGCGGGGCGCTGGCATCGGGGTCATTCGCCGCGATCTTGCCGGCCTCTACCGCGAAGGCCATATCGTGGCCCAGCTCATCCTCCAACACACGCTGCAGTCGGTTCAGCAGCGTCGGCTCTACCGCGTATTTCGCCAGATCCTCGACCGCGCGACGCTGTTCGCGGGTGTAAAGGAACGGGATTTTCTGCCACGTCGCCAAATCGGCAAAGACCGCATGAGGGGCGGCGTGGGTTTCATCGCCGAACACATGTTTGATCTGGCTGCCCATCCCCAGATGCGGCATCACATGCTGAAGGCTCAGCTCGCGGTCAAAGTCGGTCCCGCCAATGCGCACCCCTTTGCTGGCGAGGATATGAATGCCCGCGTCACCTTCCTGCCGGAAAAGCGTAAAATCAGACGTACCGCCCCCGATATCGACGATCAGCCCCAGATCGCCGGGCTCAAGCACGGCACGATTGGCCAGGGCCGCAGCCTCGGGTTCGGGCATGAAGCGGACCTGTTTGAACCCGGCTTGCATATAGCATTCGGTCAAATCCACCAACGCCTGCGCGTCCCGCGCCGGATCGGCACTGTGGAACATCACAGGCCGCCCTGACAGCGCCCGATCAAACTGCTGGCCGGTGGTGCGCTCTGCCTTCGTCTTCAGCTCGGCCAGAAAGCGCGCCACGATGGCGATGAAATCCATGCGTTTGCCCAACAGAACCCGACTTTCGCGCATCAAGGGCGTGCCCAGCAGACTTTTGAGCGCACGCATATAGCGCCCGTCGTCGCCGCCGATCAGCGCCTCTTGGGCACCGCGACCATAGATGATCCGCTTTTCCTCATTATCGAAAAACAGCGCGGTCGGCAGCGTGTTCTGCTCCGCCTCGACGTTAATCAAATGCGGCACACCGTCTACTGCATACCCCACGGCAGAGTTGGACGTTCCGAAATCGATACCCAAAGTGGGTGACATCGTAGCCATGGCGCGCCCCTTCAAAACCTCAAAAAACGGCGCATAAACCGCGCACAGGCTGGGTACAACCGATAATTGCGACAGCATCCCGACGCTGGTCAAACCTGACAGAACTGGTTAACATTTTCCTTATTGCCAACAGGAGACACCCATGGCCCATCTTCGCAAACGTATTCTAGGCACCTGCGCTGCCGCGCTGATGGCCACCGGCGTCGCCGCGAAAAACGACATCACCGTCGCGATGCAACTTGAGCCACCGCATCTGGACCCGACCAGCGCTGCGGCAGGGGCCATTGATCAGGTGCTCTATTCCAACGTTTTCGAAGGGCTGACCCGCTTTATGGGCGACGGATCGGTCGTGCCCGGGCTGGCGCAATCGTGGGAAATCTCTGACGATGGCCTGACCTATACGTTCAAACTTCAAAGCGGCGTGACCTTTCACGACGGAACGACGATGGATGCCGCCGACGTCAAATTCTCGCTTGACCGGATCAATGCCGAAGACAGTGCAAATGCCCAAAAGGCGCTGTTTGGCGCGATCTCGGAGGTGACAGTCGTCGACCCGTCGACCGTCGAAATCAAACTGTCAGAGCCGGACGGCAACCTGTTGTTCAACCTCGCATGGGGCGACGCGGTGATCGTGGCACCCGAAAGCATCGACAATATCAAGCAACTGCCCATCGGCACCGGCGCGTTCAAATTCACCAGCTGGACCCAGGGCGACAATATCCGCATCGAGAAGAACCCGAACTACTGGGGGACCCCGGCCGCGCTGGATATCGCCACGTTCAAATTCATCTCTGACCCGACCGCCGCGTTCGCGTCGATGATGGCCGAAGATGTTGATGTCTTCGCCGGCTTCCCCGCGCCCGAGAACCTGCCGCAATTCGAAGCGGACCCGCGGTTTCAAGTGCTTGTCGGTTCTACCGAGGGCGAAACCATTCTGGCGATGAACAACAAACAGCCGCCGTTTGATGACCCCAAGGTCCGCGCTGCCGTCGCCCATGCCATTGATCGTCAAGCCATTATTGACGGTGCGATGTTCGGATACGGCACGCCCATCGGTACGCATTTCGCGCCCCATAACCCGGCCTATGTCGATCAAACCGCGCTGAGCCTGCATGACATCGAAAAATCCAAGGCGTTGCTGGCCGAAGCCGGCTTTGCCAACGGGTTCGAGACCACGCTGGACCTGCCGCCCCCCTCCTACGCCCGCCGCGGCGGAGAGATCATCGCCGCGCAGCTGGCCGAGGTTGGTATCACCGCCAAGATCAACAATGTCGAATGGGCCCAATGGCTTGAGACGGTGTTCAAGGGAAAGAACTTCGGCATGACAATCGTAAGTCACACCGAACCGATGGATATTGGCATCTACGCCAACCCTGATTACTATTTCCAATATGACAACCCCGATTTTCAGACTTTGATGACCAAGCTGAACACGACCACCGACCCGGAAGCACGCAACGCGTTGCTGGGCGAGGCGCAGACCATGATCGCCCAAGATCACGTCAACGGTTTCCTGTTCCAACTGGCGTCACTGTCCGTTGCAAAGGCACGTCTGACCGGCCTTTGGCGCAATGCCCCGACGCAGGCTGTCGACCTTACCGGTGTTTCTTGGTCCGAATAGGGCGACATTTGAAGAAAGCGATAGAAGGGGGCTTGGGTCGTGCGCAATGCCCCTTTTTTATACCATATGATTACCCCCCGCTCGCCCGTGGTGTGCCATTGCCCAAGATCGGCAGTGTCTGAACCTTCGCCGCCACCCGCGTAGGGAAAGCGCGCCCGAAGATATCACTGGTCAAGCCGAACTGCCTTATCCGCCCCTCGGACAATACTAGCACTTTGTTCAACGCCGAAATTGCACAGGGCTGGCGCGCCGTGATCACCACCGTGCTACCCCGATCACGCATATGGCGTGCGACCTCTGCCACGATCTGTTCAGCATCGGGACAGCTGAAAAGCGACCGCAGCGGATCATCCATCACAACCAGCGCCGGATTGCAGACCAAAGCCCGCGCCAGCCCGATCTGCTGTATCTGCCCTTGGGTTAACGAGGATCCCCCACCGCCGCTCACAACACTCATATACCCATCCGGAAGAGCCATAATGGCGTGGTGTACACGGGCCAGCTTCGCAGCGGCGATCACCTGCGCACCCGTGGTATCGGGGCGAAATCTGGAAATATTATCGAAAATCGTCGCGGGCAGAAGATCAATGGTATCGGGCAAATAGCCGATCGCAGGGCCGATCTGCGCGGAAGGCCATCGGACCAGGTTAACGGCATCAAACCGAACCTCACCGGTTGTAGGAGCCGCAACGCCAACGGCCAGTTTTGCCAATATGCTTTTGCCCGCATTTGGCCCGCCAAGCACGCACAGCCCATCCCCCGGTGACAGGTCAAAAGAGACATCCTTCAGCCCGTTTTCCGCCCGCCCCTCGATCCCGTGGGAAACGGCGGTGAAAGAAATCCGGCCCTTTGGTTCAGGCAATGCAACCCCCTCGCGCGCCGGGATATTCTGTGAAAAATGTCGGTGCAGGTGGCGGTGCGCGGACCAACCGCAGGCAACCCCCCGCCAGCCGCTGATCATCTGGTCGATAGGGGCCAGAACGCGCCCCGCCAAGATCGAAGCGGCCATAATCATCCCCGCCGAGATTTGGCCCTGAATGACCAATATGGCCCCGACTGTCAGGATCGAGGATTGCAACATCAGACGGAACGATTTGCTGAACGATGCCAGCGCATCCGGCGGGGCATGCAGGCGCTGGTGCCACGCCAGACTGCTGCGCTGAAGCCCACGCCAATATGTGGCAAGATCATCTTGCATACGCATGGCGCGCAGCGGCTCCGCCAGACGGCGACTGTGATAGGACATATCAGCGAGGGTAAGATCCTGATTTGCAGAGATGCTGATCGTGTTGCGCGTCAAATAGCGGCCCGTTGCCATCACGGCACAAGCCAACGCCACGCCGCCCAGAACCATCGCCCCCAACCAAGGGTGAATGATGTAAAGGGCCAGCAAAAAGATCGGCACGAACGGCATATCACAGACACTTACGAATGCGGCACTAGACAGCAGCCGTCTAATGTCCCCCAGTTGTTGCAGGGGCTCTTGTGCGCTTGCCGGTACGTTGTTCTTTTCATCATTGCTGATCCAAGCCGCGAAACACTCAGCCCCAATCGCTAGGTCCAAACGCACCGAAAGACGGGCCAAAAGCCGTTGCCGGATCAGGTCAAAAAGCCCGAAGAAACAATAGAGAAGCAGCACAATTCCGAAGAGCCCCATCAGCGTGACCACTGACCCACTAGGCAAAACGCGGTCATATATCTGGATCATGTAAATCGATCCTGTGAGCAGCAGGATGTTGATCAACCCACTGACCACAAAAAGCAGCACAATCCCCCCAAGCTGTGATCGCAACGCGGCGGCATAGATGTTGTGCGTCTGCACGTTGCACTTCCCCCAAACCAATCAGTCGTCATGGCCGGCATCCCCCTGCGGCCTGACTTCTGTGGTAGGGTGATTTCCTTTACAAAGTGGAAAAATTGGCAAATCCGAAAAGGATCAATATTTCAAATTGTACGTTCATTCTGCGGGGATCGCGGCTTCGCATCCAACATCCACAGTCCTGCCCCAAATATGAAGAATACGAAACCATAGATGCTGCCCCAAATGTGCACCGTCGACAGCGTGAGCGTGAGCCCGGCAAAGCAGAGTATCCAGCCTAGCCGTAGCGCCGCTAGGGTCCGATCCATGGTGAAATCTTTGCGCCCGACACGCCAGAGCGCATAGCCATAGCCGACTGTCAAAAAAGTGAACGCCGGCAATCCGAAACGCATCGCGATAAATAGCCAAAAATTATCGATACTCGAGGTGTGCATCCAAACCGGCCTGAGCCAATCGTTTAGCCCAAGTCCAAATACAGGCGCGCTCCAGACATTGGTCATGCCCCATTCGAAAATAGCGGACCGCCAATAGGCGCTTTCGGCAGAAAATGTCGCATAGCTCATGAAAACTTGGATCGGGGTTCGATTGGAAAGCAGATCAATCACGACGTAAAAAATAACAAAACAGGTTGAGAGGATTAGCCATCGTCGCCCGATCCTGCGACATAGGAAGCTCCAGAATATCAGCCCTATCTGCACGATTGCCGCCAGCAGCGCGCCGCTGGACAGCGATAGGAAACAGCTGGCGCAAATCACCGTCATAACCACAGACCGCAGACCCAAGCTGTGCCGTCCCGCCAGTCCGATAAAGTACAGGGACGTCGCGATTGTACAAAACAAGCCCCAGTGAATTGGATGCTCGAACGAAAGTTGCACCCGCTCCAGTCCCATGCGGCGATCAATCGCCAGATCCACCGGGGTCGTAAGCCCGGTCATCTTCCACAGCTCAATGGGAACAGATGTCCCGCTTTGCGACTCTATCAAGGCCAGAGGGAAGCATAGCACGATCAGTCCTGTGAGGATCTTAATCACTGCGGCAAAGCTGTGTCTGTCTCGGATAAAGGCGCGCCCGATCAAATACCCGCCTAGAAACTCGACCCCGATTGAGCCTGCATTCTGGGTCGCTTCCACCGGGTTGTTGACCGCCAAGGCCAGCGAAACCCAGAGAAAATGCATAAAGAACAGAACATCTGTCAACAAAACACGCCCGAAGTGGCCGCAAAACAGGCGGAGACTTAGCGGAATAATCAGCACTGCTAACAACGCCTTGGTCCCGGTCATATAGACCGACCCTAAATTGAAGCCGACGGGCACCAGCAGGAGCCCGAAATACACGAGCACAACCCGTGATACCGGCTGTTGATGATATAGCCGTATGCGCTTGAGAGAGCGGTGCTGGTCCGTCGCGTATATATGGTTCACGTCCAAATCATATCTGTCCTTTCGTAAGAAGAATCGGCGGTGCCACCACCATTGGGCTGAACATTTAATATTGCGTGAAGATTAACCCGCCCTCCGCCTCTTTCCCTGCGAATGCAACGGTTCAGCGAGGTTGATATGTATCGATGCCTACGAATTCTGATCGCAAGGTATGGACTATGCAGATGACACTCGGACTGGGCATGAAACTGGGGCAAACGATGGCGGGGTCGCTGCCGCTAAAGATTTCGCCCGTCACGGAAATTCTTGCAGATGGTTGGCGGGCCGAGCACCGAGATATGCCGTCGTTTTCCACCACTTCCGAGGCGCGGAATGTGACCGTGAACCGGCGCGGTTTTGATACGGCGGCGACGGCTGTCAGCAAGGCTTCGGTTGTGCAGCTCACCAGCCGTGTCAGGCAGCCCTACCCAGATCATTCAAATTTTACTGACAAGACAGTCGCGTGTTCAGACTTTGTTTACGCGGGCGATACTATCAACGGTGCAATCAATCACAGCACAAGGCCAGCGCCCCGGCCTATTGCCATGTGGTTAAACCACGACCGTGAGAGGGTAGAAGATGATGCACATATACTAAGGCTGGCAGTTGCCCACGCATATGCCCAACAGGGGCAACCCGTCGCGGCGGTGCGGTTCATCGTCCGCGATACGCTTGGCAACGAAGCATCGCAGCTTGTGTCGTCGCAAAGCAGTCTTGGATTTGAGGCGTCGGGGCTCCATGTTCCGCATTATGCAGCGACGGTTGATCTATTAGGCTTGGCCCAGGAGGATTTATTGACTGTAGATGCCACCATCTACCCATGGGTGGGGGACGCCTTTTCCATCAGTGCCGACGCCGATGAATATCCGTCCCCCAACCTGACGACGCTTCGGATGCTGAACGACACGAGCGGCGGGTATGGGGCATGTTATGCCCAAGTCGATGGAACCACGGGCGACGATGCGACGGGTCAGGCTGCGTCTTCGCGCGCAGATGCCATTGCCGCCCCATTTGCGTCAATCGCGGCCGCGGCTAACGCGATCAAGGAATTCAATGCCGCGCATTTTGGGCGGGTGGATGATGCAGGGGGTGGAACGATTTTACTGGCAGAGGGGGCGCATATCCTAACGCCTTTCAAGGCTGCCGGTCGCTCGGCACAGCTGCCCTTGTGTATCAGGGCTGAAGACCCGTCCAAACGGGATACCACGATCTTAACGGACGGTGGAGTCAATCGGTTCAACGGCATACCAACGCACCTCAAGATTTGTGATGTCACTTTGCAGAAAGGCGGGGCGAACACGGTGTTT
Source organism: Sulfitobacter sp. UBA1132 (assembly GCF_002311545.1). Lineage (NCBI taxonomy): Bacteria > Pseudomonadati > Pseudomonadota > Alphaproteobacteria > Rhodobacterales > Roseobacteraceae > Sulfitobacter > Sulfitobacter sp. UBA1132. Next base: position 109,110 of record NZ_DCAN01000004.1, on the reverse strand, counting down.
CTGGACAGTGGTGCGGACTCGGCAGGCAATCTTTTGATAACAAAGAACTGTCTTTGGGACGCCAACGGATTCGGCAGCTACGGCGCTTGGGTTTACCGGGTGGGGCGCTTTGTACAAATCAACTGCTCCGTCGTGCCCAACGAAGATCCACACCAGGGTAATTCATTTTCGACCGAAGCAATCATGGTCACCGCGATCGGCTGCAAAAGCTGTGCCGGAACAATCACCTATCAGGCGCTCGGCTGTTCGGGGCTTGACGAATTTACCCTCCGGGCGCCGATTGGCAACCGGCCTGCCATGACCGGCACGTTTTTAGGGTGGAACACATTCAGCAATGGCAGCGCGACCAATGCAATCGTTTCCGTAAGCGCCGAAATCAAAGAACGGGGCTTTGCTTTTGTAGGGAACATCGTGGAAAGCTGGGGGAGCTCCACAAATGCGGCGCTGCGATTGAACGCTGACAGCGACACAAATGCAGCCCAAAACATCGTTGTGCACAACAATACCATCGCGGGGGAACGCGCGAATTTGCTGTATCTGGACGGCAGCGAGAACGTGGCGAAGTCGGGCTCTTTCCGGAACAATCTGTTTCACCGCATCAATATCAAAAGCGATGTATTTTCCGGCGAAACCTCCCTTACCGGCAACTGGCCAGCGCGGTACAAGGTTGGATGGTCGCATAATGTCGCAATCGCAGGGTCAAGTAATGAACCCGGCTATGGCCCGTCCTCGTGGCTGGGGGAACTGCCGTCGATCGGTGAGGTTTCACATATCGCCTCGCCTTGGGTCGACGACCGCTCTCACACCGGCAGCAACACGGGCAGCGGTGACTACCGCCCCGACGCACTGTCCGATCTGCCCAAAGTATCACCCGCGCAGGCCCCCTATGGGAGCGACCTTGTGGGAAATACATTGGGCGATAGCGGCTTTATCGGCGCGGTGCTATCCTCCGCGTGATCAAAGACCCGCGCTGCCCCTCCCGCGCGAAGGTCAGCGCGGGCCGTTCAATCCAGTGCCAGGACGATACCGCGCAAAGCAACGTCAACGGCAAGGCCAGCGCAATGTTCAGCGCCGGCGTCATGTCACCCCACACCCAAACCACAAACCCCTGCAGCGGCATCGCGTAAATATATATACCGTATGAATAATCTCCGACCCTATTGAACATCAGCAGGGGGCCCAGCTTGCAATACCCGGCCCAGAGACTGGTGTAGGTCACAGCCAGTGCAAGCATTGGAAAAGCAAAAACCGTAGCGTGCACGGCCCATGTCAGGACGATCAACCCAACGACGAAGGGCCACCGCAAGGGGATATAATCGCGCCAGATCCAGCAGGAGGCCCCGAAAACAAAGGGCAAGGACAGCAGCCGCGTTTGCTGTAGGCGCGGATGAATGAGGTCGCCGAGATACGGCGCGACTGCCCACGCAATCAGGTATAGCGCCAAGAGCACCGCCATCACCCGCCGGCGGGACAGGGCCCCGACAAGGCCGACGAACAGGATAAGTGCATAGCAGGCGACCTCATGCGCGAGCGTCCAAATCGACCCCTCTACGGTGGGATAGGGGTTCGTCGTGAACACGCCCGGCAAGGTATATTGTGGTTTAAACAAGAGTATATTTTGCACGATAAACCGCGCCGTATCGGGATGCGACAGATACGTACCCGCGTCTAACCCGCTGACCAGCGGCCCCATGATCAGCGCCACGATCAAGATGGACACGGCCAACCCCGGCAGCAGACGCGCGGCCCGCGCCGTGACAAAGGACAAGGCAGACCCCTGCCGGTCGTAGCTGCCCGCGATGAAAAAGCCGGACAGGCCAAAGAACACAAAAACCGCCAGCTCCCCCAGCGAATAGCCAAGCGCTGTTTTCAAAGGCTCAACCGTGCCGCGCCCAAGCGCGAGCGGCCACGCGTGAGAGACCAACACCGCCACCGCCGCGAGAAAGCGAATGAGGTTAAAGTGGTTGTCCCGCCCGATGGCAAGCTCGGACAGACGGGGCGGCTTGGCGCGTCTCTTCATGGTGAACGGCTGCAGTTGCTTTGGCCGCGGCATGTCACTTGTGCGGTCAAAGTCTTCTTAACGGTGCTGTATCGCCTTGGACTCCATCCCATCGGATGCTCCTTTCTTAATCATCAGTCTGCGGACGTCAGGCAGCACCATCGCCAGACCGGCCAGCAACAGAACAAAGCCTGCGGCCCGAAACCCCGTCGGCTGGTCCTGCGTGAAAACCGCCCAAGCCAATAGCGCGACCATACAGATCAGCGGCAGGGCCAATGGCCGGAGCGGCACCCGTTGCACGCGGTGCATCCAGAGCAGCGCAATCATCAGCCCCGCGGCTTCGCCCAGTCCTGCGATATGCACCACATGGGGCAGGCTTGCGCCTTGCAGCACACCCCATGCCGCGAGGGGTAGGAACGTGATACGCAACAGGTCCGTCAAAAGCTCGGTCTTGCGATACCCTTCGCCCAGCGCGACAATCGCACACCCGCCTTTGGCCACCCGCAACGCCTGAACCGCCGTCAAGAGCGTCAGCAGGGGCAGCACAGCGCGGTATTTATCGCCCAACACATGGTGCACGAAGGAACCGCCAAGCAGGTTGACTGCCATGACCATTCCCGCAGCCAGCACGATATGGCTTTGGATCGTGGTGATCGCCTGGGCCCGAAATTCCTGGCGCGCGGTGCTGGCTGACAGGCGGGGTAGAAACAGGCTCATCGTGCTGCGCATCAGGACCAGCGACGGGGTCAGTGTTAGCGATACGGCCATGGAAAACAGGGCCAGCGCCTCTAGCCCCAGAAGACGCCCGACGATGGCGCGTTCGCCATTGAACACCAGAAACATCACCGCCCCGCTTGCCATGAGGGGCCAGCCGAACTGCATGCTTTGGACCATAATGGTCCGATCAAACCGCAGCCGATAAGGGCGTTTCGCAACTGCGTGAGACATGAGCGTGCCCAGCGCCATATGCACCAACACGGCAAAAAGCATGATGCGGAAGTCATCGAACATCCGCGATAGGGGCAGCAGCGCGGCCAACGACCCCAGCGGCGGCAGCAGCGCGATCCCTATTGCGGCGCGATGTTTGTGGTGACGGGTCTGGCGATAGACGTCCAGATGCATCCCCCCCTGTAACAGCGGCACCACAGAGATCAGCTGAAACGCCCATGATAGCTGCAACACCCCAAAGGCATGCGCCAGAAGCGGCGCGAGAAGGAACAGTGCCACCGCCCCGATCATGCCACGTATCAGCGCCACACCATGCAGCGCGCTATGGAAATCCGCGTCATCCCCCTTGGGCGCATTGACGATCTGTTGTTGAAAGCCAAGCGCGGTCAGCATCTCTATCATAGCAAGCGCGAGCACGAGGCTTGTGCCGATCCCGAAATCTTCGAGGCTGATCAGGCGCGACACCACCACCGTGCGCAGCAGCAAGATCGCCGCGGCGCAGGCGTTGCCGGACAGCAGAAAGCCAAAGGACCGGATCACGGTCCACCCCCTGTTGCGCATCTGATGTCAGGGCAGGTCAATGCGGTTCCACCGGTGCAAAAGCCGTTCGGGGTCATGGCCCCGCAGCAGCGACAGCATCCGTCGCGCGCGGTAAAGCCGGATAGACGTCAGCCCGATCAACGCCATCACACGGTTGCGCGCACCCTTGATGCGGGGGCTGCTCACAACCTCTGCCACAGCGCATAGCGGTGACGGAATAAGCAGCAGCGCCTTTATCGCCCACCGGATCCGGCCGCCAAGGCCGGTACATCGCGCCCAGTCATGGGCAAGCTGCCTGTCCCATTTCAGCCGCAGGCCCGTCGCCGTATGCGGCGGGTGATAGACAACCAGATCGGCGGCGAAGCCTATGCGATATCCGGCAAAGGTGGCGCGCTGGCCCCAGTCGCGGTCCTCGGCATGGTGGAGGCCCTTGAACGGGCCGACCGCGTCGAACACCTTGCGATGCACGATCAGATTGCCCGTCCCCGTGAACCCCTGCTGCGCGATGTAGCGGTCCATCCGATAAGCAAAAATCGCTTGATATGCGGTCGCGGGGTCCAGCCTGCGCCCTTTACGTTCGATACGGACATCACCGCCAAGGATCCTATGGGGATCGCGCGCCATATGCGCGGCAATATGCGCCAGCCAATGCGCGTCGGGCAGGCAATCGGCGTCGAGAAAGGCAAGCACATCGCCCCGTGCCTGCGCCGCGCCAAGGTTACGTGCGGGGCCGGGGCCGGGGATCGGCTGGTGGATCAGGGATACCCATGGGTAATCGTTAACAACTCCTTGCGGTGACCGGGCGGAGCCATTGTCGACGACGATCACCTCGGCTGGCTTGCATGTGCCCGCGTCCAGCGCGGCAAGGCAACGCGCAAGGGCGTTGTGTTGGTTGAGATGGGGGATCACGACAGTGATGCCGGGCGGGGCGGACGGTGTGTTCATCCCCTCTTAAGACGCGAAGATGGTAAAGATTTCGCTAACGTCGAGGTCTCAGGAGCCGCGGAACCCCCGGCGCAGCTGGCTGCTGATAGGCTCTGCCAGATAACTCAACACGGTTCTGTCTTTGGTCTTCAAAAACGCCTCGATCGGCATACCGGGGACCAAACGGACGGAGGCTGGCAGACGGTCCAGCTCGGTACGGGGGATATCCAGAATGACCCGATAAAAGCTGTCGCCATTGCGCGGGTCCACCACCACTTGCGGAGAGATGCTGTAAACGCTGCCGGTCAGTTGCGGGGTCGTATGCGGGTCAAAGGCGGTGAGCACGAGGGTGGCAGGCTGATCATAGCGTACCAGATTGATCGAGCGCGGATCGACCTGCACCTCGAATTCGAACTTTGACTGCTGCGGCACGATATCCATCAAGGTCGCACCCGCCCCAACAACCGCGCCAACGGTCGTGGCGCGCAGTTCGTGCACCATCCCGTCGACGGGGGCCCGAAGGGCGATACGGTCAAGCTGCGCCTGGCGGGTGAGGATCGACAGGGTCAGTTCCTGAACTTCGGCAGTGACCTCGCGCAGTTGCAGCGCGACCTGTTCCTGAAACCGGCGATCGGCTTGCAGGCTTTCCAGCTTGAGCGTCCAGCGTTGGTGGATCAACCGCGCCAGATCCGCCCGCCGCGCGGCAAGGTCACCGCGCAAACCGGCCCGCGTGGACTGTAGTTGCGACAAACGGACCTGCGGGGCCAGCCCCTTTTCAACCAAGCGCGTGAGGCTGCGCAGCTCTGTCGTGAGGATGGCAAGTTGTTGTTCCAGCGCAGAGATTTGGCCGTTAAGGCCCGTGGCCTGGGTTTCGACATCGGCAAGATCACTGGCCATACGGGCGCGCATTCCCGCGCGCATCTGGGCCCGCGCCTCGAATATCGCGGCCTGCCCTGCCTGCGCTTGCGACATATCCAGCGCGCCGATTTTTGGCGGCAGATCAATGGCATCGAAACGGGGGGCGGGGCTTTCGTCACGCTCTGCCTCCAGACGGGCACGCAGACCCGCTGCCTCGGCCAGACGGGCGCGCGCCATGCGCAGGTCAATCTGCAAGATCGTGGCATCAAACCGCGCCAAGACCTGCCCCGCCTTGACGATATCCCCGTTCTTGACCGGCAACTCTGCCAATACGCCGCCATCCACCGTCTGGATCACCTTGGGCTTGCCCGCCACATCGATCTGCCCCGTCGCGATCACCGCCCCCGAAATCTGTGTTGTCGCGGCCCATCCCCCAAGCAGCGCAAACAAGCAGAACATCGCGGCCATCGCGGCACCGGTAATGTGCCAAAGGCCGGTCTTGGGCTCAGGGGGGGCATGATGTGGCACGGAAAGCTCCTTTGGTTGATGAACCCGGCGGGGATGCTGGGGGTGCATTCACCTTCGACAGAGGCTTGAGGCGCTGCGGCGGCATTCATGCGGCGGAATTGAGGCGCGGAGTCTGCATGGCGGCGCGGTACGGGGTCAGGGGTGCCCTGTTGCCCGATGGGTTTAAACCGAGCAAGAGATCAGCCCCGAGGGGGGAAAGACAGATAAACTCCTTTATTTTCAGTCGACTAGGGCAAAACCTCTGCGGTCAACCTTCAGCAAGCCCGCCCTATGGCCGCTGCAAGTTCACGCCGCTTTTACCGTGCACTTCGGTCACATCTCTAAATACCCGGCATTTTAGACCATTTGATCACATCGCGGCGCATAGGCCCTGCCCCCCGCGTTTCCCCGCTGTGCGCTTGGCGTTGATCCTTACCAGACTGTGTATTGTTTCGATCAAAAGCATAGAAACATGGCCACATTGTTTTTGTTTCCGGTCAAAGTGACGCCACATTGTCCCCGTACCCACAACAATACACAGGACGCGGGCCACGGGCCTGCCACCGGTTCAAAGATGTTGAGGGCTGTAACAATGGCAACCAGATTTAACGTTTTCTACCTTGGGAATGTCGGTCGTATCGATACGACCGAGGGAAACCAGATCAGCGAAAACGCACGCTCGCTGGAGGGGGAAACCTTTGGGGGTGCCAACAGCCCGCTTTACAACAACATCAAATCCTTCTCGCCGGGGGCGCGGGGGTATGGAAATACTGCACGCGGCACATACTCTACTGATAACAGTGGGGAAAACGGGTCTGATACCTTCCGCATCGACGATGGCAACAGCCAGAACTTTGACGCCATCGCTTCCTATGCCGCGACGCTGACCTACGCCGACGGTTCCCAGGCGACCGTGACGGCGATTGTCTTCCAATCTACCAACGGCGACCTGTTTCTTGCGCCGGCTGCCAGCTCCTCCGATTACCAATCCGCGCTTGAGGCGGGGCCCATCGACTCCATCACGTTCAACACTGTCTCTTCAAACGAGTCGATGATGTACGCCAGCCGCGTCGATGCCGACTATGTTGCGCCGGATGGCACCGTTGATGGGACGTCGGGTGATGATTCCATGCGTGTGGGATCGACGGACGCGCAAGCGGACGAGGTGGACAACAGCGGCAACGCGGTAAAGCTGGGCGCGGGCAACGACAAAATCTCGGCCGGGTCGGGCGATGACACGATTCTGGGCGGCGCGGGAAATGACTATATCGCAGGCAATGACGGCGACGACCGCCTCCACGGCGACGCCGACACCACCGAAGAAACGACGTTTTCTTGGGCCAACCAGAATATCGAGGACGGCGTTAGCGTCACGGGTGGTATCACCGGGGTCACCTCGTCCGGCAATATCCAGGTCACGATGTCCGTGGATCAGGGGGAGAACTTCCGCTCTGCCACGATGGAGCGGAACGACCCGCTGTATGACTACAACGAACTAAGCGACAGTTCGTCGATCCGTATCCTTGGCGGTGCGGAGGGGTCGGACCCGAATACCGCGAAGATGAGCATCGACTTCTCGTCGCTGGACAGCGGCGTGTCGGACGAGGTGAGCAATGTCACCTTCGGTATTTTCGACATCGATCAGGCCTATGGCTTCGTGGATGAAGTCATCGTGCGCGCCTATGACGCCGACGGCAATCTTATCCCTGTCGATCTGACGGCGGGCAATAGCGATACGCTGGACGTGAACGACGAAACCGGCCGTGCCATCAGCACGGATGCGGGGCGGGGCACGACCAATGCCAAGACGGGTTTCCTGCAGGTCGATATCGCGGGCCCCGTTTCGCGGATCGAGATCGAGTATAACAACCACGACCCCGATGATACCGGCCACGCGATCCGTGTTGGCGACCTCAAGATGTCGACCATCAGCGCGACCGATGCGGGCAATGATACGCTGGACGGTGGGGCTGGCAACGATACGATCTATGGCGACGGTGGGGATGATAGCCTTTCCGGTGGGGCGGACAATGACAGCCTGTCCGGCGGCAGCGGTGACGACCGGATCGAGGGTGGCACGGGCCACGATACAATCGCGGGCGGCACTGGCAATGATGCCATGTCGGGCGGGGATGACGCCGATCTGTTTGTCATGGAAGATGATTTCGGCACCGACAAAATCGCCGGTGGCGAAGGCGGCAAGGACTATGATGTCGTCACCTTCGACGCGCTGAGCAACGGTGTCTCTGTCACCTATACCGGCGCAGAGGCGGGCACCGCGACCGAAGGCCCCAACAGCGTTTCCTTCACCGAGATTGAAAAGCTGGTTCTGACCAGTTCATCGGATTATGTGGATGCCAGCATTGGCGGTGTCGCGGTTGATACCGGTGCAGGCGATGACACGATCAAGGTTGGTGATGGCGCCTATAACATCGACGCCGGCACGGGCGACGACCGGATCATCCGCGAGGCGGGCACCACAGCGGACGACGCGAACTCCGTCATCGACGCGGGCGATGGCATCGATACCTATGTCGCAGGCAGCGGGCTGGGGGCGGACCACACCGTCGATCTTGCCGCCAGCCGGCTGGACCACGCAGGGAGCGACCGTGGCGATCTGCTGAACTTTGAAAACGTCGCGCTCGAGAACTCTGCCGCGTCGGTCAAGGGCGACAGCAAAGACAACACCATCACCGCGCGCGGGACACAGGACAACAGCTTGTCCGGCGGCGACGGCAATGATTCAATCGACGGCGGCGGTGGCGACGACAATCTACATGGCGACGCGGGCCGCGATACCCTGATCGGGGGCGACGGCAATGATACGCTGGACGGCGGTCAGGACGACGACCAGCTGACAGGCGGCGACGGCGATGACGTATTTGTCTACTCCGGCGGTCACGACACGATCACCGATTTCAACGCGGGCAATACCGGCCCGCTGGATGACGACGACACCACCAATAATGATTTCATTGATCTAAGCGGCTACTACGACAAGATCTTCGATCTGCGCGCTGACTATGAAGACAATGGCATTCTGGATCAGTCCAACTTCGAGACCACGGATTACACCTATAATTCCAAGTTCGAGGATGGGTCGCTCAAGTTCATCGGCGTGCAGGCGCAGCACTTTACCTATGACAACACCGGCGTTGTCTGCTTTGGCAAAGGCACCGCCATCCGCACGCCGCGCGGGGATGTCTTGGTCGAAGACCTGCGTGTCGGCGATCTTGTCACCACAATGGACAACGGCCCGCAGAAAATCCGCTGGATCAACACGCGGTCTTACGATGCCGAACAAATGCAAAAGGGATCACATCTGCACCCCGTGCTGATCAAACGTGGCACTTTCGGTGCCGAACGGGATCTCTTGGTCTCGCAGCAACATGGTGTTTTGGTCGGCCAGAGCGGCGACAGCTTTGCCCGCGCCAAACATCTTGCCGACGCGGCCAAAGGCGTGCGCATCGCCAAGGGCAAAAAATCGGTCACCTACGTTCACCTGATGTTTGACGACCATCAGGTGATCTTTGCCGAGAACGTCCCGTCGGAAAGCTTCTACCCCGGCCCGATGGCGCTGACGCAGATGAGCAAACCGCATCGCGCGGCATTCTCCAAGGTACTGCCCGCCTTGGGCACGGGGCGCGTCAGCCGCGAAGAAGTCGCCAAGGTCTATGGCCCCACAGCACGCGTGTTCCTGAAAAAGAAACAGGTGTTGAACCAACACGGCGCGCCTGCGCGCGGCAAGGGCAAGACCCCCTCGCGCCTGATCCTGCAAGCAAGCGCTGATCTGGCCCGGCAGCAGGCGACCAAGGCCATTCGGACCCGTAACACAGTGACAACGGCAGAGGCCCGCACCTGACCCTAAAACGCGGTATAGTCACTGTATTCTACACTGTATCGCACAAAAAAGGCGGGCGCATTTCTGCACCCGCCCGCAAAACCCTAAAGGGTTAAGTCTTATTTGTCGCCTGGCAGACCAGCAGCGGCCTCACCTACGGTGGCGTCAAGGTTCTGGTTACATACAACCATGAACTCTTCCATCGCGGCTTCGTCCATAGGCTCTGCCGTCATGTTGGATTCAGCAGTGTTACCACCGGTGTCGTCCACAGCTTTCAGGTCACCTTCCAGCGAACCTTCTTCAGGCTCATCGTCGGTCGCTTCGGCTGCTGTTACAGTAGTGGTGGTGGTTGTATCACCTGTGTCACGGCCTGAGTTGCCCATGGAACCGCCGTTGTCACCATCATCGATCTCTGCGATCGCAGCGGAAGCCACCATCATCTGATCGTCTTTCGACAGTTCGTTGAACTCGGCGCATGTCATCGAGGTGTCAGCATGTGCGGCAGCAAATGCTGGTGCGGATACGGTACCCATAAGGGCGGCAATAGCGAGTGTCTTAAATGTGTTGGTCATCGTTAAGCTCCTAAATTCTCGTTTCTGCATACCCAACCCCGGGCAGCGCGAATTGGTTCCCCTGCCCCAAAACTAATCGCTTCACCAAAAAGAGAGCGACGGGTAAGCCGTTCGCCTTAAAAAGGTTTTTCTGCGCTGGACGCTGTTGGATTGCGCGCCTACTTTCGGCCCCATGATCCGGTACACGCTCAAACGTTTGCTTTCGCTCTGTATCAGCCTGGCTGTTGCGTCGCTGGTGATCTTTACCGTTATCGAAATTGCCCCCGGAGACCCGGCCTCATTTATGCTGGGGATGAATGCGCAGCCTGAAACGCTTGCTGCTTTGCGCAGTGAACTTGGGCTCGATGCATCGAAACCGGCGCGTTATCTGGCCTGGGTCGGCGGGCTGCTGCAGGGGGATTTCGGCACCTCCTATACCTACCGCACCCCCGTGTCCGAGATGATCGCCGCGCGGCTTTGGGTGTCCCTGCCGCTGGCGCTGTACGCGCTTGGACTGTCCACGCTGATCGCCTTTCCCGCGGGGATCTATGCGGCGGCACGGCGTGGCAAAGCCGGTGATATGGGGGTCATGGGGGCCACACAACTGGGGGTCGCGGTGCCCAACTTCTGGTTCGCGATGATCCTTGTGCTGATATTCGCCATCAACCTGCGCTGGTTCGCCGCCGGCGGTTTTGTCGGCTGGGATCAAGGCGTGCTGACGGGCCTGCACGCCCTGACCCTGCCCGCCATCGCACTGGCCCTGCCCCAGGCGGCCATTCTGGCGCGGGTCATGCGGTCTGCGCTGCTGGATGTCTTGGGCGAAGACTATATGCGCAGCGCCCGCGCCAAAGGGCTGACCGAAAGACAAGCGCTGTGGCGGCACGGGTTACGCAATGCGCTGATCCCTGTGCTGACGATCATCGGGCTGCAATTTTCCTTCCTGCTGGCGGGGTCGATCATCATCGAACAGGTGTTCTATCTACCAGGGCTTGGACGGCTGGTGTTTCAATCCATTTCGGCGCGGGATCTGATCGTGGTGGAATCCGTGGTCATGCTGCTGGTCTTCTCGGTCATTGTGGTGAACTTCCTTGTGGATCTGGCCTATGCGGCGGTTGACCCGCGTCTGAGGGCGCGCGCATGAACCGGAACCTGATCCTTGGCGCGCTGCTGACCTCGGTCTTTCTGCTGTCCGCGCTTGTGTCCTTTGTCTGGACGCCGTTTTCCCATACGGCAATGGATATCCCGAACAAGCTGCAAGGGGTCGGCGGTGCGCATCTGCTGGGCACCGATCACTTTGGCCGCGATATCCTGAGCATGATCATGGTCGGCGCACGCACCTCTATTGCCGTGGCGCTGGTGGCGGTGGGCATCGGCATGGGCCTTGGCGTGCCGCTTGGTCTGTGGGCGGCAGCCAAACGCGGGTCGCTGGTGGACGAGATCATCATGCGCGGCAACGATCTGGTCTTTGCCTTCCCCTCGCTGGTGATCGCGATCCTGATCACGGCGATCTTCGGGGCCAGCGCGGTGAACGCGATCATCGCCATCGGCATCTTCAACATTCCCGTCTTTGCGCGCATCACCCGCGGTGCCGCGCTTAGCCTGTGGGAGCGTGAGTTCATCCTCGCCGCGCGGGTCGCTGGTAAATCGGCGGCGCGGATCTCGGTCGAACATATCCTGCCCAATGTGACCAATCTGTTGATCGTGCAGGGGACGATCCAGTTCAGCCTCGGCATTCTGGCCGAGGCAGGGCTGTCCTATGTCGGGCTGGGCGCGCAGCCGCCGACGCCATCCTGGGGCCGGATGCTGGCAGATGCGCAGACCATGGTCAGCATCGCACCGCATATGGCGCTGGTGCCGGGGTTCGCGATCATTCTGACGGTGCTGGGGCTGAACCTGATGGGCGACGGGCTGCGCGATGCGCTGGACCCACGGTTGCGGGTGCGCCGGATATGAGCTTGCTTAGCATCACCAACCTGTCGGTGGCGATCCACCGGTTCAATATCCTTCAGGGCGTGACCCTCTGTGTCGACGCCGGAGAGATCGTGGCCGTCACCGGCGAAAGCGGGTCGGGCAAATCCATGACCGCGCTGGCGGCGATGCAGCTGCTGCCCAAGGGGACGCAGGCGCGCGGTCATATCATGCTGGGGGATCAAGACCTGCTGGCCCTGCCCGAATCCGAGCTTTGCGCGATCCGCGGCAATGACATCGGCATGGTGTTTCAGGAACCGATGACGGCGCTGAACCCGGTGCAGACCATCGGCCATCAAGTGGCGGAAACCATCCGTATCCACGACAAAACCGTGTCACGCCAAGCCGCGGCCCGCCAAGCCGCCGAGACGCTGGAACGGGTCGGCCTGCCAAATGACCGCTTTCCCCTGTCCCGCTACCCGCACGAGCTGTCGGGCGGGCAACGCCAACGGGTGGTGATCGCGATGGCGATCGCGCTGCGGCCGCGCTTGCTGATCGCCGATGAACCGACCACCGCGCTGGATGTCACGACCCAGGCGCAGATCCTTGATCTGCTGAAATCGCTGGCTCGGGATGACGAGATGGGGCTGCTGATGATCACCCATGATCTGGCGGTGGTCGCCGATATGGCCGACCGCATCATCGTCATGCGCAAGGGCGAGATCGTCGAACAGGGGCACACACAGGCCCTGCTGCAAACCATGCGCCACCCCTATACGCGGATGCTGTTTGCCGCCTCGACCCATGCGGTCGCCCTGCCTGCCGCCCCGCCTCCGCAACCACTGCTGAAGGTGGAAAACGTGAGCCGCGACTACGTGCTGCCACGCAAGACGCTGTTCGGCAAACCGGGGCGTTTCCGCGCCGTCGATAACGTGTCCTTCACCCTGCAACGGGGGGAACGCCTTGGCCTCGTGGGTGAAAGCGGCTGCGGGAAATCGACCCTGACACGGGCGCTTTTGGGTCTGGAACCGGTGCAATCCGGCAGCATTACGCTGGACGGTGCAGCGGTCTATAGCGGCAGCAAACCCGATCTTGCCGTGCGGCGCAAAATGCAGGTGGTGTTCCAGGACCCCTTCGGCAGCTTCAACCCGCGCCACCGCGTGGACCGGCTGATCACCGAACCGTTCCACCTGCTGCCCGACCCGCCCAAGGGCCGCGCCCGCAGCGATGCCATCGCCGATGCGCTGACCGCCGTGGGGCTGTCGCCGGACGATGCGACCAAATACATCCACGAATTCTCGGGCGGGCAGCGCCAGCGCATTGCCATCGCCCGCGCCCTGATCATCCGCCCCGACCTCATCCTCTTTGACGAGGCGGTGAGCGCGCTCGACGTCTCGGTTCGGGCGCAGATCCTTGATCTGCTGGCAGAGCTTTGCAGCGCCTATGACCTGACCTACCTCTTTATCTCCCATGATCTGTCGGTGGTGCGCACAGTCACGGACCGGGTGCTGGTCATGAAATCGGGGCAGATTGTCGAACAAGGCGCCACCGCCGACGTCTTTGATCGCCCGCAACACCCTTACACGCAAAAGCTCCTCGCCGCCGCGCCCCGTTTGCCGGATCTGTGATGCCCTGCTTCATTTTGCCAAATAAACTCCCCGCGGAGCGTCCCGCACCAACCAAAGGCCCTGCCCTATGAAACCCGGACCCAGAAACCTGATCACCGATGTGCCCGGCCTTCGGGTGGGAAACGCGCAGGACGATGCGCTGAAATCCGGCACGACGGTGTTGCTGGCGGATGACCCCTTTACCGCCTCTGTCCATGTGATGGGCGGTGCCCCCGGCACGCGCGAGACGGATCTGCTCGCCCCCGATAAATCGGTCGCCGCGGTGGATGCGCTGGTGCTGTCGGGCGGGTCGGCCTATGGGCTGGATGCCTGTTCGGGCGTGGTGGACGGGCTGCGCGCGGCGGGGCGCGGGTTCCGGCTGGGCGACGCAACGATCCCGCTGGTGCCGGGGGCGATCCTGTTCGACCTGCTGAACGGCGGGGACAAGGCTTGGGCAGAGAACCCCTACCGCGCCTTGGGCCGTGCCGCCTATGACGCCGCGGCTGAAGATTTCACGCTCGGCACCATCGGCGCGGGCACCGGCGCGCTGAGCGCGATGGTGAAAGGCGGGCTGGGGTCCGCGTCACTGCAACTGCCCGATGGGACAATGGTCGGCGCATTGGTCGCGGCCAATCCGGTGGGGGCCGTCACCACACCGGGTGACCGTCACTTCTACGCCGCCCCCTTCGAGGTGGATGCAGAGTTCGGCGGCATGGGCCCGGACCCGGCGACGGGGCTGGGGATGACGATGGAAAGCCGCAAGATGGCGTCGATGTCCCCGCGCGAGAATACGACGATCGCGATTGTCGCCACGGATGCGACCCTGACAAAGGCGCAATGCCAGCGGATGTCAGTTGCGGCCCATGACGGGATCGGGCGGGCCACGGTGCCTGCGCACACCCCTTATGACGGTGATCTGGTCTTTGGCCTGAGCACCGGCGCGCATGAGGTTGCCGAGAGCATTCTGCCGCTGATCGGTCATGCCGCGTCACTGTGTCTGGCGCGGGCGATTGCGCGGGCAGCCTATCACGCGACACCGGCGGCGGGCGATCTGCTGCCTTGCTGGTCTGATCTGAACAGCTAAGGTCATAAAAAGGCCCGCGTCCCCCTCTGGAAACGCGGGCCAATCAGGCTGGTTAGAGCCGCTTATTCGGTTTTCTCGGCCTCTGCATCGTCGGCCATGGGCGCGTCTGCTGCGGCCTCGGCTTCGGGAGAGAACGTCGCGAGATAGGCCGCTACATCTTCGCCGCCTTTACGCATTCTGAACGACATTTTCGAACGGGCTTTCTTGTCATCCAGTGTGGTGCGCAGGAAATCGGTGGGGTTCAGCAGGTATTCGGCCATATTGGCTTCGTCCCAGACCAGACCGGCTTCACCGGCGGCGACCAGATCATCGCCATAGCGATAGTCTTCGACGGTGCCGGCCTGCTTACCGATGATACCGTAAAGGTTCGGACCGACCTTGCCGCCGCGCTGGATCGTCTCGCCTGCGTCGTCCACGATCATGTGGCAGGCTTTGCATTTGCCGAACTGCTTTTCGCCGGCGTCTGCGTCACCCATGCTATGGCTGTCTGCCAGGGCCGGAACCGCGATCACGGTGGCCAGTAGAGCGCTATAGAGATGTTTCATTGCGATTTCCCATATGTATGAATCATGTTGTAACCTAGGCGGCACCCCCGCGAATTCAACGGGCGCTTTGTCGCGGGGCGATGCCGGGGTTTAGGCGCGGGGGCCTATTGTCACCTCAAGCGTCGCGATCCCGTCAACGCCGCCGGTCACGACATCCCCTTCCACAAGGGCTGCGACACCGGCTGGTGTGCCCGTCATGATGATATCCCCCGGGGCCAGCGCCATAGATTGCGACAAGATCGCCACATGTTCACGTACCGACCAGATCAGATCGGCCAGATCGGCGTCCTGCCGCACCTTACCGTTCACGGCAAGCCAGATGCGCCCCTGTTCCACAGACGGGACATCGGCGATGGGTTTCAGCGCGGCAATCGGGGCGGAGTTGTCAAAGGCCTTGCCCCAATCCCATGGCCGACCGGCTTTCTTCGCCTCTGCCTGCAGGTCACGGCGGGTCAGGTCGATCCCGACCGAAGCCCCCCAGACGTGATCCATCACGTCAGCTTCCGCGATGTTGCGCCCGCCTTTGCCGATGGCGATCACCAGCTCGATCTCGTGGTGCAGATCTTCTGTCTGGGGCGGATAGGGGATGGTGCAAGGCGTATCCAGCGCCGCATCGGCGGGTTTGGTGAAAAAGAACGGAGCCTCACGCGTCGGATCTTTGCCCATCTCGCGGGCGTGCGCCTCGTAGTTGCGACCCACGCAGAAGATGCGGCGCATGGGAAAACGGGCATCGGTGCCCTGCACAGCCAGACTGGCCTGTGGCGCGGGGGGGAATACAAAATCATCAGCGGGCATGGGGCATATCCTTTGCAATAGTCGTGTCACAGACATACGCCCCTGCGGGAGCCCCGTCATCCGATAAGACACCAAAAGGCAGATTAGACATAGGCTGCAACGCAAAAGGCCGACACAATACGTGCCGGCCTTTGTTTTCGTTTACCTTTGGGCCCCGCGCTATTTCTCGGGCTGGGTCGCTGGTTTTTCAACCGGATCGGCGGCGCCTGCGGGGGTGTCGTCGATCAACTCTGCATCCTCGATATCGGCGCGGGTGGCGACAGGCGGCTTGGCATCCGCGCCCGAGTTATCCTCTAGTGCGCCGACGATCAGCGGCAGCATCTGCACACCGCCGGGCATGGCGACTTCGGACATGGGCGGGGTTTTCCACGCCAGCGTATCGAAGCTGTGGCAGTTTTCGCAGATCGGCTTCCAGCTCGCGTGGATATGTTGGCAGTTGTCACAAATCCACTGAGGGCCGCGCGATACGGTCAGCGCCCGTGCCAGCCAGCCTTTGACGATAGTATCCGAGGCCCCCTCGCCGCGTTCGATGGCCGCCATCAAGGTGACCGAACGCGCGGTCGGGTCGGTTTCGACCAGATCCCCCAAGGACCGGCGCGCTTGCGGGAAATCTTCGGCGGCGATGTTCAGCTCCGCCAGCAGCATCTTGGTCTCGGGGTGGTCGGGCTGCACGCGGGTCAGCGTGGTAAACCGCTTGAGCCGCTCTTTCGGGGTCTCGTCCGGCTGGATCGCGGCGAAGGCACCGGCCAGATCGGGGTGCGGCTGCACGTCCCACGCTTTTTTCAGCACGCGGGCCGCATATTTCGGTTTGCCCTGATCGATATAGCCATGCGCCGCCATCACGGCTGCGGGGATCAGATCGGGGGACAGGCGGTTCGCCTCGATCGCGGCCTCGCGGGCTTCGATGCTGTTGCCTTCGGCAATGACGTCTTTCGCCTCGGACAGGGCGAGCACGGCATCACGACGTTTATGCACATCACGCGGCATCTGGCCGTTCTTGAGCTTGGTGTTCAGCGTTTGGCGCGCACCGGCCCAATCTTCTTTCTCGGCCTGCAGTTTCAGCAGCACATCACCGGTTTCGGCATGTTTCGGTTTGATGGCAAAAGCTTTCTCGGCCAGCTTCAGCGCGGTTTCCGTGTCGCCTTCGGCCAGCTTCTGTTTCATGATCCCGCGCACACCGACAAAACGGGTGCGTTCGTTGGTCACCAGCTTGCGATAGGTCTCTTCTGCCTTGCGACGGTCGCCCGCCATTTCCGCGGCCTGCGCGATCAGCAGATTGGTAAGGTCGGGACGTTCAAGGTATTTATCCGCCTTTGCGGCTTTGGCCATCGCCAGACGCCCTTCGCCGCTGGCCAGCGCCATAAGCCCTTCAGAGAGCGCCTCGTAGCCTTTGCGTTCGCGGTTGCGGTCGAAATAGCGCGACAGCGCGGTTTCGTCGCCGTTCAGGAAATGCCAGACCGCAACCAGCAGCGCAAAGATCTTGAGCATGATCCAGACCGCGACAACCAGCAGGACCACGGCGATGACGGATTGCAGCGGGCCAAAGCTGTATTCGGTGCCCATCACGGTGACCTGCAACCCGCCCGAGCTTTCCAGCAAGAACGATGCGCCCCAGGTGATGGCGGCAATCACCGCAACGAACACAACGATCTTAATCAGTGACCAAAGCATAAATCAGGTTCCTCAGTTCGCCGTCAGGCGTTGTGTCAATGTCTGTACGGCGTCTTGGGCGTCGTGGCGCGCTTGCGCATCAGAGAGCCATTCGGACAGGGGCTCTTGGGCTTCGGGCGGCAGGGCTTTCACCTCTGCCAGCGCATCGGCCAGACGCCCGTCGCGCATTGCGGCTTCGGCGCGAGACAGGATCGCGTCGGGGTCATCCCCGTCACGCGGTGCAACCGACCGCGCCCCCAACTGCTGCTTGAAGAAGCCGCCGATGCCGCCCCCGTCCACATCAGGCGAGGCCGCACGTGCCGCGGCAAGCGATGCCCGTGCCGCATCGGGGAAACGGTCCTGAAGATTGGCCGCGGTGACAACGCCCGTGGCCGCCGTATCGGCAAGGGCCGGCGGGACATCCTGAATACCATTGGCTTGCAGATCGGCGATCTCTGCCTCGAAGGGCTGGCCGGTTGTGACGGCAGAGACGATCCGACCCAAGGCGGATTGCAACGTCGCGGCCTGTGCGGCTTGCGCCGTAGCTTCTTCGACGCTGAGCGCATTGTCGAGCAGACGTTGGATTTCATCGCGCTGCGTCTCGACCGAGGATTGCAGCGCTGCCAGTTCCTGTTCAAAGGCTGACGTATCGACGGGGGCCGGTGCCTCTGTCGCGGGGCGGCTGCCCAGATCATCCACACGGGTGGCCAGTTCGGCCACCAGCGCCTGAACCTCTTGCAGGGCGGCGTCATCGGTGGGCGCGGGGGCCGGATCTGTTTCTTCCAGCGCCTTGATCCGTGCTTCTTGCGCGGCGATCGTGTCGGTCAGGCTAGATTGCGAGCTGTCCGCAGGGCGCAGGCCCGCCTGTTCCAGCAAATCATATTCCGCCACGGCAAAGCCGATCCCGCCCGCGATGATCCCGCCGAACAGCATCGGCCAAAAGACACTACCGCGCTTTTCAGGCTCTGCCACGGGCGTGACGGGGGGCGGCGTTTTCGTCGGCGTGGCCGGTTTCGCTGATGTGGTCGATGCGGTTGACGTTGCGGGCTTGGGCGCGGGTGTCGCCGGTTTATCAGAGGCCGTGTCCGGCTTTACATCTTTCGCGTCGGGCTTTGCATCGGATTTCGCGTCGCTCGGCTTCGTCTCGGGTTTGGCAGACGTCGAGGCGGTCGCGGGCGAAGCAGCCTTGGCCGCTGTATCACTGCCCCCCGTTTTCACGGTGGCCGTCGTTGCCTCTTTGGCGTCGCTTGCTTTCGAGACGGTCGATGCTGTGTCGGTGGTTTTCACGCTTTCCGGTTTGGCACTCGCTTTGTCATCGCTGGCTTTACCTGTCGCGGTTTTATCAGCGCTCGCCGCGCTTGCAGCAGATGTCTTGGCCGCAGGCTTGGGCTTGGCCGGTGATGGCTTCGCCGTTGTCCCAGCCGGTTTTGTCGTGGTGGACGATCCGGTTTTTTTGGCTGTGGTCTTCGGCTTGGCGGCGGCAGCAGACGCCTTTGATGTCGAAGATGTCTTCGGGGTGTCGTCACCTGAACTGGGTGTTTTCGCTTTCGCCACGCTTAAAAACCTTTCCGATTCTGACCTGATATCAGACGTATTGCACAACCTTAGACGGCATCTAGGTCGACCTTCAAGCTAACCTGTTCCAATCCACCGCAGTTTCAAGCGTAAAACGCAGTGACGTGGCGGTTGGTTCAGGGGCGATGAGTATCTGCTGAACCACTGTGCGGTCCAGAGCCTCGGCCACGGCGGGGCTGAGGGCGATGATGGTGGCCCGCCGCGTGTCATGAGCCTGATCGGCGAATTGCGCGGCGGTGCGCGGGGAAAACAGCGGCACGATCGACGGGCCATCTGACAGCGCGGCTTGGGCGTCACGCGTCAGGGGCAGCGCCTGCTGGTCATAAAGCACCACAGGGCGCGTCGGCAGACCGGCCTGCGTTAACCGTTCGGCAATATCCCCGCGCTGATGCGTGCCGCGCAGATGCAGCAGGGGCGTTGCGGGGCGATGTGCCTTGATCATCGGGAGCAAATGCGCGGCATCGGGCGCGTGACACGCGACCTGCCAGCCCTTGGCCGCAGCCGCCTGCGCCGTCGCCTCGCCCACACAATAGGCCGGCAGGGTGCCGCCCTCCGGGCCATGCGCCACCCCATTGGCCGAGGTAAAGATCACCCCGCCGATGCCGCCCAGATCAACAGGTGCTGCGGTCGGTAGAATTTGCAGTAACGGGCTGGTCACCACCCGCACCCGCGACAGAAGCGCAGCCGGCAGGCTGGCCGCAAACGCCGCGCAGGCGGGCGCGGGGCGGGTCAGGATCAACGCTGGTTTTGTCATCTGACGCTTGGGCCCCAAGGATTGTTCCACCTGCCCCAAGGTGTTACTTGGCCCCTGTCACCCTTGCAACGGAAACAGCCATGTTACTTCTTGGATTGGAAAGCAGCTGCGATGATACCGCCGCCGCACTGGTGCGTCAGCTGCCGGGGCATCGCGCCCTCGTGCTGTCCTCCGTCGTTGTGGGGCAGACCGAGCTTCATGCCTCTTTCGGCGGTGTCGTCCCCGAAATCGCCGCCCGCGCCCACGCGGAAAAGCTGGACCTTTGTGTCGAAAAGGCGCTGGCCGAGGCCGCACTGACCTTGGCGGATGTTGACGGTTTCGCCGTGACCGCGGGACCGGGGCTGATCGGCGGGGTGCTTTCGGGGGTGATGTGCGCCAAGGGGCTGTCGGCCGCGACGGGCAAGCCGATGTATGGTGTGAACCATCTTGCGGGCCATGCGCTGACGCCACGGCTGACCGATGATGTGCCCTATCCCTACCTGATGTTGCTGGTGTCCGGCGGGCATTGCCAGTTCCTGCTGGTGCACGGGCCGGACCGGTTTGAACGCTTGGGCGGCACCATCGACGACGCCCCGGGCGAGGCTTTTGACAAGGTGGCGCGCCTGATTTCACTGCCGCAACCGGGGGGGCCCGCGATTGAACACGCGGCCAAGGCGGGCGACCCCAAACGCTTTGCCCTGCCGCGCCCGCTGCTGGACCGGCCCGATTGCGACATGTCTTTTTCGGGGTTGAAAACGGCGGTGCTGCGCACGCGGGACAAGGTGATCGACGAAAAAGGCGGGTTGAGCGTTCAGGATCAGGCCGATCTGGCTGCCGGGTTCCAGGCTGCCGTTACCGATGTACTGGCCGAAAAGACCCGCCGCGCCTTGCGGAAATATCTGGATCACGCGCCTGATGTGCGCACCCTTTGTGTTGCGGGTGGCGTGGCCGCGAACAAGGCAATAGGCCGCGGGTTAGAGACTGTTTCCGCCGAAGTAGACTGCGCCTTTATCGCGCCGCCGCTGTCGCTGTGCACCGACAATGCCGCGATGATCGCCTTTGCCGCGATCGAGCAAAGCCAGCTGCGCGCGCCCGATGATCTGACCCTGTCGGCCCGCCCGCGTTGGCCGCTGGACACACGCCAGCCCGCCATGTTGGGCAGCGGCAAAAAAGGAGCGAAAGCATGAGCATTGCCGTTCTGGGGGCCGGTGCCTTTGGCACCGCGTTGGCGATCTCTTTGGCGGGTAAGGGCGCGGTGACGCTGTGGGCACGGGATGCGCAGGGCATGGGGCAAAGCCGTGAAAACACCGCCCGCCTGCCCGGTTGCCCGCTGCCCGAGGGCCTGTTCGTGACCGAGGATCTGGCAGAGGCCGCCAAGGCGCAGACCTTGCTCGCCGCCGTCCCGATGCAAAAGCTGCGCGGATTTCTGCGCGATAACGCTGTCGCATTGGACGGCAAGACCATCGTCGCCTGCTGCAAAGGGATCGAGCTGAACACCGGCCTTGGCCCTGTCGCCGTGATCCGCGAGGTGCTGCCCAATGCGACCGCAGCGATCCTGACCGGGCCAAGCTTTGCCGCGGATATTGCGCGGGGGCTTCCCACGGCGCTGACCCTTGCTTGCGCCGATAAAACCACCTGCGCGACCCTACAACAGAGCCTAACAACGGCAAACCTGCGTCTTTACCGCACCGCTGATACCGTGGGTGCGGAGCTGGGCGGGGCGCTGAAAAACGTTGTGGCCATCGCTTGCGGTGCCGCGATCGGGGCCGGTCTGGGCGAAAGTGCGCGGGCTGCCGTGATGACCCGTGGCTTTGCCGAAATGCAGCGGCTTGCCGCGCATCACCAAGCGGATCCGGTGACCTTGGCGGGCCTGTCCGGTTTTGGCGATCTGACGCTGACCTGCACCTCGACCCAATCGCGGAACTACCGGCTGGGGCTGGCCCTCGGCCGGGGGGAGCCCTTTGACAGCGCCACCACCGTCGAAGGTGCCGCCACCGCGCGGGCGGTCGATGCGCTGGCCCATGACAACGGGCTGGATCTGCCGATCACCGCCGCCGTTGCAGGTCTGGTCGAGAACCGCTTAGATGTAGCAAGCGCGATGAAAGCGCTTTTGACCCGCCCTTTAAAGGAAGAATAACATGCTGGTTGCCCTTATTGCCAAAGACAAAGCTGGCGCGCTTTCCGTGCGTCAAGAAAACCGCCCCGCCCATGTGGAATATCTGAAATCCACGGGCGTCGTTGCCCAGGCCGGTCCGCTGCTGGATGATGCCGGCGATATGATCGGGTCTTTGGTCATTCTGGATGTCGCCGACAAAGCCGCGGCTCAGGATTGGGCCGACAATGACCCCTATGCCAAGGCCGGGTTGTTCGCCGATGTGCAGCTGATCCCGTGGAACCGGGTGATCGGGTAATGGCCTACTGGCTGTTCAAATCCGAACCCTCGACCTGGGGCTGGCCGGATCAGGTCGCCAAGGGGGACGCGGGCGAGGAATGGGACGGCGTGCGCAACTATCAGGCGCGCAACTTCATGCGCGAGATGGCAGTTGGCGATCTGGGGTTCTTCTACCATTCGCAAGGCGAGCGCGCGATTGTCGGCATTGTCGAGGTCTGCGCCGCCGCGCATCCCGATAGCTCGACCGAGGACGCACGCTGGGAATGTGTCGATATCAAAGCCGTGCGCCCGTTTGAAAAACCGGTGACGCTGGACGATATCAAGGCCGATGGCCGGTTCGATGATATGCCGCTGGTCAAAAGCCCGCGTCTGTCTGTCCAGCCTGTCACATCAGAGCAATGGAGCGCGATCTGCGCCCTTGGAAACACCAAACCCTAGAGCCTACTACACGCTTTAGGCACACGCTTTAGACATAAAAACGCCCGCTGAACCAAGCGGGCGTTTTCAGTTCGACAGGGTCAGATTTACGCGTAAACGGATTCTTTGCCGAAATGTTTGGTCAGCATATAGTAGACCACCGCGCGGTATTTGTTCCGCTCGGATTTGCCGTATGTCTCTACGGCTTTGTTGATACCGTCCATCAGCTCGGGGCTATCCGAGAGACCAAGCTTTTTGATGAGGAAGTTGTTCTTGACCAGCTCAAGCTCGCTTTCCTGCGACGCGGCGATGGTCTGCGCGTCAGCGTTATAGATCGACGGACCGCACCCGATGGTCACTTTCGTCAGCAGGTCCATATCTGGCGTCATGCCGCATTTCGTTTGCAGATCGTCGGCATATTTCGCGATCCATTCATCTCTTTTGCCCATTCGTGGTCTCCAACCGTTGATTTGACCGATGTTTCCGGCCTTGTTTCAGACCCTAAAGCGGTTTTGACGCGCGCAAAAGAATTTTTTCCCGCCTGCGTTTGTCTGTGGGGTTTTCGGCATGTCTTGAGTGCGGCTCGCCCCGCGTCAAACGCTTGTACTGAAGCGGTTTTTCCGCAAAACTGCGATGATGAAGACCGCCCTCGCCACCGCTTTCGCCCTTTGTCTTGCGCCGTTTCCCAGCGTCGCTGGGCCGCTGCCCGACCCCGTTGATCCGGCCAGCTTTGCGCCCATTGATCTGGACGAGGCGATCCTCGGGCAGTTGCTGTTTTACGATCCGATCCTGTCGGGCAACCGCAATATCGCCTGCGCCACCTGTCACCACCCTGATTTTGCCACCAGCGATGGCGTGTCACTGGGTCTGGGCGAAGGTGGGGTCGGGCTGGGGCTGGAACGGCGCGGGGATCCCGACAACATGCCGCCCCACCGCATCCCGCGCAATTCGCCCGCCTTGTTCAATCTGGGCGCACAGGAATTCACCGTGCTGTTCCACGATGGCCGGATCGAGGTTGACGCCGAGATGCCCTCGGGTTTCCGCACGCCGCTGGACGACGATATGCTTGACGGTTTTGCATCTTTGCTCTCGGCCCAAACCATGTTTCCGGTGCTCAGCCCCGACGAGATGGCCGGCCAGAATATGGAGAATGACGTTGCCAAAGCCGTGCGTCAGGGTCTGATCACGGCGCAGGGCGGGGCGTGGGATATTCTGGCGCGACGGGTGGCGGGCTTGCCCGACTATGCGCGGCGGTTCCAATCGGTCTATGATCATATCACCACGCCCGACGACATCGGATTTACCGATATTTCAAACGCGATTGCCGTCTTTGTGGCCTATGAATGGCGGTCCGACAGCTCTGCCTTTGATGCCTATCTGCGCGATCCGTCAGCCCCGTTGGACGCCGATGCGCAAAAGGGCATGGCGCTGTTTTATGGCGCTGCGGGCTGTAGCACCTGCCACGCGGGGGCGTTCCAGACTGACCATAGTTTTCATGCGATGGGGGCACCGCAGCTTGGCCCCGGCAAGGCGGCCGTGTTTGAAACCCATACCCGCGATACGGGGCGCATGGGGGTGACCGGCAATGGGGCCGATGCCTATGCCTTCCGCACGCCGTCCCTGCGCAATGTGATGCAGACCGGCCCTTGGGGGCATGCGGGCGGGCACAGCCAGATAGAGAAGTTCTTGCGCGATCATATGGATCCGGCCCACGCGGCGAAACGCTTTGCCCCCGGCGCGGCTGACAGAAACGGGGTGCGCCTGCCGCCGCTGGACGGGGATGACTGGCGCGAGATGGACGACCCCGCCGCCCGCGATGCCATCACCCAAGCCGCGATGATCCGCGCGCCCAAAGGGCTGAATCCGGGTGATATCGCCGCGTTAGTATCTTTCTTGCGCAGTCTGGATGACCCGCAGGCGCTATCGGGGCGCTTGGGTATCCCTGACACGGTGCCAAGCGGGCTGGCCGTGGGCGGTGCGCCCTGATCAATCGGGCTGCGTCACCGTGATCTGATCGCCTGCCGTCACGCGCATGGGGTCGCTTTGCGTGCCATCGGGCCAGCGGACCTGCACCGTTGCTTCTGCCGCGTCGCCGATGCCGAAATGCAGCGGTGCCAGCACCGCCCCCGCATGACCGCCGCCGATGGTGACTTGCTGGCTTTGCACGGCGTCGCCCACCGTCACGATCACCCGCGCGCCCACGGCAAAGCGATTGCCGCCCGCGCCCCGCACCGCGATGCGCACAAAGCGGCCTGCGTCGGGCGTCGCATTGCGGTACATACGCATCGGCGCGCGCCGGTTCACCACGGCAAGATCCAACAGCCCGTCGCCATCAAAATCCGCCAGCGCCGCCCCCCGTGACCGCGCGATATCGGCCACACCTGAGGTGTCGCCAACCTCGGTAAAGCGGCCATCGGCCCCTTGGATCAACAGATTATTCGGATCGCGCATCGCCATGCCGGGCATCTGGTCGACATTGCCCTTGGCGATAAACAGATCGGCGCGGCCATCGTTGTTCACATCGGCGAAACTGGCGTGCCATCCGGTAGACGGGCGGCCATCGCCGGGCACATAGGGGCGCTGCGCATAGGTGCCGATGTCATAGGCCGCGCCGCGATAACTCCCGTCCGCTTGCGCCACCTGCATCAGCTGGTCCCCCATAGAGGTGAGCATCAGCTCGTCCCGTTGGTCGCCCGTCAGGTCACGGCTGGCGATCCCCATCCCCCAAAGCGAAACTTTGGCCCAGCCATCCGCTTCGGTCAGGAACCGCTGTTCGGCGATGTCCCACATCTGCTCGGCCCCGCCGGAGACATAATAGTGTCTATCATTGGAGATTCGCAGCGATTTGAGCCCACGCGCATCCTCTGCGGCAAGCATCGACAGGGCGCAATACCCCGGCGACAGCTCTTGCGCGGTGTAGCGGGGCGAGGCGCCGCCCTTGGGCGTGAGCAGCGTGTTGGTATCACAGGCGCCAAACGGCCCGTCGGGATTGGCGCGGTCGACGTAATGGCCGATGGCAAGCGTGGGGAAGGATGCGCCATCCTGCCACCAGGCGGTGAAGGCGGTGGTCCATTGATCGGTTTGCGGGATGTTCCATGCCTCTGTCACATCGGTGAACTGGCAATCTGCGCCGCCCTTAAGCACACGGTCCGGCCCGACGCGCATGACATATAGATCAAGCAGCCCGTCGCCGTTCATATCGACAGGATAGGCCCCCGTGGCGCCCGTAATCTCGGGGTCGATCACAGCCCGTTCAAAGGCGATTTCCTCCGTGTCAGAGACGTTTTTGAGCAGCAATAGCGGTGCAGTGCCACCAGCGGCCACCAGATCGGGCAGCCCGTCGCCCGAACAGTCAAACGCCGAGACACCGCCGCCGACAAAATGTTCCCACCCGCCGGCATAATGGTGGTCGGGCAGGCCAGCGCTGATGTCCTGAAACAACGGATCGGCATGGGCAGCAGTGGCAAAGACACAGGCTGCCGCCAGCAAACGATGGATCACGCAGCAGCCTCGCCCAGCAGGGCGTCGGTCACATCGGACAGGGCCAGTGCAGCGGCCCCTTTCGCCCAGACGGACCCGCCCCAAGCGTGGATATCGACAGGGGTCGGCGCGCGGCCCGCGGGTAGGATCATAGAGTTCATCTCGCTTAACACATCGTCAACGTTCAGATAGTCATAGCGCATCCGTTCGCCGCTGAGAATGATCCGTTCGGGGTCAAACAACTGCACGATATTGGCAAGCCCGACGCTCAGGAACCGTCCGGCGCGGTTAAAGATCGCCAGCGCGGCCTCGTTGCCTGCGTTCGCTTCGTCATACAGGGTTTCGATCATCGACACGGCAGAGCTTTCGGCGCGCGGGTCGCGTTCAAATGCGGTGCCTGCCTCGCGGATAATGGCGTAATCGGCGACATAGGCCTCAAGACAGCCGCGCTGCCCGCAACGGCACAGGGCCCCGTCCAACTGCACCTTGGTGTGCCCCAGCTCCATCCCCGGGCCAAGGGCGCCGCGGAACAGCCGGTTGTTCAGCACCAGCCCCATGCCGACGCCGCGTTCAATGGTCACCACGGCAAAGTTGGAAATCCCCCGACCGGCCCCGAACCACAGTTCGGCCAGCGTCAGCAGGTTGGTGTCATTGTCCAAGGACACAGGCAGCCCCAGCGTTTTCGACAGCAGATCGCGCAGCGGCATATCCGTATCCAGCATCACCGGCGACCATTTCACGATCCCGAGGCTCGCATCCACCAGCCCGGGCAAGCCGATTCCCACCGCGCTGATGTCGGACATCACACGCCCGGATTTCAGCAACAGCCTGTCCATGAGGGAACTGACTTCGGACAACATATCTTCGGTAGACTGCCGCAGCGACGCACTAGCGACATGGGCCTTGGCGATGATCGTGCCTGCAAGATCCAGCAATACCGCGGTATGGCGTTCGTCCGACAGCTTCATGCCCACAACGAAACGGCTTTGCGGGGCGACCCGCAGGGCAATGGGCGGGCGGCCACGGCTGGGGCCGCGCTGGCTGTCCTCTACCTCTTGCAGCAGACCGCGCGCGATCAGATCAGAGGTGATGGTGGTCACCGACCCGGGGCTGATGTTGAGCTTGCGCGCCACATCCATGCGCGGCATCTGCCCGTTCGCGCGGACCTGTTCAAACACCTGTTGGCGCAGCGGGCGTGTATCATCCTGCGGCAAGGCCAGCAGCGGGCCACAGCCTGAAGACACAAGTTTTGACCCCTCCGACCCAAGGTCGCGAATTAGTTCGCTCGCCAAACTTTATCCTCCCGATGTATTTTGAAATTCCCCTGCAACAGGTTAATCCCTCTGTCTCCCACAGGAAATAAGCCGTGTTTTGCCGATCTGTGTCAAATTCTTTGTGTCATAATGTAAAATTTATTTTGACAACTGAATTAAAGTGCGCAACCTCATACTACGACGTCACCGATGCCACCAAGGACATCGGATCATTTCATCTGGGAGGAAAGAAATGCGTAAACTCTTTATGGCAGCGGCCGTCGCCACTGCTGGCTTCACTCAGACCGCAGCAGCCGAGGATATCACCGTCGGCGTGAGCTGGTCGAACTTCCAAGAAGAGCGCTGGAAAACAGACGAGGCCGCGATCAAGGCCGCGCTGGACGCTGCCGGTGCGAAATATGTCAGCGCCGATGCGCAATCGTCGTCGGCCAAGCAGTTGTCGGATGTGGAAAGCCTGATTGCCCAAGGCGTTGATGCGCTGATCATCCTTGCCCAAGACAGCCAGGCCATCGGCCCCGCAATCACCGCAGCCGCGGACGAAGGTATTCCGGTTGTGGGCTATGACCGCCTGATCGAAGACCCCCGCGCCTTTTACCTGACCTTCGACAACGTCGAGGTGGGCCGTATGCAAGCGCGTGCCGTGCTGGAAGCGATGCCAAAGGGCAACTATGTGATGATCAAGGGCTCGCCCACCGATCCGAACGCCGACTTCCTGCGCGGCGGCCAGCAAGAAGTGCTGCAATCCGCGATTGATGCGGGCGATATCACCATCGTTGCCGAAGCCTATACCGACGGCTGGCTGCCCGCCAACGCACAGCGCAACATGGAGCAGATCCTGACCGCGCAAGACAATAACGTTGATGCGGTTGTTGCCTCCAATGACGGGACAGCAGGCGGTGCCGTTGCCGCGCTGACCGCGCAAGGCATGGAAGGCACGCCCGTGTCCGGCCAGGACGGCGACCACGCGGCGCTGAACCGTGTTGCCAAGGGCACGCAGACCGTCAGCGTCTGGAAAGACGCCCGCGATCTGGGCAAGAACGCCGCCGAAATCGCTGTTGCCCTTGCCGGCGGCACCGAGATGGCAGACGTGGACGGCGCGCAGGAATGGACATCCCCTGCGGGCACAGCCCTGTCGGCCAAGTTTCTAGCCCCCGTGCCGGTCACCATCGACAACCTGAACGCGGTTCTGGATGCAGGCTGGATTTCGAAAGAAGCCCTGTGCCAAGGCGTGACAGACGTCGCGGCCTGTAACTAAGACCAAAACGCACACCCCGCCCCTGATGCGGGGTGTGCCACCCGTTTGCTTCAGCCCGGCTGCCGCGCTTTGCGGCCCCGCTGATTGACATTGCGACCCAATCCGGAAGCCAATCACATGACAGATACGACCACCGAAACCGGGGCAGATGTACATCCGTCGCCGACAGCGCCCAAGCGCTCTTTTCTTAGCCAGCTCGAAATCGATACCCGTCTGTTAGGGATGATCGGTGCGTTCATTCTGGTCTGCCTCGTGTTCAACGTGCTGACCGACGGGCGCTTTCTGACGCCGCGCAATATTTTCAACCTCACGATCCAGACGGTCAGCGTTGCCATTATGGCGACCGGTATGGTCTTTGTGATCGTGACCCGTCACATCGACCTGTCGGTCGGCGCGATGCTGGCCACCTGCTCTGCCGCGATGGCGATGACCCAGACCGATATCCTGCCGCGTATGCTGGGCATGGGGTTGGGGCATCCGATGATCCCCTGGATCGCCATCGTCGTCGGCCTGCTGTTTGGCACCATCATCGGCGCGTTTCAGGGCTGGCTGATCGGGTTCCTCACGATCCCTGCCTTTATCGTGACCCTTGGCGGCCTGCTGATCTGGCGCAACGTGGCGTGGTATATGACCGACGGTCAAACCATCGGGCCACTGGATGAAACCTTCCGCAAGTTCGGCGGAATCAACGGAACCCTGGGCGAGACATGGTCTTGGGTCGTCGGGTTAATTGCCGTGGTTCTGGCGCTTTGGGCGCTGTGGTCGTCACGCCGCAACAAGGTCACCCACGGGTTTCACGTGAAACCGGTTTGGGCCGAGGTGCTGGTCGGTCTGATCATCGCCGTGGGCATTCTGGGCTTTGTCGCGATCCTGAACGCCTACGAGGTTCCGACCGCGCGTCTGATGCGCGAGTTCAAGGCCCGTGGCGATGTGATGCCCGAAGGCTATACCGCGTCTTACGGCATCCCCTATTCGGTGTTGCTGCTGATCGCGCTGGCGATTGGCATGACCGTGATGGCCAAACGCACGCGGCTGGGGCGCTATATCTTTGCCACGGGCGGCAACCCCGACGCGGCAGAGCTGTCGGGCATCAACACCCGTCTGCTGACGGTCAAGGTTTTTGCCCTGATGGGGGCCCTGGTGGCGCTGTCCGCGGTTGTTGCCTCTGCCCGTTTGACCAACCACTCGAACGACATCGGCACGTTGGACGAACTGCGTGTTATTGCGGCGGCTGTCATTGGCGGCACGGCTCTGGCGGGCGGTATAGGGACGATCCACGGGGCCATTCTGGGTGCCTTGATCATGCAATCGCTGCAATCGGGCATGGCTATGGTGGGCGTTGACGCACCGCTGCAAAACATCGTCGTCGGTGCGGTTCTTGTCTTCGCCGTCTGGATCGACATCGTCTATCGCCGCCGTATGGGAGGGAAATCATGACACCGCTTGTAGAGCTCAAGAATATCTCGCTGTCCTTCGGGGGGGTGCGTGCCGTCGATAACGTGTCGCTGGACCTGTATCCGGGCGAGGTCGTCGGCCTGTTGGGGCACAATGGCGCGGGGAAATCCACGCTGATCAAGATCCTTGCCGGTGCCTATCAGATGGACGAGGGCGAAATCTGGATCGAAGGCAAGAAAGCCAACATCCATTCGCCCCGTGACGCCCGCCGCCACAACATCGAGACCATCTACCAGACGCTGGCGCTGGCCGATAACCTTGATGCGCCCAGCAACCTGTTTCTGGGGCGCGAACTGACCAATAAATTCGGCCTCGTGGATGATGCGCGGATGGAGGCAGAGACCCGCAAGATCATGGCGCGGCTCAACCCCAACTTTAAGAAGATAAGCGAGCCTGTCTCGGCGCTTTCGGGCGGTCAGCGGCAATCGGTTGCGATTGCCCGCGCGGTCTATTTCAACGCCAAGATCCTGATCATGGACGAACCGACCGCCGCCCTTGGGGTGCATGAAAGCAAGATGGTTGCCGATCTGATCAAGGAACTGAAGGCCCAGGGGCTTGGCATCTTCCTGATCAGCCACGACACCCGCGAGATGCTGGAGCTGTGCGACCGTGTGTCGGTGATGAAAAACGGTGCGCTGATCGGCACCGAAAAGGTCGGCGACGTGACCGAGGATGACATCCTGAGCATGATCATCATGGGCAAGGCGCGCGACGCCGCATAGGCGCTGACAAAGGGGAAAACCATGTTTCTGGGGCTTGATCTGGGCACCTCTGGGCTGAAGGCCCTGCTGGTGGACGACGCCGAAAACATCATCGCGGAAAGCGTGGCGCCCTTGCAGGTGTCGCGCCCCCACGATGGCTGGGTCGAACAGGACCCGCGCGATTGGTTCACCGCCTGCGCCGATGCGATTGCGGGGCTGGGGGTTGATCTGGCCGCCGTGCAGGGCATCGGGCTTAGCGGGCATATGCATGGTGCCACCCTGCTGGATGGTGCGGGCACGCCGCTGCGCCCCTGTATGCTGTGGAACGACACCCGCGCCGCAGCGCAAGCCGCCGCGATGGATGCTGATCCCCTCTGGCGCGCGGTCACGGGCAACATCGTGTTCCCCGGTTTCACCGCGCCCAAACTCGCATGGGTGCACGACCATGAACCCGATATTTTCGCGCGCATCGACAAGGTGCTGCTGCCCAAGGACGCGCTGCGCTTCTGGCTGACCGGCGACGCGGTTTCAGAGATGTCCGATGCCGCAGGCACAAGCTGGCTGGATACCGGCGCGCGCGACTGGTCCGACGCCTTGCTGGAACGGTCCGGCCTGACGCGGGCGCAAATGCCATCGTTGGTCGAAGGGTCGCAGGTGTCAGGGCACCTAAGCGGCTCTATCGCGGGACAACTGGGCCTGCCGGCGGGGATCCCCGTTGCGGGGGGCGGCGGCGATAATGCTGCCTCGGCCATCGGGATGGGTGTGGTGAAACCGGGTCAGGCGTTCGTCTCGCTTGGCACCTCGGGCGTGCTGTTTGCCGCGACGCCGGGCTATGCCGCGGCACCTGAAAGCGCGCTGCACAGCTTTTGCCACGCGCTGCCGGACCTGTGGCACCAGATGGGGGTGATCCTGTCGGCCACGGATTCGCTGAATTGGCTGGCCGGTGTGTTGAACGAGGACGCGCGGACGCTCACCTCTGATCTGGGCGCGCTACAGGCCCCCGGTCGCACGATCTTTATGCCCTATCTGGGGGGCGAGCGGACGCCCCATAACGACGCCAATATCCGGGGCGGTTTCCTGCATCTGGCCCATAACACCGACCGCGCCGCCATGACCCGCGCGGTGCTGGAAGGGGTCACCCACGCCCTGCGCGACAGTTTCGACGCGATGCGGCACACCGGCACCCACATCGACAGCCTGATCGCCGTCGGTGGCGGGTCAAAATCCGATTACTGGCTGTCGGCTATCGCCACATCCCTGAACATGCCGATCCAGCTGCCCGCCGCGGGTGACTTTGGCGGTGCCCTTGGGGCTGCGCGCTTGGGTCGTATGGCCGCCACCGTTGCCGGGGCCGAGATCGCCGTGCCACCCCCCATTTCCCGCGTGATAGAGCCTGTTCCGGCCCTGGTAGATGCCTTTTCAGAGGCCCACGCCCGATATTCAGACACGTATAGCGCCGTAAAACATTTGCGCTAAGACAAGAAGGACCATCCCCATGACCAGCTTTTTCGACGGCATCCCGACGATCTCTTACGACCCGCAAGCGGACCATGATTTCGCCTATCGCAGCTATAATCCCGACGAGATGCTGATGGGCAAGAACATGGCAGAGCATCTGCGCTTTGCCGTCGCCTATTGGCACAGTTTCGCATGGGAAGGCGGCGACCCTTTTGGCGGCCAGACCTTCCTGCGCCCGTGGTTCGACACCACGATGGACGCCGCCCGCGCCAAGGCTGACACCGCGTTTGATATGTTCAAGATCCTCGGTCAGCCGTATTTCTGCTTCCACGACGCCGATGTCCGCCCCGAGGGCGATACCTTTGCCGAAAGCACCGCGCGGCTGCACGAGATCACCGATTACTTTGGCGAGAAGATGGAGCAGACAGGCACCAAGCTGCTTTGGGGCACGGCCAACCTGTTTTCGAACCGCCGCTATATGTCGGGTGCCGCCACAAACCCCGACCCCGATATCTTTGCCTATGCCGCCGCGACGGTGAAGGAATGTATCGACGTCACCCACAAGCTGGGCGGCGAGAACTATGTGCTGTGGGGCGGGCGCGAAGGCTATGAAACGCTGCTGAACACCGACCTGAAACGCGAACGCGAACAGGCGGGGCGTTTCTTGCAGATGTCGGTCGAATACGCCCGCAAGATCGGCTTCAAAGGTGCCATCCTGATCGAGCCTAAACCGCAGGAACCGACCAAACACCAGTATGATTACGACGTGGCCACCGTCTATGGTTTCCTCAAGGATTACGGGCTTGAGAACGAGGTGAAGGTGAACATCGAACAGGGTCACGCCATTCTTGCCGGGCATTCGTTTGAACACGAACTGGCGATGGCCTCGGCGCTTGGGATTTTCGGGTCGATCGACATGAATCGCAACGACTACCAGTCAGGCTGGGACACCGACCAATTCCCCAATTCCGTCCCCGAAGTCGCGCTTGCCTATTACGAAGTGCTGAAAGCGGGCGGTTTCACCACCGGCGGCACCAACTTTGACGCCAAACTGCGCCGCCAGTCGCTGGACGCCGAAGATCTGATTTTGGCCCATGTCGGTGCGATGGATGTCTGTGCCAAGGGCCTGAAAGCCGCCGCCGCGATGCTGGAGGATGGCAAGCTCGAAGCGGCGCGTGACGCGCGCTATGCCGGTTGGGGCTCTGAACGCGGCCAAGGCCTGCTGAGCAGCGATCTGGAGACGATCAACGCGCAGGTCAAAGCCGATGCGCTGAACCCGCAGCCCGCCTCGGGCCGTCAGGAAGCGCTGGAAAATCTGGTAAACCGCTATCTTTAAGCTGTTACATGGCGCTGTTAGGGGTCTAGGCTGACCGATAAGGGGGCCCAAGATGTTCAAACGCTACGCCATTTACTATACGCCGCCGCCGGGGGATTTCGCCCGGCGGGGCGCGGCCTGGTTGGGCTGGGATGTGCAGGCGGGCGAAGCTGTGGCACATCCCGATATCGCGGGGCTTGATATTGCCAAGCTGACCCAGCGACCACGCAAATACGGGCTACACGGGACGGTCAAGGCGCCGTTCTTTCTGGCCGATGCGACCAGCGCGGCCCAGTTGACCGATGGCCTCGCCGCCTTTTGCGAAGGGCAGGCTCCGGTGCAGCTGGACGGGCTGGCGCTGGCGCAGATCGGGCGGTTCCTGGCGCTGGTGCCGCAGGGAGACACGACCGCGCTTGGCAGTCTTGCGGCCTCTGCCAATGTGGTGCTGGACGCCTTCCGCGCGCCGCTGTCAGAGGCGGAGTTCACGCGCAAGAACGCCCCTTACCTGACCGATCAGCAGCGGATTTACCTCAAAACCTACGGATACCCCCATATTATGGAGTATTTCCGCTTTCACATCACCCTCACCGGGCCGCTTGCGCCCGATCAGATCGACCCCGTCAAAACGGCTCTGCACCACTATTTAGGGTCAGATACCCCTGCCCCTTTCACCATCGATAGTCTGACGCTTTGTGGCGAGGATGCGCAGGGACGTTTTCACGAGGTCGAACGTTTCGCGCTTGGCAGCTGACCCACGAAAAACGCCGCCCTGCATTCCTGCAAGGCGGCGTTTTGTCAGACGGTATGCACCGGCTTAGTAGCGGTAGTGTTCCGGCTTGAACGGGCCTTCGGGTGTGACGCCGATATAAGCGGCTTGTTCGCTGCTCAGCTGGGTCAGTTTCACGCCGATACGATCAAGGTGCAAACGGGCGACTTTCTCGTCCAGATGCTTGGGCAGGATATAGACCTTGTTCTCGTATTTGCCGGTGTTTTCCCACAGTTCGATCTGCGCCAACACCTGGTTGGTGAAAGACGCGGACATGACAAAGGACGGGTGACCGGTGGCGTTGCCAAGGTTCAGCAGACGGCCTTCGGACAGCAGGATCAGACGGTTGCCCGAAGGCATCTCGATCATGTCGACCTGTTCCTTGATGTTGGTCCACTTGTGGTTCTTCAGCGCGGCAACCTGGATTTCATTGTCAAAGTGGCCGATGTTGCCAACAATCGCCATATCCTTCATCTCGCGCATATGCTCGATGCGGATCACGTCCTTGTTGCCGGTGGTGGTGATGAAGATGTCGGCACTGTCCAGCACGTCTTCCAGCAGGACAACCTCGAACCCGTCCATCGCGGCTTGCAGCGCGCAGATCGGGTCGGCTTCGGTCACTTTCACGCGGGCACCGGCACCGGCCAGCGATGCGGCAGAGCCTTTGCCAACGTCGCCATAGCCACAGACAACAGCGACCTTACCGGCCATCATCACGTCTGTCGCGCGGCGGATACCGTCGACCAGCGATTCACGGCAGCCGTATTTATTGTCGAACTTGGACTTGGTGACGCTGTCGTTGACGTTGATCGCGGGGAAAGGCAGCTGGCCCTGCTTCACCAGATCATAGAGACGGTGGACGCCTGTGGTGGTTTCCTCGGACACGCCCTTGATCTGGTCGCGCATCTTGGTGAACCAGCCGGGGGATTGCTCCATCCGCTTTTGGATCTGCGCCTTGATCGCGACTTCTTCTTCCGACGACGGCACGGGGATCACGTCTTCACCAGCTTCGGCACGGGCGCCCAGCAGGATGTACAGCGTCGCATCGCCGCCATCATCAAGGATCAGGTTCGGGCCGTCGGGGAACTGGAAGGATTTATCTAGGTAATCCCAATGCTCTTCCAGCGATTGCCCCTTGATCGCGAAAACAGGCGTGCCGCCTTCGGCAATCGCCGCTGCCGCGTGATCTTGGGTAGAAAAGATGTTGCACGACGCCCAACGGACATCGGCCCCCAATGCGACAAGCGTTTCGATCAGAACAGCGGTCTGGATCGTCATGTGCAGCGAGCCCACGATGCGCGAACCGGACAGCGGTTTGCTGTCGCCGTATTCCGCGCGCAGGGCCATCAGGCCGGGCATTTCGGTTTCTGCGATATCAAGTTCCTTGCGGCCATAGGCGGCAAGGCTAATGTCTTTAACGATGTAATCGTTGGCCATCGGGGCATCCCTTTTCAAAAGATCGGCTATGTATCGTATATTTGAAAAGGGCCGTAGCACTTTGATGCGGTGATCTCAACGGTGGCGGTCAAGCGTCACACGAAACGGTTACTCTGCCGAGGCGACGATCATCTCGTCCGTGGTCATCCCCGCCATCCAGTTTGCCCCCTGCGCGGTGACGCAGGCCATCCCGTTCGACAGGGTTTTTACAGCAGACCATGTGCCTGTGTCATCCGAGGCCCAGATTTGGACCGCGCCGTCGTCCTGGCCTTCAACCGGCGTTTCGCCGTACCAATCCACCAGCGACGCCTTAAGCTCTTGCGCGGGCATGCAGACATCGCTTGCCATTGCGGGTGCGGCCACGGTCCCGAGGCCAAGTGCGAGTGTGAGAGCAGAAATAACAGGTTTCATGATCGTCTCCTTCGTGGGAAGAACACCGCGAAACCCGCAAATGTTCCACGTGTCAAAGGCAGAGCAATAGAATGGCGCAGCAATCCCGTGCATGGCAACGTATGTTATCCGGCCGCAGGCTTGACCTGCTGGACCCGACGCCGGTCGATATAGAGATCGAGGATATCGCCCATGGGCTGGCCTTTGTCGCGCGGTGGAACGGGCAAACGCGGGGGGATTTTGCCTATTCCGTGGCCGAACATTCGCTGCTGGTCGAGACGATTTACGGCCGGATGAACCCCAAGGCCCCGCCAAAGTGGCGGTTGGCCGCGCTGCTGCACGATGCACCGGAATACGTGATCGGCGATATGATCTCTCCGGTGAAGGCGGCGGTCGGGCCGGAATATGGTGCGCTGGATGACCGGTTGATGTCCGCGATCCATATCCGCTTTGGCCTGCCTGCGGCGCTGCCTAAATCGGTCAAGCAGCAGATCAAGCGCGCCGATAAGGTCAGCGCCTGGATGGAGGCGACGCAGATCGCCGGTTTCTCGGAGGCCGAGGCATCCAAGTTCTTTGGCCGGCCCAACCCCGCTCTGATGGAGGGGCTGTCGATCGTGCTGCGCCCGCCGGTGGACACGCGCAATGACTTCACCGCGCGGCATCTGGATTTGCTGGGCGCGCTGTGATGGTCAAGGTTCGCCCGCCAATCGCGCTGGATGCCGGAAATATGGCGCAACTGCTGAACGAGATCATCACCATCGGGGGTACCACCGCGATGACCCGCCCTGTCACCGGCAAGGATCTGACCGAATGGATGGCCAGCAACGCCGATCAAAGCGCGTGGCATGTGGCGCTGGACGATCAGGAGAACGTCGTGGGGTTCCAGTGGATCAGCCCGCACCCCGATCTGCCGCCCGAGGCCTGCGACATCGCGAGCTTTGTGCAGGTTGGTCGTACCGGTCTGGGCATCGGGTCGGCGCTGTTTGATGCCACCGCGCAGGCAGCGGCACGGCTGGGCTATGTCTGGATCAACGCCACGATCCGCGCCGACAACCACGGCGGGCTGACCTATTACCAAAGTCGCGGGTTTCGCGACTGGCACTATGACGAAGGGGTCTCGCTTGCCTCGGGTCAGGTCGTGGACAAGATCAGCAAACGCTACGACGTGTAGCGCATTACTGCGGGGACCGTTTGGCCAGGATGCGCTGCAAGGTCCGGCGGTGCATGTTCAGCCGCCGCGCCGTTTCGGACACGTTTCTATCGCAAAGCTCGTAGACACGCTGGATATGTTCCCACCGCACACGATCCGCGCTCATGGGGTTTTCCGGAGGCGGCGGCATGTCATCTCCCGTGGCCAGCAGCGCGTTCACGATGTCATTGGCATCAGCGGGTTTTGACAGGTAATCTGTCGCACCGATCTTGACCGCGGCGACGGCGGTGGCGATGGCACCGTAGCCGGTCAGCACCACAACCCGCGCATCGGGGCTTTTGTCGCGCAGCACCTCGACCACATCCAGCCCGTTGCCGTCCTGCAACCGCAGATCGACGACCGCATAGGCCGCGGGGCGCGCGGTCGCGATCGCCACACCGGCGGCGACGGAACCGGCGGTTTCTACGTCAAAGCCGCGCTTCTCCATCGCCTTGGCAAGGCGGCGCAGAAACGGTTCGTCATCATCCACCAGAAGGAGGGACCGATCCTCGCCGAGATCAAGCGCATTTTCCTGAACCATATCATGCTCCGCTGGTTGAATGTTGTACCGGGACTTTATCCAGATATGTGGCGGTGGCCTAGCTTGGTCAAACTTTTACTGATGTTCCACAAAGCAGGCGACCTTGTCGGCCAGCTGCTCTGGCGGGACATCGCGGCGGAAGAAATCGACGAAACCTTCGCCCGGCATCACCAGATAACTAAAGGTCGAATGGTCCACGAGGTAGTCATCGCCTTCATCCTCATGCGCCTTGTAGTAGGTGCGGTAGGCATCGCTTGCCGCTTTGACCTGTGCGGGCGATCCGGTCAGCCCGATCATCTTGGGGTGCATGTTGGCGGCAAAATCTCCAACAACTTCAGGGGTATCGCGGGCAGGATCGACGGAAATGAACACCGGCGTCACGGACATGCCGCGCGCCTCCAGCTCATCCACGGCGCGGGCGTTCCGGTCCACGTCCAGCGGGCAGACGTCCGGGCAGAAGGTATAGCCAAAGTAAACGAGGCTGGGTTCGGTGATCACATCCGCGTCCGTCACGGTCTGGCCTTGGGCATTCACCAGTTCGAACGGCCCGCCCAATTCGGCACCACCGGCCACGGCAGAGTTCTTGCACTGCGCGTATTTGTCGCTGTCGCCATCGGTCCGGTATACAAGCATCAGGGATACCGCCAGAAACGCCAGCACGACCAACACCGCGCCAATTGCCAACACTCTTCTCATATTCATTCTCCTGCGCGGTTAGGCGCTCTTGATCCCGGTCGGACACAGACCTACGCTTTCCCTTTATCAACGTAACCGACATTTTGAAAAGGTGCGCCGATGACGCAGGCCGCTAACATTCCCGTGGGTAGAGGCCTGGGCAAGGGCGCGCGTGCCAACTGGATCCGCCTGCGCACGATGATCGTGCTGCGGTGGGTGGCGATTGCGGGGCAACTGACGGCGATCACCGTCGCGCAACGCATCTTTGGCCTGCAGTTGGAACTGGGGCTGTGCTATTTCGCGATTGGCGTGTCAGTGATCGGCAATCTGATCGCCATTCTGGTGTTTCCCGAAAACAAGCGTCTGTCTGAGTATGAAAACCTGCTGATGGTGCTGTTCGATCTGGTGCAGCTGGCCTTTCTGCTGTTCCTGACGGGCGGGCTGCATAATCCGTTTTCGCTGCTGTTGCTGGGGCCGGTGACCATCTCTGCCACAGCGCTGAGCCTGCGGTCGACCATCGTGCTTTGTGGTACAGCCATTGGGCTGGCGACGGGGCTGGCGCTGTTTCACCTGCCGCTGATCACTCAAGATGGGGGCGTGCTTGAGCTTCCGGGCATCTTTATCTTCGGCATCTGGATCGCGCTGGTGATCGCGATTGTGTTCTCTACCGCCTATTCCCGCCGCGTCACGACCGAGATCCATTCGATGGCAGACGCCTTGGCCGCCACTCAGATGGCGCTGGCGCGCGAACAGAAGCTGACCGATCTTGGCGGCGTAGTTGCCGCTGCCGCGCATGAACTGGGCACGCCCCTTGCCACGATCAAACTGGCCAGCAGCGAGCTGTGGAATGAACTGCAAGACCAGCCCGATCTGGCCGAGGATGCCGCGTTGATCCGCGATCAGGCCGACCGGTGCCGCGATATTCTGCGCGACATGGGGCGGGCGGGCAAAGACGATCTGCATCTGCGCCAAGCCCCCTTGATGACGGTGCTTGAAGAAGCCGCCGAACCGCACCGGATGCGCGGCAAGAGTTTTACCTTTACCCTCGGGCCAGATGCAGGAGACGCCGCCGATCAGCCCGCGATCCTGCGCCGGCCAGAGGTTATCCACGGCCTGCGCAACCTGATGCAGAACGCGGTGGATTTCGCCGCCACAACAGTCTGGGTAGAGGCGAACTGGTCTGACACGGTGATCTCGGTCCGGATATTTGACGATGGTACGGGCTTTCCGCCGCATATCCTTGGCCGCATCGGTGACCCCTTCATGCGGCGGCGCCCTTCGGACCGCAGCAACGCGCGGCGCCCCGAATACGAAGGCATGGGGCTGGGGCTGTTCATCGCCAAGACCCTGCTGGAGCGGTCCGGTGCGGAGCTTCGTTTTGCCAATGGGCCGGACAGCGCCCCCAAGACGGACACCCCCGTCGGTGCGGTGGTCAAGGTCACATGGCCCCGCGAGAAACTTGACGCCCATCACGGGGAAACGCCCCTGCCCACCGGAGAGAACACCCGCTTCACGTGATCCCTGCGGCAGCGGCGTGGGGGCACCAAAGACGATCTCGGCGATTTTCCGCGGTAGGTCTCACGGCCATTCACACGGCGGTTAATAAACTGTTAACTATTTGGGCGCTTAACTGAGTGGAACCCTAAAGAATTGAGTCCCGCTGTGGCTTCCACCTTCGACATTGCGCTCGTGATCTTTGCCATTCTTTCGAGTGGCTATATCGCGTATCTCTGGCTTGATAACGCAGAGACCGCCGACAAGGCCGATCCGCGGGGGGAGCCCGAGCTGTCCTATCTTTTTGACCACGGGGTGCTGCAGCACGCCTCTGGTACGACAGCGCAGTTTTGCCCGCTAGAGGCGGGGTTTCACGAATGGTCCGACTTGCATCACAACGTGTCAGGTCGCTTTGCGATGTTCCCCGACAAACCCCCTTCGACGCCTGAAGGCCAGTTGATCGTCGCGGCCACCGACCCCAAGATTCACACGCTGATCCGCATCACCTGGGAAAAGCATCTGTGCCGCGTGGTGGTGCTGGACCCCAATGATATGGGCGTCGATCTGCGGTCAGAGGCAGAGGTCACGCTGACGCGGCTACGCTCTACCGTGTCGGTGCCGCTTTGGCATACGGACCATGCAAACCGGCTGCTTTGGTACAACGATGCCTATCACGAGTTGTTTAACGCCTGTCACCCCGGTCAGGCGATTGAAACCCAGCGGCTGTTTCCCTGTGATTTCAGCAACGCGACCCATCGTCTGTCCTTGCGCGACCAGATCACGGGGGTGAAAGACTGGTACGCGGTCACCCACAGCCAATCGCGTAGCATCAACTGCTATCAGGCGACCTGCATCACCACATTGGTCCGCGCCGAAGAGGCGCAGCGCAATTTCGTGCAAACGCTGACCAAGACCTTTGCCCAGCTGTCCATTGGTCTCGCGATTTTTGACCGCAAAAGCCAGCTGGTGCTATTTAACCCAGCGTTAATCGACCTGACCGGATTAGGGGCGCAGTTCCTGAGCGCGCGCCCTGCGATCCAGACCTTCTTCGACAAGCTGCGCGAGGCGCGCAAAATCCCCGAGCCCAAGGATTATGCCACCTGGCGCACCACCGTGTCCGAGCTGATCAGCGCCGCCCATGATGGCCGCTATGAAGAGATATGGTCGCTTGAGTCAGGGCAGACCTTTCGGGTCAAGGGCCGACCGCACCCCGACGGGGCCACGGCCTTTCTGATAGAGGATATCAGCGCCCAGGTCAGCCTGACCCGCACCTTCAGGGCAGAGCTGGAACAGGGGCAGGCGATGCTTGATACGCTGGACGATGCCATCGTCGTCTTTTCGTCGTCGGGTATCCTGACCTTCTCTAACACCGCATATAATGACCTTTGGGGTGTCGATCCCGACATGACTTTTGCCGATATCTCTATCCACGATGCCATTCAGGGCTGGCAACGCCGGTCCGCCCCCAATCTGCTGTGGCAAGAGATAGAGGATTTCGTGACCAACCGCGAAGATCGCATGAAGTGGAGCATGCCGCTGTATCTTGCCAACGGGACAGAGCTTACCTGCCTGTTTTCCCCCATCGTGGACGGGGCCACGCTGATCCGGTTTCACCAGCCGAAAAAGCCGGTGGCAGAGATTGAAAACCCCGAAGCCGAGAAACCGCCACAAGACGCCTGACGCCCCGCTTTCGCCTTGCGGCGCACCACCGCGCCCAAGTAACCTTGGCGCATGGCATCACACGCACTTGATCTTACGCTGCAGGACGCAGACCAAACCGCCCGACTGGCCGTGACCCTCGGGCGCGCGCTCACTGCGGGCGACGTTGTT
The DNA here is from genome assembly GCF_002311545.1 of Sulfitobacter sp. UBA1132. Classification (NCBI taxonomy): domain Bacteria; kingdom Pseudomonadati; phylum Pseudomonadota; class Alphaproteobacteria; order Rhodobacterales; family Roseobacteraceae; genus Sulfitobacter; species Sulfitobacter sp. UBA1132. Next base: position 66,976 of record NZ_DCAN01000004.1, on the reverse strand, counting down.
TTACTGACCGGCGACGTTGGCGCGGGCAAGACGCATTTCGCGCGGGCGCTGATCCAGTCGTTGCTGGCGGTGCCCGAAGACGTGCCCTCGCCCACGTTCACGCTGGTGCAGACCTATGACGCCCCCGCCGCCGCGATCTGGCATGCGGATCTGTATCGTCTGACCTCTGTCTACGAGATCGAAGAGCTGGGACTGACCGATGCGTTCAGCGATGCCATCTGCCTTGTGGAATGGCCCGACAGGCTGGGTGATCTGCGCCCCGAAGACGCGCTTGATCTGACGTTGACGGTCACTGGCGACGACGCACGGCGGCTCTCTGCCACGTGGAACGACGATAAATGGCCCGAAAAGCTGGGGGCATGGCGCAAATGAACGACCGTATGACCGCTATGGACCGCTTCCTTGCCGATGCGGGGTGGGCACAGGCGCGGCGCGATCTGCTGGCCGGGGACGCATCGAACCGCCGCTATGACCGTCTGACCCTTGATGATGGCCGCACCGCCGTGCTGATGGACGCCCCCGCCGACAAGGGCGAAGACGTGCGCCCCTTTGTCCGCATCGCCGAGTGGCTGCGCGCCCAAGGGGCCAGCGCGCCCGAGATTTACGCGCAAGACGCAGGCAACGGCTTTCTGCTGATCGAGGATCTGGGCGATGACCTGTTTGCGCGGCTGATGGTCCAGTCGCCCGCGATGACGCGGCAGCTTTATACCGCCGCGACGGACTGTCTGCTGGACCTGCACAAGGCCCCGCCCCCCGATCTGCCGCTCTGCGATGCCGATTGGCTGACAGAAGCGGCACAGATGGTGTTTGACTGGTACGCCCCCGACAGCGGCGCCGCGGCGGAGTTTAACGCCCTCTTCACCCCGCTGGCCCGTGCGCTGGACAATAGCCCCCGTGTGATCATCCTGCGCGATTACCACGCTGAAAACCTGTTGTGGCGGCCCGAGCGGACGGGCTCTGCCCGCGTGGGGCTGCTGGATTTCCAAGACGCGCTACAGGGCCACCCCGCCTATGATCTAGTGTCGATCCTGCAAGATGCGCGGCGCGATGTGACCCCGCGGATCGAGGCGGCGATGATCGCCCATTACATCCGGCTGAGCAGGCAGGATGATGCCGCCTTCCGCAGCGCCTATGCCTTGCTTGGCCTTCAACGCAACCTGCGGATCTTGGGGATCTTTGCACGGCTTTGTCTGCGCGACGGCAAGGCGCATTACGTCGATTTCATCCCCCGCGTTTGGGGCTATGTGCAGCGTAACCTTGATGATCCGGCGCTTGCACCCTTGGCCGATGTGCTGCGTCCCTCCCTCCCCGCGCCGACCCCCGAGTTTCTGAAGGATTTGAAAGCCAGATGCGCCACGCCCCAGATGCCGTGATGATGTTTGCCGCCGGCTTCGGCACGCGGATGCAACATCTGACCAAAGACCAGCCCAAGCCGATGATCCCTGTCGCGGGCAAGCCGTTGATCGACCACGCGCTTGATCTGGCGCGCGGTGTCGCGCCGCGACGGATCGTCGTGAACCTGCACTATAAGCCCGACCCGCTGCTGGACCATCTGGCAGGGCGCGACGTGCAGACGATTGTGGAACAGCCCGATATTCTGGAAACCGGCGGCGGGCTGCGCAATGCGTTGCCGCTTTTGGGCGACGGGCCCGTGTTTACCATGAACACCGATGCAATCTGGGCGGGCCCCAACCCGCTGTCCTTGCTGGCGGACGCATGGGACCCCGACAGGATGGATGCGCTGCTGATGGGCGTGCCGGTGGCGCAGGCCGTGGGGCATGGGGGCGACGGAGACTTTACGATGGGCACCGACGGCGCGTTGAAACGCGGGCCGGGGGTTGTCTATGGCGGGGTGCAAATCATCAAAACCGGTTTGTTAGAGACGATTTCAGAGCGTGCATTCTCTCTCAACCTCTTGTGGGACGTGATGCTGGACCGCGGGCGGATGTACGGGCTGTCCTATCCCGGGCGCTGGTGCGATGTTGGCCACCCTGGCGGGATCACCCTTGCCGAAGACATGCTGGACGCCGCCGATGTTTGAACCGCAGGACGCACCGCGCGTTTTCGGGCTGGCCCCGGGCGTCGACTTCCCCAAGGAACTGGTGCGGGGTTTGCTTTCGCGGCTGGAAGGGCACCCGGCCCATGCCATCGGGCGGATCGATCTGGTGGTGAACACCCGCCGGATGCAGCGGCGTTTGCGCGATATCTTTGACGCGGGCCCGCCCAGCCTACTGCCGCGCATCCATCTGATCGACAACCTTGATACCCTTGGCAGCGGCGTTGATCTGCCGCGCCCCGGTCCGGCTCTACGCCGCCGGTTAGAGTTGATTACGCTGGTGTCAAAGCTGCTGGATCAAGCGCCTGAACTGGCCCCGCGCGCGTCGCTTTATGACCTGTCGGACAGTCTGGCGCAGTTGATCGACGAAATGCAGGGCGAAGGCGTGCCGGTCGAGGCCGTGACCGAGCTGGATGTCAGTGACCAATCGGGCCATTGGGAACGCGCGAAACAGTTTCTCGCCATCGCGCATCAGTATCTGGGGGAAAGCATCACCCGCCCCGATCCGCGTGCGCGTCAACGTCAGGTCGCTCAGCGCCTGATCGCAGAGTGGGAGCAGAACCCGCCTCAGCATCCGGTGATTGTCGCGGGCTCTACCGGATCGCGGGGCACCTCTGCCCTGCTGATGGAGGCGGTGGCAAAGCTGCCGCAAGGCGCGCTTGTGCTTCCCGGTTTCTGTTTTGATATGCCACAAGCGGTCTGGACCGATCTGGGCGAGGATCAGGAAAAGATCTCGCAGGATCATCCGCAATACCGTTTCCGCGACCTGCTGCGCCAGCTTGAGATGTCGCGCAGCAAGATCGAGGCCTGGACCGACACGCCGCCGCCCTCTGCCGCGCGCAATGCGTTGGTGTCGCTGTCCCTGCGCCCTGCTCCTGTGACCCACGTCTGGCTGACCGAAGGGCCGAAACTGCCCGATCTGCATCAGGCCACCGAAGGGTTAACCCTGATACAGGCCCCCACCCCGCGTGCCGAAGCGCTCGCGATTGCGCTGCGCCTGCGCCAAGCAGTCGAGGATGGCAAAACCGCCGCGCTGATCACCCCGGACCGGATGCTGTCGCGTCAGGTGACCTCGGCGCTGGACCGGTGGAACATCCTGCCCGACGACAGCGCGGGCCTGCCGCTGCATCTGTCGCCTCCGGGTCGGTTCTTGCGTCACGTGGGCGATCTGTTCCTGCGCAAGCTGGATTCCGAAGCCTTGCTGACCCTGCTGAAACACCCGCTGACCCACAGCGGCGGCGATCGCAATTTTCATCAGCTCAACACCCAACGGCTGGAACTGCAACTGCGCCGCGACGGGCTGCCCTATCCGGATGCGGAAGGTGTGTTGAAACTGGCGCGCAAGACTGTATCGCGGTCGAAAGACCCCGCGCAAATGGATGTTTGGGCCGATTGGGTCGGCACCCATCTGACTGATTGCGAACTCACCGGCGACCGGCCGCTAGAGGAATGGGTCGCCCTGCATATGGCGCTGGCCGATGCCATCGCCGACGGTGCCACGCCAAGCCAGCCCAACGGGTTGTGGCAGCATCACGCGGGCGAAGAGGCGGCGAAGGTGATGAACGACCTTGCCGAAAACGCGCCCTATGGGGGCGAGATGTCGGCGGCGGATTACACCGATCTGGTGGGAGCCCTGCTGCAACAGGGCGAAATCCGCGACCGCGACGCGCCGCATCCCAACGTCATGATCTGGGGCACGCTCGAGGCCCGCGTGCAGGGCGCCGATCTGGTGATCCTTGGCGGGCTGAATGACAGCACATGGCCCGAAGCCCCGCCGCCCGACCCCTGGCTGAACCGCCAGATGCGCCTGAAAGCCGGTTTGCTGCTGCCCGAACGGCGGATCGGCCTGTCGGCCCATGACTATCAGCAATCCATTGCCGCGCCCGAGGTCTGCCTGACCCGCGCGATCCGGTCGGACGAGGCTGAAACCGTGCCTTCGCGTTGGCTCAACCGCTTGGGAAACCTGCTGAATGGCTTGCCCGCGCAGGGCGGTGATGCGGCGTGGAAGGCGATGATCAAACGCGGCGACCACTGGCTGGATCAGGCCCGCGCGCTGGAAACCGTGACCCGTTTGCCCCCCGCGCCGCGCCCGTCGCCGCGCCCGCCCCGTGCCGCACGCCCCCATGCGCTGTCGGTGACAGAGATCAAGCGCCTGATCCGCGACCCCTATGCGATCTACGCCAAACACAGCCTGAAACTGCGTGCGCTGAACCCGCTGGTGCAATCGCCAGACGCGCCTGTGCGTGGCATCATCGTGCACGAGATCATGGAACGGTTCATCAAGTCGGTGACAGCGGAGCCTGCGCTTTTGACGAAAAGCCACTTGTTAGAGACTGCCCGCACCGTGTTAGAGGCCGAAGCCCCCTGGCCCGCCGCGCGCGTCATGTGGCTGACCAAGATCGAACGGATTGCCGATTGGTTCATCGAAAACGAGCTGCATCGACAAAGCTATTCCACCCCCGCCGCCTTTGAAAAAGCCGCCAAGGGCAGTCACGATTTCCCCGATCTGGGCTTTACCCTTATGGGCTTTGCCGACCGGATCGACCGGACGGAAGATGGCGACATTCTGATCTATGATTACAAGACCGGCACGCCGCCCAGTGTGGCCGAGCAGAAAGCCTTTGATAAGCAGTTGCTGCTCGAAGCCGCGATGGTCGAGGAAGGCGGGTTTAAAGAAATCGGCCCCGCCCCCGTTGCCCAGGCCGCCTATATCGGGCTTGGCAGCAAACCGGTGGAACGCCCAGCGCCGCTTGAGGATGAACCCCCGCACGAGGTGCTGGCCAAGCTGCACGCGCTGATCACCAGCTACCTGTCGGATGAACAAGGCTTTACCGCGCGCCGTATGGTAAAAACCACCGATTTCGCGGGCGATTACGACCAGTTGGCCCGGTTTGGCGAATGGGATGCCACGACCGAACCCACGCCGGAGGATCTGACATGACCGCCCCCTTTGACGACGCCACCCGCGCCCAGATCGATGCGGCGCGGCCCGATGCCTCTACGTGGTTGGGGGCGAATGCGGGGTCGGGCAAGACCCGTGTGCTGACCGACCGCGTGGCGCGGCTGTTGCTGAACGGGGTCGAACCGCAGCATATCCTGTGTCTGACCTACACCAAGGCCGCCGCGTCGGAGATGCAGAACCGGCTGTTCAAACGGCTCGGTGCCTGGGCCATGCTGACCGACGCCGATCTGCGTCATTCACTGTCGGAGCTGGGGGTCGAGGATGGCTTTACCCCCGAAAAGCTGCGCATGGCACGCACCCTGTTTGCCCGCGCCATCGAAACCCCCGGCGGGCTGAAAATCCAGACGATCCATTCGTTCTGTGCGTCTCTATTAAGGCGCTTTCCACTGGAAGCAGGGGTGAGCCCGCAGTTCACCGAGATCGAAGACCGCGCCGCCGATCTGCTGCGGGCCGAGATCGTGGACACCATGGCCGAGGGGCAGGATGCCGCGCTGACCACCACGCTAGCGCGGATGTACACGGGCGAGGATTTCAGCAAGCTCACCCGCAGTATCGTCGGGCAGCGCGAAGGCTTTGCCACTGTGCTGTCATGGGAAGATGTGCTGGCGCTGTTCGATCAGCCCGCCGACCTGACCGAGGACAAGATCACAACTTCGGTGTTTCTGGGATCAGAGGCGATGATCCTTGAACAGATGATCCCGCCGATGCGGGCCAAGGGCGGGCTGGACGGCAAAGCGGCGGAAAAGCTGGCGACGATCCAGACAATGGATATCTCTGCCCTGCCCGTTCTGGAAGACGTGATGCTGACCGGTGCGGGTGCCAAGGAACCCTTTACCGCCAAGGTCGGCAGCCTGCCCACGAAACCAACGCAAAAGCTGCTGTTTGATCTGATGCCGCAGGTCGATGACTTGATGCGGCGGGTCGAAGATGCCCGTGACGCGCGGCTGGCGCTGCGGGCGGCGCAGAAGACCCATGTGCTGCATCAATTCGCGCATCGTTTCCTTGAAATCTATGCCCACGAGAAACAGAAACGCGGCTGGCTCGACTTTGATGATCTGATCCTCAAGGCGCGGGCGCTGCTGACCAACCCTGCGGTCGCGGCTTGGGTGCTTTATCGGATCGACGGTGGCATTGATCATATTCTGGTGGACGAAGCGCAGGACACCAGCCCGCGCCAATGGGATGTGATCGAACGGCTGGCAGATGAATTCTACAGCGGCGACGGTGCCCGAGAAGAGGAAGACCGCACGCTGTTTGTCGTGGGCGATAAAAAACAGTCGATCTATTCCTTTCAGGGGGCCGACCCGCGCGAGTTTGATCACAAACAGGATCTGTTCGAACAGAAAATCACCCAAGCGGGTCAGATCTTTCAACGGCGCAGCCTTGAATATTCGTTCCGATCGTCCTCGGCGATCCTGCAACTGGTGGATACAACGCTCGCCCCGCATACGGATGCAGGGTTTCAGGCCGATGCGGCGCATAAGGCGTTCAAATCCGCCCTGCCCGGCCGTGTTGATCTTTGGCCTGTGGTCGAGAAAACCGACGAACCCGATGACCGTGAATGGTCCGATCCTGTCGATCAAAAGTCGGCGCATCACCATACGGTCGTTCTGGCCGATCAGGTTGCGTCGCAGATCAAGGAGCTGATCGAGGGCGAACATTATCTGCCCGTCGATACCGATACCCCCGGTGCCTTTGCGCGGCGGCGTATTCGAGCGGGTGACTTTTTGATCCTTGTGCAGCGGCGCAGTGATCTGTTCTCGGAAATCATCCGCGCGTGCAAAACCGCCGGTGTGCCGATTGCGGGCGCGGACCGGCTCAAGGTCGGGGCCGAACTGGCGGTCAAGGATCTGGCAGCGCTGCTGAGCTTTCTTGCCACGCCCGAAGACAGCCTGTCGCTGGCGACGGCGCTGAAATCGCCTTTGTTCGGGTGGACAGAGCAGATGTTGTTCACCCTGTCCCACTACCGCAAGGAAGATCACCTGTGGCAGGCCTTGCGCAGCAGCGATGCCTACCCCGAAACCGTTGCGATCCTCCGAGATTTGCGGGCGCAGGTCGATTTCCTGCGGCCCTATGACCTGATCGAACGTATCCTGACCCGCCATGACGGGCGCCGCAAGCTGCTGGCGCGGCTGGGATCAGAGGCAGAGGATGGGATCAACGCCATGCTCTCGCAGGCGCTATCGTATGAACGCGGCGCGATCCCCAGCCTCACGGGGTTTCTGGTGTGGATGCAGACCGACGACCTCGAGATCAAGCGCCAGATCGACAATGCCTCGGATCAGGTGCGGGTGATGACCGTGCACGGGGCCAAGGGGCTAGAGGCGCCGATTGTGATCCTGCCGGACACGGGCAAACGCCCATTGGTGATCCGGGACGAGATCATCAAGATCGGTGACACGCCCGTGTGGAAACTGTCCGAAGGGGATATGCCCGCTGCCATGCGCGGCGCGCTGGACGACCGCAAGGCGCGCGAGATGGCCGAACGGCTGCGGCTGCTCTATGTGGCGATGACGCGGGCCGAAAAATGGCTGATCGTGGCCGCGGCGGGGGAGCTGCCCAAGGATGGCAACAGCTGGTATCAGATGGTCGGCGCCGCGATGGGTCAAGCCGGTGCCAAGCCGGTCGGCAGCTCGGGCGGGATGCGGTTTGAACATGGCGACTGGGATGCGCTGCCGGTAATCGACACCGCCCCCAAAACCCACACCACGCCAGTGTTAGAGCCTGTTTTTAACACCCCTCTTACCAATATCCCATTGCGCGCCAAAACGCTGGCCCCCTCTGATCTGGGCGGTGCCAAGGCCCTGCCCGGCGATGATGGCCAATCGGAAGATGCGGCGAAATCATACGGCAATCTGGTGCATAAGATGCTGGAAACCCTGCCCATGATGCACAGCGACCGCTGGAACGGCGTGCTGCACACGCTGGCGCATGGCTATGATGAAACCGTCGCCCAAGCCGCCTTGAGAGAGGCGATCGCCGTCTTAGATACGCCCGAACTGGCACATGTCTTTGGCAAGGACGCCTTGGCAGAGCTACCGATCACCGCGCCCTTGGGCACCGAACGGCTGCACGGGACAATCGACCGGCTGCTGGTGTCGGATACGGATGTATTGCTGGTGGATTACAAAACCAACCGCGTGGTACCCGATACGCCTGATCGCTGCCCCGAAGGGCTGTTGCGCCAGATGAGGGCCTATGCCGCCGCGCTGGCGCAGGTGTTTCCCGATCACCGCATCCGCACCGCTATTTTATGGACCCGTACCGCCACGCTGATGGAACTGCCCGACGCGCTGATCACAAACGCCCTATCGCGAGTGCGCGATCTTGACGGGACGCATGGGGCTACATAGGTTCCCACTCTAACCAACCCCGTGCAGGAGCAGCAACATGGCAACCGTCGCAGTCACAGACGCAACATTCGACGCAGAAGTTAAGAATTCCGATATCCCCGTTGTGGTGGATTTCTGGGCTGAGTGGTGCGGCCCCTGTAAGCAGATCGGCCCCGCGCTCGAGGAACTTTCCTCCGAGATGGACGGCAAGGTAAAGATCGTCAAAGTCAACGTTGACGAGAACCCGAACAGCCCAGCCCAGATGGGTGTGCGCGGCATCCCTGCCCTGTTCATCTTCAAGAACGGCGAAGTCGTCTCGAACCTGGCTGGCGCCCGCCCCAAGGCCGCGCTGCAAGGCTGGATCGAAGAGTCGATCTAAGCTGCCGCACCCGCAGCAAGCACATTCAATAGCGCGTCAGGCAAAAGCTTGGCGCGCTATTTTTTTGATCCGCTCGAACCGCATGACATTGGCGATAGATCCATGTTCTTGAATCCGGTTCCAGTCTGTCAGGATCTGCACCCGCGTCAGGAAGTGCACCGTGGGATCATCGGGCGGCACCAGCGTGTATCCTTCAAAGAACGCGTCCCAGGCGGCGGGGGGAACGCTATGGCCTTTGGGCAAGGCATCAAGGTCGCCGACCATCTGAGTATAGCCTTGCAGCAGCCGCGCGATGTCATAGCCCACGGGCGACGGTGTGGTCGCTGAAAAATCGAACGCTGCCGTCTCGTCGGGTGCCATCACCAGATTATACCCGTTCAAGTCGCCATGTTTCGCCGCGATCTGGCCCGCGTGCCCTTGGGCCTGCGGCGCGTATTCCGCGATACGGCCCGCATAGGCTGCAAAACGTTGCTTGCCGTTGATCCGACGCGCCCCGCTTTCAACACGCGCCACCAGACGGTGCAGGTGATTGACCATGAACCGCGGCTGAAACGGATGGGTGCCCTGCAAAGTGGCCCCGTGAAACGCCGCCAGCCAGCCGCCCGCCCGTCGCAGCAAGGGGGTGTGATCCTCTGTCTGCCGGCACAGGTCCAGAAACGTGTCGCCCTTGGCAAAGCGCATCAGATAGGCCTGCTGGCCCGCCTCCGCCGCGAGGATCTGTGGCACGCTATAGCCGGGCACGCCGTCGAGCGCGTCATAGGCTGCCTGATGGGCCGCAAGCATCGCGGTGAACCTGTCGGTATCCCACGGACGGGCCACGTGCTTAAGCACGACAGAGCCCCCGTCACGCCCGTCATAGCGCTGCACGATCTGGCGCTGGTTGCTGTCATCCTTGATCCACTCGGCCCCGCAGGTACAGGTTTCAGGCGCAATCCCCGCCTTGGCCGCCAATCGCTCAAATATCTGAAATCCCTTGGTTTTCAGGTCGTCTACCGGTGGCATTCAAATCCTTTCGGGACATTAGCCTTGCGAAACAGCGGCGGGGTTTTCATATAGGTTTGAACTATGGAGGCTACATGTCAAAGCAAGAATTCCCCGGCTGGCACGGGACCACCATCATCGGTGTGAAGAAAGACGGCGAAGTCGTGATCGCGGGCGACGGTCAGGTCAGCCTTGGCCAAACCGTGATCAAAGGAACCGCACGCAAGGTGCGCCGGCTCAGCCCCGGCGGGTTTGACGTTGTGGCGGGCTTTGCCGGATCGACTGCTGATGCTTTCACGCTGCTGGAACGGCTTGAAGCCAAGCTTGAAGCCACGCCCGGGCAGTTGGCGCGTGCCAGTGTCGAGCTTGCCAAAGACTGGCGCACCGACAAATACCTGCAAAAGCTCGAAGCGATGCTGATCGTGTCAGACGGGCGCGAGCTGCTGGTGATCACCGGCGCGGGTGACGTGCTGGAGCCTGAACATTCTGTCGCGGCCATCGGGTCGGGCGGGAATTACGCGCTGGCCGCGGCGCGCGGCATGATGGACAGCGACCGCGACGCTGAAACCGTCGCGCGGGATGCGATGAAGATCGCCTCGGACATCTGCGTTTATACCAATGGTAACCTCACGGTGGAGAAAATCACACAATGACCGATCTGACCCCCCGCGAAATCGTCTCTGAACTTGACCGTTTTATCATCGGCCAGAACGACGCCAAGCGCGCCGTTGCTGTGGCGCTGCGCAACCGCTGGCGCCGCAAGCAGTTGGGCGATGATCTGCGCGACGAAGTCTACCCCAAGAACATCCTGATGATCGGACCCACCGGCGTGGGCAAGACCGAGATCAGCCGCCGCTTGGCAAAACTGGCGCGGGCCCCTTTTCTCAAGGTCGAGGCGACGAAATTCACCGAAGTCGGCTATGTCGGCCGCGATGTGGAACAGATCATCCGTGATCTGGTAGACAGCGCCATCGTCATGACCCGCGAATACATGCGCGAAGACGTGAAGGTCAGCGCGCATAAGGCCGCCGAAGAACGCGTTGTTGACGCGATTGCGGGCAAGGACGCCCGCGAAGGCACCCGCGATATGTTCCGCAAGAAGCTGAAAGCGGGCGAGCTGGACGATACGATGATCGAGCTTGAAGTCGCCGATACCTCTAGCCCGTTTCCGGCTATGGATATCCCCGGACAACCCGGCGGCGGTATGGGGATGATGAACCTTGGCGATCTTTTTGGCAAAGCCATGGGCGGCCGGACGGTCAAGAAACGCCTGTCAGTCGCCGAAAGCTACGAGGTGCTGATCAGCGAAGAGGCCGACAAGCTGCTGGATGACGAGACCGTCAACCGCGCCGCGATCGAAGCGGTAGAGCAGAACGGCATCGTCTTTCTGGACGAGATCGACAAGGTGTGCGCCCGCTCTGACGCGCGTGGCGGCGATGTCAGCCGTGAAGGCGTGCAGCGCGACCTGCTGCCCCTGATCGAAGGCACCACCGTATCGACAAAACACGGACCGGTGAAAACGGATCATATCCTGTTTATCGCCTCGGGCGCCTTCCACATTGCCAAGCCGTCCGACCTGTTGCCCGAATTGCAGGGCCGCTTGCCGATCCGCGTCGAGCTGCGCGCGCTGACGGAAGATGATTTCGTTCGCATCCTGACCGAGACCGACAATGCGCTGACGCTGCAATATACGGCGTTGATGGGCACCGAAGAGGTCGAGGTCACATTCACCGACGAAGGTATCAAGGCGCTGGCCAAGATCGCCGCCGACGTGAACCAGTCGATCGAGAATATCGGCGCGCGCCGGCTATACACCGTGATGGAGCGTGTCTTTGAAGAGCTGTCGTTCAGCGCGCCGGATCGTACCGGCGAAAAGATCACCGTCGACGGCGATTTCGTCGAGAAGAACCTGGGCGAACTGACACGATCCACCGATCTGTCACGCTACGTTCTTTAGGGCTTTTCAATCTGCCATGCGCCTGAGAAGGATGGCGCATGGCATACTTCAGATTTATCCGCGCCAATTGGGTGTTCTTGTTGGCGGGTTTCCTGCTGACATTTACCTCGGCCTATGGGCAGACCTATTTCATCTCGCTTTTCGCGGGCGAGATTAAGGGCAGTTTCGGGCTGTCTGACGGTCAATGGGGCGGGATCTATACCATTGGCACGACGCTCTCGGCGATCACGATGATCTGGGCGGGTGTGCTGACAGACCGGTTTCGGGTGCGCCGTCTATCCTTCTGGGTAATGGTCGCGCTGGCGGGCGCCTGTCTGGCGATGGCCGCTGTGCCGAACTGGATCGCGCTGATCTTTGTCATCTATGCGCTGCGTCTGACCGGGCAGGGGATGATGTCCCAGCTTGGGGCCGTGGCCATGGTGCGCTGGTTCGAAGCCGCACGGGGCAAGGCGCTGTCGCTGTCGTCTATGGGCTTTGCGGCGGGTCAGGCGATATTGCCTGTCGTCTTCGTCGCCCTTTTCGCAAGCTTTCACTGGCGCAGCCTTTGGGTGCTGGCCGCCGCTTTGGTGCTGATCACCATGCCGGTGATGCTACTGCTGCTGCGGCAAGAGCGTACGCCGCAATCCATGGCACAAAGCACGCAATCGGCGGGGATGGACGGGCAGCACTGGACGCGGATGCAGATGATCCGTCACGGGTTGTTCTGGCTGATGATCCCGCTGGTGATCGGTCCTCCGGCGTGGGGGACGGCGCTGTTCTTTCAGCAGGTCCATCTGACAGAAGTGAAGGGCTGGACGCTGGTCAGCTTTGTCGCGCTGATGCCGCTTTATACGGTGACATCCGTGGTCTCGACCTTTGTGTCGGGCTGGGCAATCGACCGGTTTGGCGTGACGCGGGTCGCGCCGGTGCAAATGCTGCCTTTCGCGCTGTCTTTCGCCGTGCTCGCCTTTGCCGATACGATTGCGATGGCGGGGGTCGGGTTGATGATCTTTGGCGTGGGGCAGGGGATGCAGGCGACCGCGACCTCGGTTTTCTGGGCCGAATTCTATGGCACGCGCTATATCGGGTCGATCAAGGCCGTGGGCGCCGCGCTGATGGTGTTCGGGTCGGCCATCGGGCCGGGGGTGACGGGGCTGTTCATTGATCTGGGCGTTGATTTCCCGCAGCAGATGATCCCGATCGCGATCTACTATGCCGTGGCCGCGATCATGGCGACTGTCGGGGTGTTGCGCTATCGCAAGCGGTTGGTCGCGCCTGTCACGGCCTAACGGTGACGCCGCAGATAGACGTAATAGGCGCCGCCGCCGCCGTGGCTGATATGCGCCTGACTGACCTGAAGCACCGCTGACGACAGCGGCGGCATCGCCAGCCATTGCGGCACCTGATGACGCAGCACACCGTGGCGCACGGGGATCGGGCCGCCTTCGTCGCGCATCTTGCCTTTGCCGGTGATCACCAAGACAAGGCGCCGCCCCTTGGCATGCGAGCCCAGAATGAACTTGGTCAGCGCAGGGTGCGCGCGGTCCAGCGTCATACCGTGAAGGTCGATGCGACCCTCGGGGCGCATCTTGCCCCGCTTGAGCTTGCCAAACGCCTTTGAATCCATCTGCACCGGTGCCTGACGCAGCTGATCGGGCAGGGAGGGCATCAGATCATGGGTGTTTCGCCGCGGCTTGGGATCGGGCTTGCCCATGACGACAGAGCTGCGCTTGCGGATTTGCGGCGGTGTTGGCGTGGGGCCGTGGATCGGGGAGGTGCCGTCGATCTCGGCGCGAAACAGCTTGTCAACGTCGAGCTTTTCCGTCCGCTCTGTCACCTTTTTCCAAAGCGATAGATCATCCTTATCCAGACGCTTGCGGCTCATAGCAGCGGCTCCGGCAAAAGCGCATAGGCGCGCTGGATCGGCATCAGGACCATCATCCGCCCCGGATCACGCAGCTTGCCCGCGGCACGCCCCGCCTTGTCGCCGGTGCCAAAGAACACATCCGCCCGTTGCGCGCCCTTGATCGCCGACCCGGTATCCTGCGCGATCATCAAGCGGTGCATCGGTTCCTTGCCCTCTTTTTCGATCCAGACAGGGGCGCCGAGCGGTACAAACTTGGGGTCCACAGCGACAGTGCGCAGGGTGGTCACCGACCGGTTCATCGCGCCAAGCGGCCCCTGATCGGCGGGCACCTGATTGACCTCGCGAAAGAACACATAGGACGGGTTGTGGTACAGCAGCTCGCGCCCGTCTTCGGGGTTACGACGGACCCAGTTCTTGATCACCTCTGCGCTTACCTGATGCGGGTCATAGACGCCGCGGCGCACCAGTTCGACGCCGATCGACCGGTACGGGTGGCCGTTCGCACCGCGGTAACCCACGCGCAGATAATTGCCATCGGGCAGCCTGATGCGGCCAGAGCCTTGGATTTGCAGAAAGAAAAGTTCGACCGGGTCGTCGACATAGGCGATCTCAAGACCGCGGCCCTTCATCACGTCGGTATCCAGAATGTCGCGGCGGGTCAACCACGGGTTGTTCGCCTTCGCCTCTGGCGGCATGGCATAGACCGGATAGCGGTAGCGGTCGGAGGGGTAGAGATCGCCATCAAGTTCAGGTTCGAAATAGCCCGTGAACATCGCCTCGTTTCCGTCCTCGATCAACACTGGCCGGAACAGAAGTTCAAAGAACTGGCGCGGGTCGGGGTCGGATCTGGCATAGGCGCAGATGTTGCGCCAATCGACATCCTTCATATCACCGCAGGTATTCAGAAACGCGCGCAGGGCGGCGGCGTGATCGTCGGTTTCCCACCCCTCAAGCTGGTCGAACGACAGGATCGAATAGGACACATCTGTCGCAGAAGCGGGCGGCGCCATCAGGCCCGCCCACAGCAATGCACCCGCACAGGCACGTTTTAACCGTCTGTAGAAACGAGCAGCCAATTTGGATCATCCGAGCCCATGACACGGGCAAACACCCATGTGTCTTTTTGACGATTGACCTCTGTCGTGCTGCCTTCGACGATTTCACCATCGCGGTCTTTCACGACCGACGTCAGCTCGGCCACGAAACGGATCGTCAGCTCTGCCTCGTTGGTGGTCTTGTCCATCGTGGCGTTCTCAAGCTCCATCTCGCGGATGCCGATAAAGTGGCTTTCCACGGTCAGGCCCTGATCTTCACGCGCGGCAACGCCTTCGACAAAGCTTTCGTAGATGTCTTCTGAAAGGAAGGGTTTGATCTCGTCCAGATTACCGTGTTCGTAGCCCATCACGATCATCTCGTAGGCACCGCGGGCACCGCCCAGAAAGTCGCTGACCCCAAAGGAGGGCTCGACACGCTTCATCTCGGCCAGGGCGAGCGCGGTATCGGACCCTTCGGGCGCGTGATCGGTGATATCCAGATCAGGGCCACCTTCGATAACTTCGAACGCGGGGCCGCTGGGGCGTTCGGGTTTCTCGCTGACCTCGGCCGGTTTTTCAAAACCGGTGCGTGTGCCAAGCACATTCTTGAGCCGCAGGATCAGGAACACGGCAATAGCGGCCAGTACCAGAAGCTGTATCATGGGCGAATTCATAGGTACCTCGTGCTGAGAAACATGGAAACGTCGGTCTAGTGCCCCTATGTAGGGTGTGAACCGGGCCAAGTCCACTCTGGCCCATAGGAAAGGACGCATGCCATGTGGCTGTTTTTGGCTTTTATTGCCGTACCGTTGATAGAAATAACGTTGTTCATTCAGGTGGGTGGGGCAATTGGCCTCGGCTGGACACTGGCGATTGTTGTTTCTACCGCGATCATCGGCACCTATCTGATGCGCGCTCAGGGTGCGCTGGCGCTTGGCCAGATCAAATCGTCCCTGTCCGAAGTCCGTGATCCGACCGAACCGCTGGTGCATGGCGCGATGATCCTGTTTGCCGGCGCGTTGCTGCTGACACCGGGGTTTTTCACCGATGCCCTGGGCTTTGCCCTGCTGATCCCCGGCGTGCGTACCGCTGCGTTCAAAGCCGCACGCAGCAAGGTCAACGTGAGCAGCGTCCATATGGGCGGCACCGCAGGGCCACGACGCCCGCAACCCCATCGTCCGATGCAGGGGGATGTGATCGATGGCGAATACCACGAGCTGTCGGAACAGGACCGCGGGCCCAAACGCCCCTCTGGCTGGACCGATCATTGACGACGGGGCATTGACTGCGAGCCACTGACTTCAGGCCATTTGATGCGGGCCATTGAGCGCGGCAAGGCGATCTGATAAGCCCGACTAAATGAGTTTATTGTCTTAAGGAGCCTTTAAATGGCTGAAGAAGAAGCAACACAACCGACCCAGGCCGCACAGCCGCAGATGCGCATTCTGGGTCAGTTCATCCGTGATATGTCCTTTGAAAACATCATGGCGCAAAAAGGCGCGCCGACAGATGTACAGCCCGACGTTCAGGTTCAGGTCAATCTGGATGCGAAAAAGCGGTCGGCTGATAACCAGTATGAATCCGCGATTAAGCTTCAGGTCACGTCAAAAGCCAAAGGCGGCGACGCGACGCTGTTCCTGCTGGAAATCGACTATGTCGGTATCTTCCACGTTGAAAACGTGCCCGAAGACCAGATGCACCCATTCCTGCTGATTGAATGCCCGCGCATGATCTTCCCGTTCCTGCGCCGCGTTGTCAGCGATGTGACCCGCGACGGTGGCTTCCCGCCGCTGAACCTCGAAAACATCGACTTTGTTGCGCTGTATCGCAACGAGATCGCGCGCCGTCAGGCCGAGAATACGCAAAAAGCGGACGCCTAAAGCGTCTTCCACACAGCGCTGTCGCCCAGTTTATCGACAAATTCGGTATGGGCGGCGGCCTCTTGCGGGGTAATCCGCGAGGGCAGGGGCGTCGGGCGCGGTTTTGGCGTCCAATCGGGGGTGGTGTCGCCCTCTTTCTTTTCCGGTTTGGTCGACAGGCCAAAGTCCGGTTGCCGCCCGCCGATCAGCTCTAGATAGACATCCGCCAGAATTTCACTGTCAAGCAAAGCACCGTGAAGCGTCCGCGACGTGTTGTCGATGCCAAAGCGGCGGCATAGCGCATCCAGCGACGCGGGCGAACCCGGAAAGCGTTTGCGCGCGATGGCCAGCGTATCAAGCGCCTGTTCCCACGGGATCTGGGGCAGCCCCATCCATTTCAATTCCGCGTTCAGAAACTTGATATCGAAGGCGGCGTTGTGGATCACCAGCTTTGAATCACCGATGAAATCCAGAAAATCCTGCCCGATCTGCGCAAACTTGGGTTTGTCGCGCAAAAACTCGTCCCCCAGCCCGTGCACCTCGAAGGCTTCGGCGGGCATGCTGCGTTCGGGGTTGATATACTGGTGATAGGTATTGCCGGTCGCCACGTGACCCATCAGTTCAACCGCACCGATTTCAACGATCCTATCGCCGCTTTCAGGGTCGAATCCGGTGGTTTCCGTATCCAGTACGATCTCACGCATGGGACAGCTTTCCTTTGATATCCTCGATGACAGCCTCCACCTGCGCGCGGGCGTGGGGCAGGGTGTCTGTTTCAATCACATAATCGGCCAAAGCGCATTTTTCATCGTTTGGCATCTGTTTGGCGCGGATGTTTTCGAACTGTTCCAGCGTCATCGTCCCGCGCGCCATCACGCGCTTTTGCTGGATGTCAGCCGAGACCGTGACACAGGCCACCGCGTCCATGCGTTTGTCACCACCGGTTTCAAAAATCAACGGGATGTCGAGCACGACGATCTTGGCCTTTGTTTCCGCCAGAAAGGCCGCGCGATCTTCGCCGACCAGCGGATGCACGATGCTTTCGATCGTTTTCAATACGGTGGGGTCCGCATCAATCAGGCTTTTGAGCGCGGGCCGCGACACTTCGCCCGCAACCACCGCATCGGGCAGCGTTTCCTGAAACGCTGCGACGGCGGCCCCCCCCTTGGCATAGAGCCGATGCACGGCGGCATCCGCATCCCAGACGGCGCAGCCAAGATCAGCGAACATTTGTGCGGTGGTCGATTTCCCCATACCGATCGACCCGGTCAGACCCAGAAGAAACATCAGCGCAACGCCGCCAGACGTGTTTCATGGTCCACCGTCGGCCGCGCGCCAAACCACCGTTCGAACCCCGGCACCGCCTGATGCAAAAGCATGCCTAAACCGTCAACAGTGACGCATCCTGCCGCCTCTGCGGTTGCCAGAAGCGTGGTTTTCAACGGCGCATAGACCAGATCTGTAACCACGGTATCGGCGCGCAACCCATCAAGCGGCACGCGCAGCTCGGGTTTTCCGATCATCCCCAGCGACGTCGTGTTCACCACGAGGCCGGCATGGCTGACCATTGTCCCCGCCTGCGACCAGTCATAGACCGTCACACGGTTGCCAAAGACCGACCGCAACCGTTCGGCCCGCACACGGGTGCGATTGGCGAGCAGGATCTCGGGCACGCCGGCGTCCAGTAGCGAAGAGATCACGGCCCGCGCGGCGCCACCGGCACCAAAGACGCAGGCGGGGCCATTACCCGGCACCCAATCCGGCGCGCCTGCCTTGAGATTTTCAATAAACCCGTAACCGTCCGTATTATCGCCCTGAATTTTACCGTCTGCGCGGAAGGTGATCGTATTCACGGCCCCAATCATCGCGGCGCGGTCTGTGATGATATCTGCGATCTCGATCACCGCTTCTTTATGGGGGATCGTGACATTGGCCCCGATGAACCCCATTTTCGGCATCGTCTCAAGCACTTGGCGCAGGTCTTCGGGTTCGACGTGCAGGGGGATATAGGCCCCTTGCAGCCCAAGCGTTTTCAGCCAGTGCCCGTGGATCTGCGGGGATTTTGAATGGGCGATCGGCGATCCGATCACACCTGCCAGCGGTATTTTAGCCAAGCTCATGCGGATAGATCCCCCCGTAGCGTCAGATAATTCAACAGTTCAAGCAGGGGTAACCCTAGGACATTAAAGTAATCCCCTTCAATGCCGCTGAACAGCCTGACGCCTTCCTCTTCTAGTTTATAGGCGCCGACCGCATGTTGGATACTGTCCCAGTTCCGCGCGACATACTCCTCTATATAACTGTCCGACGCATCTCGCATGCGCAGCCGCACCTGACCCACGTGACGCCAGATCGGTTTGCCATCCTCCACGATCACGGCGGCGGATAGCAAACTATGGCGATCGCCGCGCAGGGATTTCAGCTGGGCAATCGCCTCGTCTGGCGTGGCGGGTTTTGACAGTAGCGTCCCGCGATGGTCGAGCACCTGATCACAGCCCATCACCAAGGCGCCCGGGGTCTTGTCGCTGACTTTGCGGGCTTTCATCTCGGCCAATGTATCGGCGATGTCGCGAGGGGGTGCCTGCTCTGCCAGCAGGGCCATCTTAATCATTTGTTCATCAATGCGCGCCACGCTCACCTCATGGGGGACGCAGGCCTGTTGCAGCAGTTGTGACCGGATCGACGACCCGGAGGCGAGGATGAAACGTTGGGGCATGGGGATAAACCTGTGTGCGACGCTAGGAAGTTCTTAGGGATTTTTCCCCCGAATGGCGAGAGTGCGCAAAAGCGTCGGGAAAACCCCTGCCTGCCAGCGGGAAATTCCAGCTTTATACGGCGCGGCATAAGGATAAATCGCAAACCCCCTGAACGGAGTTAATCCCAAGCTTATCCACAAAGCTACACAGTTTATCCCCTGAAATTTTTTTATTTAAGTATTTGAAAAAGGGTGAATTTATCCGCGCGGCGCCGAGTTATCATCGATACGGGATTCACAACATGCACAGGTGGATAAATCGAGGTACAAAACAGTAATCCACAGAAAATGATCTCCCTACTTACATCATCATCTTTCTTCTTTTCTTATTTATATTAGTAAGAAGGCACCAACCGGAGTGTGACATGACCGACTTGCTTGCCATCGCCTATCCTTGGGTAAAATCGCTTCATATTATCTCGGTCATTTCGTGGATGGCGGCGCTGTTCTATCTGCCGCGGCTTCTCGTGCATCATACAGAGCAGGTGGGCCAAAGCGGCCAGACCCACGATCTTTTCAAGATGATGGAGTTCAAGCTTGCCACCGTGATCATGCGCCCGGCGATGATCGGCACGTGGATTTTCGGGCTCGCGCTGGTGTTCACACCGGGCATCGTCGACTGGGCCGCTGTGTGGCCCTGGACGAAGGGGGCAAGCGTATTTGCGATGACAGGGTTCCACGGGTGGCTTGTCGGGCGTGTGAAGGCCTTTGCAGCGGGGGAGAACCGGCTGAGCGGTAAACGTTACCGGATCATGAACGAGGTCCCGACGCTGCTGATGATCATCATTGTAGTCTCGGTCGTCGTGAAATTCTAAGCTGATTGACGAAACCCGCCATTCTGAGTATGTGTTTCCTGCACCCCGTCCGGGGACCGTATACATCTGCCCATTTTTATGACACGACCCGCCCGCATTCCGGGATCGGAACAGGATATTTTCATGACAACTGAAACACTTAACCTTGCCGATCTAAAGGCGCAGACGCCCAAGAATCTTCTGGCGATGGCCGAAGAGCTTGAGATCGAAAACGCATCGACCATGCGTAAAGGCGAAATGATGTTCCAGATCCTGCGCGAACGTGCGGATGAAGGCTGGGAAATCTCGGGCGATGGTGTGCTGGAAGTGTTGCAGGACGGGTTTGGCTTCCTGCGGTCGCCCGAAGCGAACTATCTGCCGGGCCCCGACGACATTTACGTCTCGCCCGAGATGATCCGCCAGCACTCGCTGCGCACCGGCGACACAATCGAAGGTCTGATCAAGGCGCCAGATGATGCGGAGCGGTATTTCGCGCTGACAGATGTCACCAAGATCAACTTTGAAGAGCCGGAAAAAGCGCGCCACAAGGTGGCCTTTGAAAACCTGACGCCGCTTTACCCCGATGAACGTCTGACGATGGAAGTCGATGATCCGACGATCAAGGACCGGTCGTCGCGTATCATCGATCTGGTATCGCCCATCGGTAAGGGACAGCGCTGCTTGATCGTGGCGCCGCCACGGACCGGTAAAACGGTTCTGCTGCAAAACATCGCGAATTCGATCGAACAGAACCACCCCGAGTGCTACTTGATCGTTCTGCTGATTGACGAACGCCCCGAAGAAGTCACTGATATGCAGCGTAGTGTCAAAGGGGAGGTTGTTTCTTCGACCTTCGACGAGCCTGCAACGCGCCACGTGGCCGTGTCGGAAATGGTCATCGAAAAGGCGAAACGTCTGGTCGAGCATAAGCGCGACGTTGTGATCTTGCTGGATTCGATCACCCGTCTGGGCCGTGCGTTCAACACTGTTGTGCCGTCGTCGGGTAAGGTTCTGACCGGTGGTGTTGATGCCAACGCGCTGCAACGCCCCAAACGTTTCTTCGGCGCCGCGCGGAACATCGAAGAGGGTGGGTCGCTGACCATTATCGCCACCGCGCTGATCGACACCGGCAGCCGCATGGACGAGGTGATCTTTGAAGAATTCAAAGGGACTGGTAACTCTGAAATCGTGCTGGATCGCAAGATTGCGGACAAGCGGGTCTTCCCTGCGATTGATATTCTCAAGTCCGGTACGCGGAAAGAGGATCTGCTGGTCGACAAAAACGATCTGCAAAAGACCTTTGTATTGCGTCGCATTCTGAACCCGATGGGCACGACGGATGCGATTGAATTCCTGATCGGGAAGTTGAAGCAAACCAAGACGAACTCCGATTTCTTCGACTCAATGAATAGCTAAATATTCACTTAAATCAGTGGGTTAACTGATATGGATACGATATTCGCCCAAGCCACAGCGCAGGGGCGGGCCGGTGTTTGCGTCATTCGTATCTCGGGCCCGCAGGCGTTTTTTATCGCTGAAACCATCGCGCAGCCATTGCCCGCCCCGCGGCTGGCCGCCGTGCGGGCAATTAGTGACGCCGATGGGCAGGTCATTGATCGTGCCCTTGTCCTGACTTTCGAAGGCCCGAACAGCTTTACCGGCGAAGATACGGTCGAGCTTCATTTGCATGGCAGCATCGCGGTGGTGCGTGCGGTGCTGTCGCTGCTCTCTGGTTTTAACGGCACGCGCCTTGCCGAGCCGGGCGAATTTACCCGCCGTGCGATGGAGAATGGCAAGCTGGATCTCACGCAGGTTGAAGGCTTGGGTGACCTCATCGAGGCAGAGACCGAAGCCCAGCGAAAACAAGCATTGCGCGTTTTGTCCGGGCACTTGGGTCAAAAGGTCGATATCTGGCGCGAAAAACTGATCCGAGCGGCCGCTCTGCTTGAGGTGACCATCGATTTCGCGGATGAAGACGTTCCCGTCGACGTCTCGCCCGAGGTTACGGAACTGCTGAATGCGGTGAACGCCGATATTCTGGCTGAAATCGCCGGTACCCATACGGCCGAACGTATCCGAACGGGTTTTGAGGTCGCGATCATCGGCCGACCCAATGCCGGGAAATCGACTTTGTTGAACGCATTGGCGGGGCGCGATGCAGCGATCACCTCTGCCGTGGCGGGTACGACGCGCGACGTGATCGAGGTCCGGATGGACCTTGGTGGCCTGCCGGTGACCTTGCTGGATACGGCAGGCTTGCGCGAGGGGGCGGACGAGGTCGAATCCATCGGGATCGACCGCGCGAAAACCCGCGGCGAGCAAGCTGACCTGCGCGTGTTTTTGAGTGAAGAGGGTGAGGATCTGCCTGTTGCCGCAGTTGCGGATGATATCGTCCTGCGACCAAAGGCTGACTTACGCGATAGCGCGGACGACGCTATATCTGGTGTGACAGGGCAGGGCGTACCGCAGCTGATAGAAAGAATACAGGCCATCCTTGGCGCGCGAAGTCTGAATGCCGGCCTTGCGACGCACGAACGTCACCGCGTTGCATTGCAGAAATCAGCCGAGGGATTAGCCGCTGCGATGTTGGTTCTGGATCACGGGCCCGATCAATATGATATAGCATCAGAAGAACTGCGCCATTCGATTCGCGCACTTGAGGCGCTGGTAGGCCGAATTGACGTTGAGAACCTGCTGGATGTAATCTTTTCGAGCTTTTGCTTGGGAAAATAGATGGAGTGTTTCACGTGAAACATTTTGACGTGATAGTTATCGGTGGCGGCCATGCCGGAGCCGAAGCGGCCCACGCATCCGCGCGTATGGGCGCGAATACTGCTTTGATCACGATGTCGCGCGATGGGATCGGGGTGATGTCCTGCAATCCGGCTATCGGTGGGCTGGGTAAGGGGCATTTGGTGCGCGAGATTGACGCGCTGGATGGCGTTATGGGGCGTGTCGCGGATAAAGCCGGCATCCAGTTCCGTCTTTTGAACCGCCGCAAGGGGCCCGCTGTTCAAGGACCGCGGGCGCAAGCGGACCGTGCGATCTATCGGAAAGAAATGCTGGCCGAGACCGAACGTCAGAAAAATCTGACCATCGTAGAGGGGGAGGTGACCGACTTCATTCTCGACAATGGCAAGGTTTCTGGTGCCGTTCTTGCCGATGGTGAACAGATCGCAGCGGCTGCGGTTGTTTTGACCACGGGTACTTTCTTGCGCGGGGTCATCCATATTGGAGATGTGTCGCGCTCCGGCGGTCGGATGGGCGATAAAGCCTCCGTCGACCTGGCAAACCGCATTGATTCGTTCAACTTGCCACTCGGACGATTGAAAACGGGGACGCCGCCGCGCTTGGACGGACGGACGATTGACTGGGAGAAGCTGGAATCGCAACCCGGGGATGATGAGCCTGTCTTGTTCTCTTTCTTGTCAGAGGCGACGTCGGCCCCGCAAATCTCCTGCGGTATTACGCATACCAATGAAGAAACGCATCAAATTATTCGCGATAACCTGTCGCGCTCCGCGATGTACGGGGGGCATATCGACGGGGTAGGACCCCGATACTGCCCGTCGATCGAAGATAAAGTCGTTCGCTTCGCTGACAAAACCTCGCACCAAGTTTTCTTGGAGCCTGAGGGTGCCGATGACCACACCATCTACCCCAATGGTATTTCGACCTCGCTGCCTGAGGATGTTCAGCTTGCCTATGTGCGGTCGATGGTTGGGTTGGAAAATGTAGAAATCATCCAGCCCGGTTATGCGATTGAATATGACTATGTCGACCCCCGGGCCCTTGATCTGGCCCTTTCCGTGAGGACTGTGGCTGGCCTATATCTCGCTGGTCAGATCAACGGGACCACCGGCTATGAAGAAGCTGCAGCACAAGGTTTGGTTGCCGGATTGAACGCGGCACTTGCAGCACAGGGTAAAGAGCCGGTGACGTTCAGCCGCGCCGATAGCTATATTGGCGTGATGATTGATGACCTGACCACCCGGGGTGTGACAGAGCCCTATCGCATGTTCACCTCTCGCGCCGAATTCCGGTTGTCGCTTCGTGCTGATAACGCTGACCAGCGCCTCACGCCATTGGCGATTGCCTTGGGCTGCGTATCGCAAGAACGGATTGCGCATTTTAACGCCAAAATGGCCAAGATCGACGCGGCGATGGCAGAACTCACGAAAACGCCCTATGCATCAAAGGCAATCGAGGCGGCAGGGATCAAGGTTAGCCAAGACGGAACGAAGCGGACCGGTTTCCAACTGTTGGCATTTCCGGATGTGACATTTGAGCATATCGTCTTGATTAATCCAGCGCTTGAAACGGTAGAACCCGAAATTCGCCGTCAGGTCGAGCGGGATGCGCTATATGCAAACTATATCGCGCGTCAGCAACGGGATATCGACCTCCTCCAGAAGGATGAGGCGCATGTTATTCCCGCGAATTTTGATTATGAAGCCATCGACGGGCTGTCAAATGAGCTTACCTCGAAGCTGTCGCTGACACGTCCGACCAATCTCGCACAGGCGGCCCGAATTGACGGTATGACACCCTCCGCCTTGACGCTGCTTCTGTCTCACCTCAAACGCGGCAGCCAGAAGAAGTCTGCATGATGGGCGCTTTTGAGGAGGATGTTTCACGTGAAACATTGGAGAAGCTTCAGCATTTCTCGCGGTTGGTCGAGAAATGGACCGCGAAGATTAATCTGATTTCCAAGCCGAGCGTCCCCGAGATGTGGGAGCGTCACATTCTGGATTCACTGCAAATCTATTCCCACGCGCCCAATGCGAGTCATTGGGTAGATCTTGGAAGCGGTGGCGGTTTTCCGGCAATTGTCGTGGCGCTGATGTCGCAGCAAGAGGAGCGTGCTACGAAATTCACCTTGGTCGAAAGTG
Source organism: Sulfitobacter sp. UBA1132 (assembly GCF_002311545.1). Taxonomy (NCBI): domain Bacteria; kingdom Pseudomonadati; phylum Pseudomonadota; class Alphaproteobacteria; order Rhodobacterales; family Roseobacteraceae; genus Sulfitobacter; species Sulfitobacter sp. UBA1132. The sequence continues at coordinate 42,129 of NZ_DCAN01000004.1, read as the reverse complement.
ACCAACGTAAATGCGCGTTCCTGAGAACAGCCATTCGGGAGCTTGAGCTGAACGCAACGGTGGCGAACGCGCGGATTGAAGCGATCGAACCCTTGGAAGCAGACGTTCTAAGCGCGCGGGCTCTGTCCGACTTGACCGCTTTGCTGGGTTTTGCAGATCGCCATCTCTTACCTTCTGGCACTGCGCTTTTCCCGAAGGGGGAGAACTGGCGCGCAGAGGATACCGCTGCGAAAGAGACCTGGGAATATACCTGCGACGCGATCCAAAGCCAGACGAACCCATCCGCCGCAATTCTTAAGATCAAGGAAATCAAACATGTCTGATCTGTCTCGACCTTCGGGGCCCAAAATTATTGCGATTGCGAACCAGAAGGGTGGAGTGGGTAAGACCACGACGACGATCAACCTCGCGGCGGCTCTGGTTGAGCAGAAGCAGCGCGTTTTGGTGATTGACCTTGATCCGCAGGGCAACGCGTCAACTGGTCTGGGTATTGAACTGGATGATCGGGAATTTACAACCTACGAGCTTTTGCTTGAGGATATCGACCTTGATCAAGTGATTATGACGACCGAGACAGAGGGCCTGCATATCGTTGCCGCCACTGTCGATCTCAGTTCCGCAGATATGGAATTGATCGCCAATGAGAAACGTAGTTTTCTTCTTCACGACGCCCTGCGGCAGACGCAGATGGACAGCTACGCCTTCGACTACATTCTGATTGATTGCCCGCCATCGCTGAACTTGCTGACAGTGAACGCGATGATCGCGGCGCATTCTGTGCTTGTCCCGTTGCAAAGCGAGTTTTTCGCGCTTGAAGGATTGTCGCAGTTGATGCTGACCATCCGCGAAGTGCGCCAAAGCGGGAACAAGGATCTGCGGATCGAAGGGATTTTGCTGACGATGTATGATCAGCGGAACAACCTGTCGCAACAGGTTGAGCAGGACGCCCGAAGCAATTTGGGCGAACTGGTATATAGAACCGTTATTCCGCGCAACGTACGGGTCAGTGAAGCGCCCAGTTATGCGATGCCGGTTCTAAGTTACGATAGCGGGTCGAAAGGTGCCAAAGCGTACCGCGATCTGGCGAAAGAAGTACTGGCAAATAGTGCCGTATAAATAAGGGGTCAGGCAATGGCAGATAAAGACAAACGGCGCGGCTTGGGTCGAGGATTGTCGGCTTTGATGGCGGACGTAGCGGAGACACAAACGGTGGCATCAGAAGGCGCGGCGGAACAGTATGTTCCTATTGAAAAGATTTCTCCCAATCCGGAGCAGCCGCGCAAGCGGTTTGATCCGCAGGATTTGGATGATCTTGCAAACTCTATCCGCGAAAAAGGGGTTATCCAGCCGCTGATCGTACGCCGCCGCGATGATGGGACGTTCGAAATTGTCGCGGGTGAACGCCGTTGGCGCGCGTCGCAGATGGCGCAGCTGCATGAGCTTCCGATCATCGTGCGCGAATTCACCGATGTCGAAGTTCTCGAAGTTGCGATTATCGAGAACATCCAGCGGGCGGACCTCAATTCAATCGAGGAAGCAGCGGGTTATCGCCAGCTGATGGACCGTTTTGGCCACACGCAAGAGAAGATGGCCGAAGCCTTGGGTAAAAGCCGCAGTCATATCGCGAACTTGCTGCGCTTGCTGAACTTGCCCGAAAATGTTCTGGAAATGGTGCGTCAGGGTGATCTGACAGCGGGTCACGCCCGGACCTTGGTGCCGTCGAAGAACCCTGAAAAGCTGGCCAAACAGATTATCGCCGGAGGCTTGTCGGTGCGTGCGGCCGAGGCGCTGATCAAGAAAGAGCAGCAAGCCGAGAATGAAGGTCCAAACAAACGGGCAGCCAAATCCTCGAGCGAAAAAGACGCGGATACCCGCGCGCTTGAAGGGGATCTGTCAGCGAACCTTGGTCTGAAGGTAACCCTGAACCACAAGCCGGGGCAGGAGGCGGGCCAGATGGTGCTGCACTACACGACGATGGACGAGCTGGACGAGCTTTGCCAACGTTTGTCGGCCTCTTAATCCGACAAAAGCTCGGCCAGGATCGCGTTTAGCACCATAAAGCCCTGATCCGTCACATAAAGCTGGTCTTTATCCCTAGAAATCATCCCGATGTCCTGCATCTGGGTGATTTTTTTTGTCGAAAGCGGTGCGCCGGAAAGCGCCTCGTACCGACGCAGGTCCACGCCTTCTTTCAGACGAAGCCCCATCATCAGAAACTCGCTCCCCTGATCTTCGGTCGTCAAAAGCTCGCGGGGCTTTTCGGTGGCGCCGCTGGCAGCAGCGTCAAGCCAGCGTTTGGGGTTGCTAAAACATTCGGTCGCAAAGCGATTGCCATTTTGGGTCAGGCGCCCGTGGGCCCCCGGACCGATGCCAAGATAATCACCATAGCGCCAGTAGATCAGATTGTGCCGCGACTGCGCCCCGTCGCGGGCGTGGTTCGATACCTCGTAAGAGGGCATGCCCATCTCGCCGCAAATATCCTGAGTGGCCGCATACATATCGGCGCCCAGATCATCGCTGGGCAGTCCGCGTAGCTTTCCTACCGCATAGCGATCGCCAAATGCGGTGCCTTGTTCGATGGTCAGTTGATACAGCGACATATGGTCTATCGCTAGGGATAGGGCCTGTTTCAGTTCGGTCTGCCAGTCGGGCAAACTCTGGTTCTGGCGACCATAGATCAGATCAAAACTGACGCGTTCAAAGGTACTGCGGGCGATGTCAAAAGCGGCAAGCCCTTCGTCAACCGTATGGATGCGGCCCAGACGTTTCAGGTCCGCGTCATTCAAGGCCTGTATCCCCATTGAAATGCGGTTGACGCCCGCCTGACGGAAGGCTGAAAAACGGTCGGCTTCAACCGAACCGGGGTTCGCCTCGAGCGTGATTTCCAGATCATTGGCCGTGGGCCACAGTCGACGGATCGTGGCGATGACATCGGCGACGACATCGGGGTCCATCAGACTGGGGGTGCCACCGCCGAAAAAGACGGCGTTCAAGACGCGCCCTTGGGTTTCGGCGGCGCCGCGTTCAAGCTCTGCCAGATAGGCATCGCGCCAGGCCCGTTGGTCGATTGTGCGACTAACATGGCTGTTAAAGTCACAATAGGGGCACTTCGCCTCGCAAAACGGCCAATGGATATAAAGGCCAAAGCCCCCCTGGCGCCAATCCTCAGTCAAAGCAGGCAGAGATCAGTTTGGCGAAAGCGTCCGCACGGTGGCTGATTGCGTTCTTGGCGTCGGCGGACATTTCGCCAAAGGTCTGATCGTGCCCGTCGGGTTGGAACATCGGGTCATAGCCGTGACCGATGTCGCCGCGGATTGGCCAGACGAGCGAGCCGTTCACGCGGCCTTCGAAAATCTCTTCATGGCCGTCGGGCCAGACCAAAACCAGTGTCGCGCAGAACCGCGCGCGGCGCGGGTGGGGGGCGTTTGCCTCTTCCAGCAACCTGTGGGTCTTGGTCATTGCCATGACGAAATCGCGGCCGTTGGGCGTTTCGGACCAATCGGCGGTATAGACGCCGGGTGCATTGTCCAGCGCTTCGACCTCGATCCCGGAGTCATCTGCAAGCGCGGGAAGGCCCGTCGCCGCGACCGCCGCACGGGCTTTGATGCGGGCGTTGCCGATGAAAGTGTTTTCGGTTTCCTCCGGTTCGCCCAGGTTCATCTCGGCGGCACCTTTGACGGCGACGCCGAAGGGGGCGAAAAGCTCGGTCATTTCCTGCAGCTTGCCAGCGTTGTGGGTGGCGACCAGGATCTGGTCGCCGGTGAATTTACGGGTCATGCGGTGGCTGCCTTCTGCTTCTCGACCAGCTCTGCCACGCCCTTTTCGGCGAGGTCCATCAACTGGTTCATCTGGTCGCGCGAATAGGTGGAGCCTTCGGCGCTCATCTGGATCTCGATCAGTTTGCCGCTGCCGGTCATAATAAAGTTACCGTCGACGCCTGCTTCGGAATCCTCGGGGTAATCAAGGTCAAGCACGGGCTGGCCCGCATAGATGCCGCAGCTGATCGCGGCAACCGGATCGACCAGCGGGTCGCTGACCACGTCGCCTGCCTTCATCAGCTTGGTCACCGCCAGTTTCAACGCGACCCAACCGCCCGTGATAGAGGCACAACGCGTGCCGCCGTCGGCCTGCAGTACGTCACAGTCGATGGTGATCTGACGTTCGCCCAAGGCGCTACGATCCACGCCGGCGCGCAGGGCGCGACCGATAAGGCGTTGAATTTCAACGGTACGGCCCCCTTGTTTGCCCATTGCCGCCTCGCGGCGCATACGGGTGTTGGTGGCACGGGGCAGCATGCCGTATTCTGCCGTGACCCAGCCCAGACCGGAGCCTTTGATGAAGGGCGGCACGCGGTCCTCGATCGTGGCGGTACACAGCACATGGGTGTCGCCCATCTTGATCAGGGCCGATCCTTCGGCGTGTTTGGTGAATCCCGTTTCAATCGATACGGCACGCAGTTCGTCAAGTTTCCGACCAGAGGGGCGCATAGCTATTTCCTTTTCCATTTGCCATTGGGGATAACTCTGCGTTGCGGCGCGATGCAACCCCGATTGACGTTTGCCCCCTGTCGCACATACTTCTCCCACTATGGACAAAACACCGACAGTTTTAGACGAGATGAACGACCGCTCGCGCGAGGTGTTCCGCCGCGTGGTCGAAGGCTATCTGGCGAATGGCGATCCCGTGGGGTCGCGCACGCTGACCCGGGATTTCAGCGAAAAGGTCAGCGCGGCGACGATCCGCAATGTGATGCAGGATCTTGAATATATGGGCCTGCTTGGCAGCCCCCATGTCAGCGCGGGTCGTATCCCGACGCAGATGGGGCTGCGCATGTTCGTCGACGGCATGATCGAGATCGGCGATCCAACCGAGACGGACCGTGAAAAGATCGACGCGACCGTTGGCAGCAACAACGCCGATGTCAGCGGAATTCTTGATCGGGTGGGGTCGGCGCTGTCCGGCGTGACCCAGGGCGCCTCGCTTGTGCTGACGCCCAAACACGAGGCGCCGATCAAGCATATCGAATTTGTTTCACTGTCTCACGATAGGGCGCTGGTCGTTCTGGTCTTCTCCGACGGTCACGTGGAGAACCGGTTGTTTACACCGCCGCCGGGCCAGACCCCCAGCAGCATGCGTGAAGCCGCGAATTTCCTGAATGCGCTGGTCGAGGGGAAAACCATCTCGGAATTGCAGCGCAGCATCGCGCATGAGATCAGCCAGCGGCGCCAACAGATCGACGTTCTGGCGCAGCAGCTTGTCGAAAGCGGTCTGGCGCTGTGGCAGGGCGAAGGGGAATCCCCCGAGCGGTTGATCGTGCGCGGACGGTCGAATCTGATCAACACCGAAGGCGAGGCCGAGAACGTCGAATTGATCCGCCAGCTGTTTGACGACCTTGAACGCAAGCGGGACATCGCGGAATTCCTCGAATTGGCCGACGCGGGCGACGGTGTGCGCATTTTTATTGGTTCTGAGAATAAACTTTTTTCACTTTCGGGTTCCTCTCTGGTCGTTTCCCCTTATATGAACGCTGATCGTAAGGTGATCGGGGCGGTCGGTGTGATCGGCCCCACGCGCCTTAATTATGGACGTATCGTGCCGATTGTGAATTACACGGCGCAGCTGGTTGGAAAGCTGATTTCGAACCGCAGCTAGAGGTGAATTATGGCAGAGCCGAAAGAGAACGAATTTCTGGATGATATCGATGACGCAGAGGCCGAAGCCTATGCCGACGAGATGTCCGAAATTGACGACGAAGCGCTGGAACTGGACGAATTGCGTGCCGAGCGTGACCAGCTGAAAGACCGTTTCATGCGGGCCTTGGCCGACGCAGAGAACGCGCGCAAGCGGTCTGACAAGGACCGTCGCGAGGCGGAAAACTATGGCGGGTCGAAACTGGCGCGCGACATGCTGCCGGTCTACGACAATATGAAACGCGCCCTGGAAGCCGCTACAGAAGAGCAGCGCACCATTTCCGGCCCATTGCTGGAAGGGATCGAACTGACGATGCGCGAGTTGCTGAGCGTGTTCAAGAAGCACGGGATCGAAGTCATCTCGCCCGCGGTGGGTGACAAGTTCGATCCGCAGCATCATCAGGCGATGTTCGAGGCACCCGTGCCCGACACCAAAGCAGGCGATATCATTCAGGTCGCCGCCGAAGGTTTCATGTTGCACGACCGTCTGCTGCGTCCGGCGCAAGTCGGTGTTTCCTCTACCCCCGCAGGGTAAACGCCCGGGATAGAGCGGCCCTTCGGGGAGGATTTAAGTCCATTTGGAAGCGAGGGAGGCGGTCAGGTTTTAGCCGCCTCTTTCAATTTATAAAGCAGGTCGAGCGCTTCACGTGGAGAGAGCTCGTCGGGGATAATCTCGGCCAGCGTTTCTTCAAGCTTGGAGCTTTGTTTTGGTTGGGGCGCAGGGGCCGGTGCCACGGCAAACAGGGGCAGATCGTCGATCAGGGTTTTCTGCGTCGCGCCGCCTTCGCGTTCGCCCTTTTCCAACGCTTCCAGCACGACGCGTGCGCGCGCGATGACGGAAGGCGGCAGGCCGGCCAATTGCGCGACCTGCACACCGTAGGACCGATCGGCGGCGCCTTTGCGAACCTCGTGCAGGAAGATCACCTCTCCGTCCCATTCCTTGACCGCGACGGTGGCGTTATCGACCCCGCCCAGCTTGTTCGAAAGCGCGGTCATTTCATGGTAGTGTGTGGCGAACAATGCGCGAGAGCGGTTGATATCGTGCAGATGTTCCAGCGTGGCCCAGGCGATGGACAAGCCGTCATAGGTCGCCGTGCCGCGCCCGATTTCATCCAGGATCACAAGCGCACGGTCATCCGCCTGATTGAGGATCGCGGCGGTTTCGACCATTTCGACCATAAACGTGGAACGGCCCCGTGCCAGATCGTCAGAGGCGCCGACACGGCTGAAAATCTGGCTGATCAGGCCGATGTGCGCGGTGGCGGCAGGCACGTAGCTGCCCATTTGCGCCATCAGGGCGATGATTGCGTTCTGCCGCAGGAAGGTCGATTTACCCGCCATGTTAGGGCCGGTCAGCAGCCAGATATTCGCGTTGTCGCCATCGGCCGACAGGGTGCAATCGTTGGCGATAAAGGGGCTGCCGGATTGCTGGGCCAAGGCGCGTTCCACGACCGGATGGCGGCCCCCCTGAATGTCGAAGGCACGTGAATTATCGACGCGGGGTTTCACCCATTTTTCGGACTGCGCCAGATCGGCCAGACCGGTGGCCAGATCAATCTCGGCCAATCCAGCCGAGGCGACACCGATCGGGCCGGAGTGATCCAGAATGGCGCGTTTCAACGTTTCATAGAGCCGCTTTTCAATCTCCAGCGCGTGGTTGCCCGCGTTGAGGATCTTTGTCTCCATCTCTGACAGTTCCACGGTTGTGAAGCGGACCTGATTGGCGGTGGTCTGACGATGGATAAAGGTATCGGACAGCGGCGCCGACAGCATTTTCTCGGCGTGGGTCGCTGTGACTTCGGCGAAATAGCCAAGCACGTTGTTGTGCTTGATCTTCAACGTCGAGATACCGGTGAGCGTGATGAAATCCTGCTGCATCTGGGCAATGACGCTGCGGCCTTCGTCCCGCAGGGTGCGCACCTCGTCCAGCTCGGCATCATAGCCCGGCGCGATAAAGCCGCCGTCGCGGGCCAGCAGGGGTGGTTCGGCGATCAGCGCATCGTCGAGCAGATCAATCAGGCTGTCATGGCCGGTAAGCCCTTTGGCAGCCTGGGCCAGCAGATCGGGCAGGGCGGCGGTTTGCATCTTGTCGGCCAGATGGCTGGCTTCGGTCAGGCCGTTGCGGATGGCGGCAAGGTCACGGGGGCCGCCACGGTCCAGCGACAGGCGCGACAGGGCGCGGTCCAGATCAGGGACGTTGCGCAGATGCTGGCGGATGTCATTGCGGATCGACGGTGTGTCATAGGCAAAGCTGATCGCGTCCAGACGGGATTGAATCGTCTCTAACACCCGGGAAGGTGATGAAATGCGCCGTTCCAGCAGCCGGGCGCCACCGGCGGTCACTGTCTTGTCCATGACGGACAACAGCGTACCGGCGCGACCACCGGTCAGCGCATGTGTCAGTTCAAGATTGCGACGTGTGGCAGCGTCGATCTGCACGCTGCGGGCCTCGGCCTCTTTCTGCGGCGGGCGCAGGAGGGGGAGTTTGCCCTTCTGTGTAATCTCGAGATAGTCGATGATCGCGCCCATGGCCGAGATATCGGCGCGTTCAAAGCTGCCGAAGGCGTCGAGCGACCCGATGCCGAACAGATCGCAGACCCGTTTTTCAGCGCTGCTGCTGTCAAAGGCAGAGCGTGCGATAGGGGTCAGCGCGATGTCGAAATCAGAGACTAATTCACGTAAATCAGCCTCTTTCGCTTCTGACACGATCAGCTCTGACGGGGACAGACGGGCCAGTTCGGGGCCAAGGCGCGACAGGGTCAGGGGCATCACGTGAAACGCACCGGTCGAAATATCGACCCAGGCCAGCGCATGACCATCGCGGACCTCTGCAAATGCGGCCAGATAGTTGTGGCGCCGCGCTTCGAGCAGAGATTCCTCGGTCAATGTGCCGGGCGTGACCAGCCGCACGACATCGCGTTTGACCACGGATTTATAGCCGCGTTTCTTCGCCTCTGCCGGGCTTTCCATCTGTTCGCAGACCGCCACGCGGAAGCCTTTGCGGATCAGCGTCAGCAAATACCCTTCGGCGGCATGCACCGGAACGCCGCACATGGGGATGTCTTCGCCCCCGTGTTTGCCCCGTTTGGTCAGCGCGATATCCAGTGCTTCAGCCGCGGCGACGGCATCGTCAAAGAACATCTCGTAAAAATCGCCCATGCGGTAGAACAGCAGCGCTTCGGCGTACTGGGATTTAAGCTCTAGATATTGCGCCATCATTGGCGTGATTTTTTCTTCGGTCACCCTGCGCCCCCGGTTCGAGTTAACGTTGTGTACAAAACCGCGCCTCCGGACGAAAGGGCGGACCGGCTTTGCACGCGAGGCGTCGCCGCGACGTCGTGCAAACCGTGAGCGCCATCATGATTGTGTGAGGGGCCGATCGGCGATATCAAGCGGGAAACCATGAGGAAAGCCGTTCTAGTGACCAAAAACCGCATCACGTCCGAAGAGGCGCTCGCCTTTCACCTTGAACCCACGCCGGGCAAGTTCGAAATCACCGCAACCGTCCCGATGACGACCCAGCGGGATCTGAGCCTCGCCTATTCCCCCGGTGTTGCCGTTCCCTGTGAAGCGATCGCCGAAAATCCCGAGCTGGCATATGACTATACCAACAAGGGCAATATGGTCGCGGTGATTTCCAACGGCACTGCTGTTTTGGGCTTGGGCAACCTTGGTGCGCTGGCGTCGAAACCGGTGATGGAGGGCAAGTCGGTGCTGTTCAAACGGTTCGCCGACGTGAATTCGATCGACGTCGAGCTGGACACCGAAGACCCCGAGGCATTCATCAACGCGGTCAAGCTGATGGGGCCGACGTTCGGCGGGATCAACCTTGAGGATATCAAGGCACCAGAATGTTTCATCATCGAACAGCGTCTGAAAGAAGAGATGGATATTCCCGTCTTTCACGACGACCAGCACGGCACCGCGGTGATCTGTGCTGCCGGTCTGCTGAACGCCTTGCGCATTTCGGGCAAGAAGATCGAAGATGTGCAGATCGTGTTGAACGGTGCGGGCGCGGCGGGGATCGCCTGTCTTGAACTGCTCAAGGCGATGGGGGCCAAGCATAACAACTGTATCATGTGCGATACAAAAGGTGTGATCTATCAGGGCCGTACCGAGGGCATGAACCAGTGGAAGTCGGCCCATGCCGCGCAGACCGAGCTGCGCACGCTGGAAGAGGCGATGAAGAACGCGGATGTGTTCCTGGGTGTGTCGGTCAAAGGGGCGGTGACGCCTGCGATGGTCGCCAGCATGGCGGATAATCCGGTGATCTTCGCGATGGCGAACCCCGATCCTGAAATCACGCCGGAGGAAGCGCACGAGGTGCGCCCCGATGCGATTGTCGCCACCGGCCGCAGCGATTACCCCAATCAGGTAAACAACGTTTTGGGTTTTCCTTACCTGTTCCGCGGGGCGCTTGATATCCACGCCCGCGCCATCAACGACGAGATGAAGATCGCCTGCGCCCACGCTTTGGCCGATCTGGCACGCGAGGATGTGCCGGACGAAGTGGCGCTGGCCTATGGCAAGAACCTGAGCTTTGGTCGGGATTACATCATCCCGACGCCGTTCGATCCGCGTCTGATCCATCGTATTCCGCCTGCTGTTGCACGTGCAGGTATGGACACCGGTGCCGCGCGGCGCCCGATCATCGATATGGACGCCTACGAGCTGAGCCTGAAGTCGCGGATGGACCCGACGGCGAATATCCTGCGCGGGATCAACGCCCGTGCGCGGGCCAATCAGGCGCGGATGATCTTTGCCGAAGGGGATGACCCCAAGGTTCTGCGGGCTGCGGTGATGTATCAACGCTCCGGTTTGGGCAAGGCGCTGGTGGTCGGACGCGCTGACGACGTAAAGGCCAAGCTGACGGCGGCGGGGATGGAGGATGCCTACCGCGAGCTTGAGGTCGTGAATGCGGCCAATACCCAGCACCTGGAGACGTATAAGTCCTTCCTTTACAATCGCTTGCAGCGCAAAGGGTCGGATAGCAAGGATATCCACCGTCTGGCCGCCCGTGACCGCCACGTTTTTGCCGCGCTGATGTTGGCGCATGGGCATGGCGATGGTCTGGTGACCGGTGCAACCCGCAAATCCGCCCATGTTCTTGAACGGCTGAACCACGTATTCGATGCCAATGCGAAACACGGCGCCGTCGGGATCACTGCGCTGCTGCACAAGGGGCGGATCGTGTTCATCGGCGATACGCTGGTGCATGAATGGCCGAACGAAGAAGACCTTGCGAATATTGCTGAAAAAGGGGCCAAGGTCGCCCGCCACATGGGGCTTGAGCCGCGTGTTGCCTTCGTCAGCTTCTCGACCTTTGGCTATCCGGTTTCCGAGCGAGCAGAAAAGATGCAACGTGCCCCCGATGTGCTGGACGCACGCGGGGTCGATTTCGAATACGAAGGCGAAATGACCGTTGATGTGGCGCTGAATGCGGAAAGCCAGAAGAACTATCCGTTCTCGCGGCTGACAGGACCTGCGAATATCCTCGTCGTGCCAGCGCGGCATTCGGCCAGTATCTCGGTCAAATTGATGCAGGAAATGGCGGGGGCCACGGTGATCGGCCCGATCCTGACGGGGTTGGACAAGTCGATCCAGATCTGTTCCACCACATCCACCGCGAATGACATCCTGAACATGGCTATTCTGGCGGCCTGCAAGGTCGGCGAATGATCTGGAACCTCGGCTCTATCAACGCGGATAACTTCTACTATCTGCGGCATCTGCCGGCGCCGGGGGAAACGATTGCCGCGCATGATTTCCGGCTAGGTTTGGGCGGGAAGGGGGCCAATATGTCGGTCGCCGCCGCCCGCGCCGGAACGCGCGTTATGCATATCGGCGCCGTGGGGCCGGATGGTAAATGGGCCGTGGACCGCTTGCTGGAATACGGCGTCGAAACGCAGCATATCAGCATGATCGACACGGCCACCGGTCACGCGAATATCTGCGTGGCCGAGGATGGCGAAAACTCTATCGTGTTGTTTTCAGGGGCCAATCACAAGATCACCACCCAGATGATCGGGGCCGCCCTGGCAGAGGCATCGCCCGGTGACTTTCTGCTGATGCAGAACGAAACCCTGGGCCAACGCTTTGCCGCGCAGACCGCGCATACTCTGGGCCTGCGCGTCGCTTATGCCGCCGCGCCCTTTGATGCTGAAATCGTGGCGCAGGTTCTGCCCGACATTGATCTGCTGGTGTTGAACGAGGTCGAGGCAGAGGCGCTTGAAAAAACCACAGGCGCCCGCATCGACGCGCTGCCGATCGACGATATTATCGTGACCTTGGGTGCTGAGGGGTGCAAATGGGTCTCTAACAAGGCGAAAACGGTGCAAAGCTTTCCGGCCTATCCGGTCAAAGCCATCGATACCACGGGCGCGGGGGACACGTTTACCGGCTATCTGATCGCTGCCTTGGACCGCAAACTGTCGATGCCGGATGCAATTGCGCTGGCAATGCAAGCTGGCGCCTTGATGGTCACGCGGCAAGGGACAGCGGATGTGATCCCGGACCTCAAAGACATCCAGGATCACGGTTTTGACGAAGATTAACGCTCGCGATTAACGCGGGGTTAACGTTATTTCGCAAAAGGCGCAGCGCTGCCCCAAAGTTGTTTCACGCGCTGGTCGCGCCCACAGCCGTTGCGATAGCGCTTGTAGGCGACGGATTTCTTCACGCCCAAGCCGACGCTGGTAAAGGCCAGACGTTCATCGCTTTTGTAGTAATCCTGATGGTAGGCATCGGCGGGGTAGAACGCGGCTTTGCCCAAGATCGGGGTTACGACGTTCTTGCCCAAAGCGGCCTGCGCATCGGCCTTGGCCTTTTCTGCAGCGGCCTTCTGCCCGTTACCGTCGGCAAAAATCGCGGTGCGGTAGCTATCGCCGCGGTCGCAGAACTGCCCGCCCGCGTCCGTTGGATCAACCGACCGGAAGAACATCGACAGCAACTGGTCCGCAGACACAACCGCTGGATCATACTGGATCTGCGCCGCTTCATAGTGCCCGGTGCCGCCGGCGACGACCTGTTTATAGGTAGGGTTTTTGACGCTTCCGCCCGCAAAACCCGATACGACCTCTTTCACGCCCTTAACGCTTTCAAAATCCGCTTCAACGCACCAAAAGCAGCCGCCCGCGACCAAAAGCGTCTCTGTTCCGGCGGCTTTTGCGGTTGTCGCCTGTGCTGCAAGGCCCAGACCAATGGCAGCGCTTAACGCGATCATGCGCATATTTGTGGCAAATCCCATGGAATACTCTCCTTTGTTTTGCCTGACGGTGACCGCAATGCCTGCGCGACGCAACTCAGGTGCCCGTGATGTCACGGCCAAGTGATGTCGGTTTCACCCTTGGCCCCGCGGCGCGAAGTTCTTAGCGTCAGCCCCAAAGAAGGAGCAATTTGATGCAAACCCACGTCACCACGCACCAAGCCGAAGAAGATGCCCGCAATGAAGACATTTTGATCTATTTAAACGGTCAGATTGTCCCCAAGGCACAGGCCGTGGTCAGCGTCTATGACAGCGGTTTCATGCTGGGCGACGGCATCTGGGAAGGGCTGCGGCTGTATGATGGTACATGGGCCTTTCTGGACGATCACCTTGACCGCCTGTTCGAGGCGTCCAAAGCCATTGACCTTGACATCGGGATGACGCGCGACGCCCTGATTTCAGCCTTGTTAGAGACGCAAAAAGCCAATGGCATGACCACTGATGCCCACGCGCGTCTGATGATCACACGGGGGCCAAAAACGCGGCCCTTCCAGCACCCGTCGCTGTCGCAATCGGGCCCCACCATCACGATCATTATGGAACACTCGCGCCCGAATATGCCGCGCCCGATCCGGCTGGCCACGGTGCCGCATCTGCGCGGGCTGCCGATGACGCAGGACCCAAAGCTGAATAGTCATTCCAAATTGAACTGTATTCTCGCGTGTATCGCCGCGGAAAAAGCGGGTGCCGACGAAGGGCTGATGCTCGATATTAACGGTTTCGTGAATACAACAAACGCCTGTAACTTTTTCATCGTCCGCAAAGGGGAGGTTTGGACCAGCACCGGCGATTACTGCATGAATGGAATCACCCGTCAGAAGGTCATCGACCTGTGTCGCGCCAATGATATCCCGTGTTTCGAAAGGAATTATTCATTGGTCGACACCTATGGTGCTGACGAGGCCTTCTTGACCGGCACATTCGGGGCGCAAACACCTGTCGCGATGATCGACGGCCGTCAGATTGGCACGGGCGACATGGGGCCGGTGACCGAAAAGCTGCGCGGTTTGTACAAAGACCTGATCGCAAAGGAATGTTCCTGATGCGTATCGCAATGTGGTCCGGCCCGCGCAATTTGAGCACGGCGATGATGTATAGTTTCGGAAACCGCGCCGATTTCACCGCGATGGATGAACCGTTCTATGCGCCGTATCTTAAGGCCACCGGCGCCGATCATCCGATGAAAGATGAAATTGTCGCGGGCCATGAATGCGACCCCTTGAACGTCGCGGCGCACTGCGCAGAGCCGGGCACGCCCCATCGCTACATGAAACACATGCCCCATCATATGATTGACGGGTTTCCGATGGATTGGGCAGAGGGCTGCGTGCATGTCCACCTGATACGCCACCCCGCCCGCGTGATCGCCAGCTATACCGCGAAACGAGAAGCGCCGAATTTTAATGATATCGGCTATGGCCAACAGACCGCGCTGTACGATCAAATCGGTGGGCTGGTCATCGATTCCGCTGATATTCGCGCCGACCCCGAAGGCATGTTGCGTAAACTCTGTGATGCCATCAACCTGCCCTTCGATCCGGCAATGCTATCCTGGGCGGCGGGCCCACGTGCCGAAGATGGCATCTGGGCATCACATTGGTATGGTGCCGTGCACAAAAGCACCGGTTTTGCAGGGGCAGAGGGGCCGTTGCCCAGGCTTGAACCTGCCGCAGAAGCGCTGTGTGCCAAAGCACTTCCTCATTATCAGAAGCTTTATGATCAACGGCTTAGGTGATTTCGGGTAAAAATCTTCGATTTATCGAAACTAAATCATCTCATGTTGCGTGAATTATCAGGAAGAACCACGCAACAAGGAGATTTAACATGAAGATGTTTACAGCAACCGCTCTGGCTCTCACGCTTGCCACGGGTACAGCCTTCGCCGCCGCACACAGCAACGCGATGGTCGAAGCGATGGATCAAGATGTATCCAACGGTGTGGTCAGCGCCGATAAGGTGATGGCAACTGAAAATGGCTGGATGGTCGTTCACCGCACAGATGCCGAGATGAAACCCGGCCCCGTTGTCGGCTACGCGCCTCTGCGTGCCGGTGAAAACGTCGACGTTGCCGCCATTCTGCAAGAAGAAGTGAAATCCGGCGATATGTTGATGCTCATGGTCCACTCCGAAGAGGGCGGCATGAAAACCGGCGGCTTTGAATACACATTGGGTGCCAAAGAAGACGGCCCGATCAAGCCAGATGGTAAATTGGTGATGACGGTTATTACTGCAGAGTAAACCGTTCTAACCCAAAAGAAGGCCCGGACAGAATATCCCCCTGTCCGGGCCTTTTTTGTTTACCCCTTGAGGCGCTTATCGCGTGCGGCCAAGAGCTTGAGACGCAGCGCGTTCAGCTGAATGAAGCCCGCCGCGTCTTTTTGATCATAGGCACCAGCGTCATCTTCAAATGTCACGTGAGCTTCGGAATACAGCGAATGATCCGACCAGCGGCCGACGGTACGCACGTGGCCTTTGTACAATTTTAGTCGAACTGTACCGGTTACATGGGTTTGCGAGGCATCAATCGCCGCTTGCAGCATGGTGCGCTCGGGGCTGTACCAGAAGCCGTTATAGATCAGCTCCGCATAGCGTGGCATCAGCTCGTCCTTCAGGTGCATCGCCCCACGGTCGAGGGTGATCGATTCGATCCCGCGGTGTGCTTCAAGCAGCAAGGTGCCGCCCGGCGTTTCGTAAATACCGCGGGATTTCATCCCGACAAAACGACCCTCGACAAGGTCAAGGCGCCCGCAGCCATGTTTGCCGCCAAGTTCGTTCAATTTAGCCAGAAGTGTCGCGGGCGACATGGCCTCGCCGTTGATGCTTACCGCATCGCCACGTTCAAACCCGATCTCTACATACTCGGGCGTATCTGGTGCTTGCTCTGGCGAGACGGTGCGCTGGTACACATAGTCGGGCGCGTCCACGGCCGGATCCTCCAGCACTTTGCCTTCCGAAGAGGTGTGCAGCAGGTTCGCATCCACGCTAAACGGCGCTTCGCCACGTTTGTCCTTCGCCACGGGGATCTGATGTTTTTCGGCAAATTCGATCAATTTAGTCCGGCTGGACAGGTCCCATTCCCGCCACGGCGCGATCACCTTGATGTCGGGGTTCAACGCATAGGCCGCCAATTCGAAGCGAACCTGATCGTTGCCCTTGCCTGTCGCGCCGTGCGCAACGGCGTCGGCACCGGTTTCGGCGGCGATTTCAACAAGGCGCTTGGAAATCAGAGGGCGCGCGATGGAGGTGCCCAACAGGTATAGGCCTTCATAGACCGCATTGGCGCGGAACATGGGGAAGACGAAATCGCGCACGAATTCTTCACGCACGTCTTCCACGTAAATCTCGGATGCGCCCATCATTTCAGCTTTGGCGCGGGCGGGCTCAAGCTCTTCGCCTTGGCCGAGGTCAGCGGTAAAGGTAACCACCTCGCAGCCATATTCGGTTTGCAGCCATTTCAGGATGATCGAGGTATCAAGCCCACCAGAATAGGCGAGCACAACTTTTTTGGGCGCGGACATGATGTTTCCTTTTCGGTTTGCACCGCGAAGTACCTGTTTTTCAAGGCGTGAGCAAGATTGAAGGCTGCGTTGACCGCGTCACCTGGGAATCGTATCGACAAGTATTCAACGGGAAGGTCGATGAGATGACAGATATGTTTAAATCTGCAGCACGCAGCGCAGCGCAACAGATGCGAGAGGTGTTTCCCGCCACCCCCTTGATGCGCAACGAACATCTGTCAGAAAAATATGACGCTGACATATGGTTGAAACGCGAAGACCTAAGCCCCGTTAGATCATATAAGTTGCGCGGAGCGTTCAACGCGATGCGCAAAGTGATCCCCGAGAAGTCTGTTTTCGTTTGTGCAAGTGCGGGCAACCACGCCCAAGGTGTTGCATTTATGTGCAGTCATTTCGGTGTGAAAGGTGTGATTTTCATGCCCGTCACGACGCCTCAACAGAAAATTCAGAAAACCAAGATGTTCGGTGGGCTTCAGGTCGAGGTTCGCTTGATCGGCGATTACTTTGACAAAACGCTCGCCGCGGCGCAGCAGTATTGCGTGGAAGAGGGCGCGCATTTTCTGTCTCCTTTCGATGATGAAGATGTCATTGAGGGGCAAGCCTCCGTTGCGGTTGAAATAGAGGAGCAGTTAGGGCGCGTGCCCGACCATATTCTGCTTCCCGTTGGTGGCGGCGGTCTTTCGTCCGGCGTTTACAGCTATTTTCAAAATGCGTGCCGGTATAGCTTTGTTGAACCTGAAGGGGCCCCTAGTTTGGCCAAAGCTTTGGCCGCGGGTGCACCGGTGGATGTGTCTCCTATCAATAGTTTCGTCGATGGGGCCGCGGTCGCAAAAATTGGCCAACGTAACTTTTCACGGTTGGAGCGTGTCGCAGAGAGTGATGTGATCCATCTGGCCGAGGACCGCATCTGCGTCACGATCATCGAAATGCTGAATGTTGAAGGCATCGTGTTAGAACCTGCTGGTGCCCTTTCTATTGAGGCGCTGGGCGAAGTAGCTGACCAGATCAAGGGCAAGACCATTGTATGCGTAGCATCCGGCGGAAACTTCGATTTTGAGCGTCTGCCAGAGGTGAAAGAGCGGGCGCAGCGGTACTCCGGCGTCAAAAAATATTTTATTCTGAGGATGCCGCAGCGCCCTGGTGCGCTGAAAGAATTCTTGAGCATTCTCGGCCCGGACGATGACATCTGTCGGTTTGAATACCTGAAGAAGTCTGCGCGAAACTTCGGCTCTGTCCTGATCGGAATTGAAACACGCAGCCCTGACAGTTTTGGGCCGTTCTTGGCGCAACTTAAAGACGCAGGATTTACCTATACGGACATCACGAATGACGAAACCTTGGCTCAATTTGTTCTATAGGCGCACTGCAGGTCTCCGTGTTCGATAGGAAATGTTCTTTCGATTCTTCATAGCTGGTAAGGATCTCCTTCCAAATAGATGTGATTTGATGGCTGCCGGCAAAATTGCCTTCGGCCTGCGCGCATTGTTCTGATAATTCGACAAACCCCACGCTTAATGCGCTGCCCTTCACAAAGTGAAGTATATCGCGAAACTGATCGGTCGTTACGCCCATCGTTAGCTGAGCATTGGCTTCTTCCACCTCCTTAAAAAACACGCACATAATTGTGCTGAAGTCGTCGCGCCCAACAGCGGTTTGCAAGGTCGCGACCTGTTCCCAGTCAATCACTGATTCGCCCTCTTTCTCCGGCCAATGTGGGGCAAAATTCTTAACAAAGCGTGCAGGGCGATCATCACTTAAAAACTTTTGGGCTTCACCGAATCTTAATCTGTCGTTGGCTAGGCTCGGGGTGAAGTTGTCGAAAGCTTGTGTATGTTGCAGAACAAGATTGAAAAAATTGCCCGACCAAAGACGCCGCAGCGGTTTCGCGCGATCAAAACAGCTATGGTTGTCGACGATAGCGCGCTGCAACGGCGAATCTTGATGGCGACACTGTCGCGATGGGGATTCGACGTACAGGGAGCGGCCTCTGCTGAAGAGGCATTGGCGGTCTGCGAACAAAATCTACCGGATCTGATCATCAGCGATTGGATTATGCCGGGTATGTCGGGGCTGCAATTTTGCGAGGCGTTTCGCAAACTTTCGAAGGGCAGCTACGGGTACTTCATTTTACTGACGGCAAAATCTGATAAATCCGAGGTGGTTAAAGGGTTGGACAGCGGTGCGGACGATTTTGTCAGCAAGCCAGTCAACGTTGACGAGCTACGCGCGCGAATTATGGCCGGCGAACGCATTTTGACGATGCAGCGTGAATTATCGTCGAAAAACTGTGTCATTACTGAAGCTCTGGACGCGTTGCAAAACGTACATGACGCATTGGATCGGGACCTAGACGAGGCGCGAAAGTTTCAGAAATCCCTTTTGCAGGAACCGTTTTGCGCCTTCGATGCGGGTGCCGTGTCTTTGATGCTCAGGTCTAGCGGGCATGTAGGGGGCGATCTGGTGGGATATTTCACAGCGGGAAATAGCATCGGGATCTACGGGCTAGATGTGTCCGGTCACGGGGTGAGCTCGGCTCTGATGGCCGCCCGATTGGCCGGTATATTTTCCGCCGTTGCACCTGAGCAAAACCTGGCATTGGCACGCCAATCTGACGGGACGTATAAAATGCGCCCGCCCGACCAAGTAATCGCCGAGCTGAACAGCCTAGTGCTCTCTGACATGGAATCGGAGCAGTATTTCACACTTTTCTTGGCGGAAATTGAACTTGATACCGGCAGGATCAGGGCAACCCAGGCCGGCCACCCGCACCCTTTCATTCAGAGACGCAACAGCAGGTTGGAAAACTTTGGGAGAGGCGGGCTGCCCGTAGGGCTGATTGCCGATGCGCAATATGAAACAGTCGCGAGCCAGCTTTACCCTGGCGACCGCCTGATCGTGCTTTCCGACGGGGTGACGGAATGTCCTGACCCGATTGGGCAAATGCTGGACGATAATGGTTTAAATCAGGTTCTACATGATCTGCACCCCATCAGGGAGCCGCTTTTCTTTGACGCGCTCACGTCGCGCCTAGAAGATCATGCGGGGACGGCTGACTTTCCTGATGATGTTTCCGGCATCTGCTTCGAATTTCAGGACCTTGCCGCCAGAAACCGTTCAAGAAAGTGCCGATCCCCATCGTTGCCTAGCACCGAAACGGCCTCTTCCCCCGACAGAACAACTGTTGCGTGGTCAGGCTCTATCGGGGGGGCAATATGACGGACGGGATGGGCGACATAGACATGGCAAATTTTCTCGGCCCAGATGTCATACTCCGGCATATAGACGTATCGCCGGAATGCCCCCAACCGCCGAGGGCGCGCAATGGTCCAGCCAATCTCTTCCATCACCTCGCGGTGGAGCGTTTGGAGAGGCGATTCACCGGGGTCAATGCCACCGCCTGGCAACTGAATATCAACATGTGGCCTAAGCTGGGCGGTCATCAAAAAGCGGCCCTTGAGGGGCAAAATCGCATAGGCTCCGGGACGCGACGTGTATGTTTTTCCCCGAATGGGCGGTTCCCCAACGCGTCGCATCATATGACTCCCCCTTTTCGCACGGCTTGTTGCCCTTATATAGACGCGGTATGCCAACCGTCTGCCGGTAAGGAAAGTCAAATGACCCCAGGAAACAAAATCGCGTGGGACGACACCGTTCTACCCTTTCAACTCGATGCCTCTGATATTCGGGGGCGCGTCGCGCGTCTGGATGGCGTGCTGGAAGGGATTTTGCGTCAGCATGACTATCCCGACAAGGTAGAGGCGTTGGTCGCCGAAATGGCCTTGCTTACGGCGCTGATCGGGCAAACCATTAAGCTGCGTTGGAAATTGCAACTACAGGTTCAATCCAAAGGGCCCGTGCGCATGATTGCGACAGACTACTACGGCCCGACGGAGGATGGTGAACCCGCGCGCATCCGTGCCTACGCCAGCTATGATGCCGACCGGATCACCGAAGGACCGGCCTTTGATCAGGTGGGCGAGGGGTATTTCGCCATTATGATCGATCAGGGCAACGGGATGACCCCCTATCAGGGGATTACGCCGCTTACCGGTAAATCGCTGTCCGAATGTGCAGAGGCGTATTTCGCGCAGTCCGAACAGCTGCCCACACGGTTTGAGCTGAGCTTTGGCAAATCCACCTCCCCGGGGGAGGATGAACATTGGCGCGCGGGCGGTGTTATGCTGCAACATATGCCAAAAGCCTCGCCCTTTGCCGCGCAAGGGGAAGGCAGCGGCGAGGTGCTGCAAGCCACTGATCTGGTCGACGGTGAAGAGGGGGATAACTGGCGCCGCGTCAACGTCTTGCTGGATACGGTAGACGAGCTTGAACTGATTGGGCCGAGCTTGCCGCCGACAGATCTTTTGAAACGTCTGTTTCACGAGGAGATGCCCCGAGTATTCGACGCGCAGGCGGTCCGCTTTGGCTGCACTTGCTCCGAAGATCGTGTGCGGCAAAGCCTGTCGATCTATTCGGCGGGGGATATCGAAACGATGACGACAGACGACGGCCGCGTCACGGCCGACTGCCAGTTCTGTGGCGCGCATTATGATCTGGACCCGAAAACAGTCGGGTTCGAGGCAGAAGACAACAGTGCCAGCTGATCAGCTCGCCCATTTTCGGAAGGCGCTGGCGCAAACTGGTGTCACGTCTTCCGATTTTGACCTTAACAAAGGGTCTACGCCACCGGCGAATCGGACATTGCGGCCAGCTGGCGTTCTGGCCCCGATCGTTGAACGGGGCGGGCGGTTGGAACTTATCCTGACCAAACGGTCGTCCGCGTTAAAGCACCATCCGGGGCAAATCGCCTTCCCGGGCGGCAAGCAGGATGGCGGTGACGCGGATGTTGTTGCCGCTGCCCTACGCGAGGCGCGGGAAGAAATCGGCCTGCCCTCGGATCTGGTCGACGTCTTGGGTACGCTGCCCGCACATGAGACAGTTACCAACTTTCTGGTGACGCCCGTCATTGCCTTCGTGAAAAAAGACTTCGAAATTATCCCCGAGCCCGGCGAAGTTGAGGAAGTCTTTACCGTTCCACTTGATCATGTGCTCAACGCCGAAAATTACGTGGTCCAGTCGCGCCGGTGGCAGGGGCAGCGACGGTATTATTACACGGTTCCTTATGGTCCCTATTACATTTGGGGGGCAACCGCGCGTATGTTGCGGGCATGGACAGAACGTATGATGTGACCCTTCCTGCCAGTACGCGCTGGCTTTCCGCCCCCGATGCCCAAGCCGTATGCGATGCGGTGACGGACGGCGGGCATGCGATCTATTTTGTCGGGGGCTGTGTGCGGAACGCGCTTTTGGGCGTGGCGGATAGCGATGTCGACATGTCGACCAATGCATTGCCCGAACGCGTCATGGCTCTTGCCGCGCGCGCTGGGCTGAAAGCCGTACCGACGGGCGTGGAACATGGAACTGTCACTGTGGTCAGCGGTGGTAAGGGGTTCGAGGTGACGACCTTCCGCCGGGATGTGGAAACGGACGGGCGACGCGCGGTTGTCGCTTTTTCGGACAGTATCCTCGACGATGCGTTGCGCCGTGATTTTACGATGAACGCGCTTTACGCGGATGCGCAGGGGCGGGTGATCGACCCGCTTGAAGGTCTTGCTGATTTGCGCGCGCGGCGGGTGAGGTTTATCGAGGATGCCGCCCAACGTATCCGCGAAGATTACCTGCGCACCTTGCGCTATTTCCGGTTTTGCGCGTGGTATGCGGACCCGGTCGAGGGCTTCGATCCGGAGGCTTTGGCCGCGATTGCAGCGCATACCGACGGGTTGGAAAGCCTGTCGGCGGAGCGGATCGGGGCAGAGCTTACGAAGCTGTTAACCGCACCGGACCCTGCACCAGCGGTCGCGGCGATGCGCCAAACCGGCGTTTTGGGGACCATTCTGCCGGGGAGCGATGACCGCTGGCTCGGGATGGTCGTGCATTTCGAACAGCTGTTGCAGATGTCTGTGGACTGGCGAACGCGGCTGGCCGCGCTTGGCGGTGAGGATATCGACCAGCGCCTGAGGTTGAGCAAGGCAGACGCGAAACACCTGCATCGGCTGAAAGAGGCGGCATATGGCGCAGAGACAGTGGCCGCGATTGCCCATATCGACGGCGGCGATATGGCGCGCGCGGTTGTTGTGCTGCGCGCCTGCCTGTCTGAAACGCCACCCGATGCGGCTGTGCTTGATAGTATCGCGCAGGCCGAAACGGCCGTATTTCCCGTTCAAGCCGCTGATTTGATGCCGGAATACACCGGACCTGCTTTGGGAAGGCGGCTGGCCGAGCTTAAGGCGCTCTGGATCGCTTCGGGGTTTGCGGCGACGCGGGACAGTTTGTTGGACACGCCAGAAAGCTGACGCAACCTGTGGTCTTTTCGGCGCGGCTCTTTCTATAGTGGCGGCGAACACGCGCCCTACAGGTGAATTATGTTTCGATTTTTCGAAAATCTTGTCGATCCCTATGCGGACTACGCCGAGCAAGACACGCCGCCCACGCGGCTGTGGCCCTTTTTCCGCACCTACAGCGCGCCGTTCAAAACGGTGTTCTGGGTCACGGGTGTGCTTTCCGTTGTGGTCGCGGCGATCGAGATCGGGTTGATCTACTATATGGGCCGTCTTGTCGATCTGATGGACGGCAGCCCGGCCGAGGTATGGCGCAGCTATGGGGCGGAGTTTATCGTCGTCGCGCTGCTTATCCTGATCGCGCGTCCCGCTGTGCAAGCGGTTCATGTGTTACTGCTGAACAACGCTGTGTTGCCAAATTACGGCACGCTCTTCCGTTGGCGCGGACACCGGCAGGTGCTGCGGCAATCGGTCGGCTGGTTCGAGGATGACTTTGCCGGGCGCATCGCCAACCGCATCATGCAAACGCCCCCCGCTGCGGGAGAGGTCGTGTTTCAGGTTTTTGACGCGATTTCCTATGCGCTGGCCTATCTCATCGGCGCAGCGATTTTGTTAACCACGTCGGACTGGCAACTGCTGATCCCCTTGGTCGCGTGGTTCGCGCTTTATGCTGTGCTGACTCAATGGACGATCAAGCGTGTGGCGGTCGCGTCGCAGGCCGCGTCGGATGCGCGGTCAGAAGTGACGGGCCGCGTGGTCGACAGTTACAGCAACATTCATTCGGTCAAGATGTTTGCCCACCATGATCGCGAGATTGAATATGCAAAGGGCGCTATCGAGAATGCGCGCGTCACTTTTCAAAAGGAAATGCGGATATTCACCATTATGGATATCTGTCTGGTCAGCTTGAACGGTTTGTTAATCGTCGGTGTCGTAGGCTGGGCGTTCTATCTTTGGTCAACCGGCAACGCGACGGTGGGCGTGGTGACGGCTGCGACGGCGCTGACGCTGCGGTTGAACTCCATGACCGCCTGGATCATGTGGGCGCTTTCGACGTTCTTCCAGCAGCTTGGCGTCGTGGCCGAGGGGCTAGAAACGATTGCGCAGCCCATCACCTTGGTTGACGACAGCGATGCCAAGCCGCTGGCCCTGACCGACGGGCGGGTGGAGATGCGCGGGCTGACCCATCATTATGGCCGTGGTTCGGGCGGGTTGGATCAGGTGGATATCACCGTGCAGCCGGGGGAAAAGATCGGCCTGATCGGGCGGTCGGGCGCGGGCAAATCGACCTTGGTCAAGCTGCTGCTGCGGTTTTACGACCCCGAAGGCGGGCGTATTCTGATTGACGGGCAGGATATCACCACCGTTCGGCAGGACAGCCTGCGACAGGCGATCGGGATGGTGCAGCAGGACAATGCCTTGCTGCATCGATCGATCCGCGAAAATATCCTTTACGGTCGTCCCACCGCGACGGAGGCAGAGGTGATTGCCGCAGCGAAACAGGCCCAAGCACATGATTTTATTCAGGGTTTGAACGATCAGGGCGGGCGGTCCGGCTATGACGCGCAGGTTGGCGAGCGGGGGGTGAAACTGTCGGGCGGGCAGCGGCAACGCATCGCGCTGGCACGGGTCATCCTCAAGAACGCGCCGATCCTTTTGCTGGACGAAGCGACGAGCGCGCTTGATAGCGAGGTAGAGGCCGCGATCCAGCAGACCCTGTACGGCATGATGGAGGGCAAGACCGTCATCGCCATCGCGCATCGCCTGTCCACCATCGCTGAAATGGACCGTATTCTGGTCATGGACGGGGGCCGCATCGTCGAAGAGGGCACGCATGAGGTGCTTTTGGCACAAGGCGGGCTATATGCAGATTTCTGGAACCGGCAATCCGGCGGGTTCCTTCGCACAGAAGAGCCGACATCGTAATGCCTTTGACATGGATCGACCCGTTTTCCCCCGCCACGACAGAGCCGCCGCGCCGTCTGGCGGCCTTTTTTCGTTGGGCGTTGAAGGGCAGCGGCCCTGCACTTGGGGTTGCCGGGGTGCTGTCGATTTTCGCCGGCGTGATAGAGGTGATGGCCGCCTTGGTTCTTGGGTGGGTCGTGGATGCGGCGCTTGCCGCCGAGGCGGGGGCCGTATTCTCGGATCATACGGGGCTGCTCTTGGCGGGACTGGCGTTCTTTTTGCTGCTGCGTCCGGCGCTGTTCGGCGTCAGTTCGTATATGCAGTCGATCGTGGTCGCGCCGAATGTGTTCAACCTCGTGCTGTCGCGCTTGCATCGCTACACGCTGGGGCAGGCGGTCACGTTTTTCGACAATGATTTCGCGGGCCGGATCTCGCAGAAGGAAATGCAGACCAGCCGCGCGCTGACCGATGTCGTGACCGAGGTGCTGCATACGGTGCTCTTCGCCGCCGCGTCCTTTGTCGGCGCGGTGATGCTGCTTGGCACGGTAGACTGGCGCATCGCTGCGGGGCTGGTGCTTTGGATGGTCGGCTATGTCTTCCTGATCCGCCACTTCATGCCGCGGGTCCGCAAACATTCCAAAGCGCGGGCAGGGGCGCGCGCGATGGTGACGGGACAGGTGGTCGATACGATCACCAACATCAAGACCGTCAAGCTCTTCGCCCATGCCGATCACGAGGACCGCGCCGCCTTGGGGGCGATGCGCAAGTTTCTGGACACGAGCCTCGATTTCGGGCGGGTGAGCGTCTCTTTCCGGTTCTGGCTGATGACGATTGCAGGATTTTTGCCAGTGCTGCTGGTGGGGGGTGCGCTTTGGTACTGGTCGCTGGGTCTGGTGACGGCGGGCGATATTGCGGCGACGGGGGCGGTGTCGCTTCGGCTGGCGCAGATGACGGGCTGGGTCAGTTTCACGCTGATGGCGCTTTATGCGAATGTGGGCGAGGTTGAAGACGGGATGCGCACGCTGGCCGCGCCGCAGCAGCTGCGCGATGCAGACAACGCGGCAGAGCTGGAGGTGCGCGAAGGGGCGATCCGCTTTGACGGGCTGCGCTTTACCTATGGGCGCGATACGGGCGGTATCGAAGAGCTCAGCCTATCGATCAAACCGGGGGAGAAGCTGGGCATCGTCGGCGCATCGGGGGCGGGAAAATCGACGTTGGTGTCGCTTTTGCTGCGGCTCTATACGGCGGAACAGGGTCACATTTCAATTGATGGGCAGGATGTCTCGGGTGTGACCAAGCAAAGCTTGCGGCGTCAGATCGGGATGGTCACGCAGGAGACCGCGATGTTCAACCGGTCGGCGTTCGACAACATCCGCTATGGCAAGCCCGACGCGACAGAGGCAGAGGTCATCGCCGCCGCACGCAAGGCCGAGGCGCATGAGTTCATCGAGAAGATGCAGGACCACACGGGCCGTAGCGGCTATGACGCGCATCTGGGGGAACGGGGGGTGAAACTGTCGGGCGGGCAACGTCAGCGTATTGCGCTGGCCCGCGCGATCCTCAAGGATGCGCCGATCCTGATATTGGACGAGGCGACAAGCGCGCTGGATAGCGAGGTCGAAGCCGCGATCCAAAGCGCACTGACCCGCGTGATGGAGGGCAAGACCGTGATGGCCATCGCCCACCGTCTTTCGACCCTGACCGAGATGGACCGCATTGCCGTGATGGACGCGGGCCGCATCGTAGAGATTGGCACCCATGATGCGCTGCTTGTCAAAGACGGGCTTTATGCCCGCTACTGGCGGCGGCAGTCGGGCGGGTTTTTGGATATGAAGGCCGCAGAATAAGGCTTTTGCTGCGCCCGGCTTCGCGCTAAGCCCTGCGCATGACAGAATATACAATCCAGCGACTTGGCCACCTGGGCGACGGCATTGCGCCCGGCCCTTTATTTGCCCCGATGACCCTGCCGGGTGAGGTGGTGACAGGCACGCCTGTCGGTCAGACCCTGACCGACATCCGTATCGTCACCCCGTCAGAGAACCGGGTGTCGGCGCCGTGTCGCCACTTCAAGGCCTGTGGCGGCTGCCAGTTGCAGCATGCGTCGGATGATTACGTCGCGGATTTCAAGCTGGGCGTGGTCAAAGCGTCGTTGGATGCCCACGGGATAGAGACTGTATTCAAGCCGCTGCAAACCTCGCCTGCGCAATCGCGCCGTCGGGCAACCTTTGCCGCCAAACGTACCAAAAAGGGCGCGATGGCCGGTTTCCACGGGCGCGGGTCTGATGTGGTGATCGAAATTCCCGGGTGTCAGTTGCTGGACCCTGCGGTGATGGGCGCGCTGCCGATTGCCGAAAAGCTTGCCGTGATCGGCACCAGCCGCAAGGCCGCACTGGCTGTAACGGTGACCGCGTCGCGCGGGGGGATCGATATCTCGGTCCAGAACGGGAAAGAGCTGGACGGCCCCTTGCGGCAAGAACTGGCGCATCTGTGCGACAGTCTGGGGCTGGCGCGGCTGACCTGGAACGGCGAGGTGATCGCGATGCGCACGCCGCCCGTACAGCGTTTCGGCGCGGCCAAAGTGACACCCCCGCCCGGTGCCTTCCTGCAAGCCACTCCGCACGGAGAGGCGGCGCTGGTCACCGCCGTGCGCGAGGCTGTCGGTGAGGCGCGTCATGTGATTGACCTGTTTGCCGGCTGCGGCACGTTCAGCCTGCCCCTGGCCGATCAGGCAGAGGTACACGCCGTCGAGGGTGACGCCGCCATGACCGCCGCGCTGGATCACGGGTGGCGCATGTCGACGGGGCTCAAACCCGTCACGACAGAGGCGCGTGACCTGTTCCGCCGTCCCTTGCTGCCGGACGAGCTGGCCAAGACCGACGCGGTGGTCATCGACCCGCCGCGCGCGGGGGCCGAGGCCCAGATAGCCGAGATCGTCAAAGCGATGCCGCCGGTGCTGGCCTATGTGTCGTGTAACCCCGTCACCTTCGCGCGGGACGCCGCCGTGCTGATTGCCGCCGGTTATACGTTGAATTGGGTGCAAGTCGTTGATCAATTCCGCTGGTCCTCCCATGTGGAGCTGGCAGCGCAGTTCACTGCGCCGGAAGTACAACGCAAACGTAAGTAACGCAGATCTATGGTGGGCACGGTAAACATGCGGGAACGTCTGGGAAGATGGGTCGAAGGGCGGGCCGTCAGCAATTTCATCATCGGTGTGATCGTGTTCAACGCCGCCCTGCTGGGGATGGAGACAGCCCCCGCCCTGATGGAGAAATACGGCACGCTGATCCTGTTTCTTGATCGCGTCTGCCTGTTCATTTTCATCGCCGAGATCACGCTCAAGATCATCGCGCGCGGGGTCGGGTTCTTCCGCAACGGGTGGAACGTCTTTGACTTTACGGTCGTTGCCATCGCGCTGGTGCCTGCGGTGCAGGGGCTGTCTGTCTTGCGGGCGCTGCGTATCCTGCGGGTTTTGCGTGTGCTGTCCGTCGCCCCGCGTCTGCGCCGCGTTGTCGAAGGGTTTATCACCGCGTTGCCCGGTATGGGGTCGGTGTTCCTGCTGATGACGATCATCTTTTACATCGGGTCGGTCATTGCGACCAAATTGTTCAGCGACCAGTTCCCCGAATGGTTCGGGTCATTGCCCGCCAGCGCCTATAGCCTGTTTCAGATCATGACGCTGGAAAGCTGGTCGATGGGGATCGTCCGCCCGGTGATGGAGGTCTACCCCTATGCCTGGGTCTTCTTCGTGCCGTTTATTCTGGTCACGACCTTCGCCGTGGTGAACTTGCTGGTGGGTCTGATCGTGAACTCGATGCAGGACGCGCATAACGAGGAAGAGACCGTGCGCACCGATGCCTACCGGCTTGAGGTGATGGAAAAGCTGGAAGCGATCGAAAAGAAGCTGGCAGAGCACAGCCGCCAGTAACGGCTTTTTGACCGCATCTATATTTGCTACATGATAGGGCATCCACATAAGGCCGAAAAGGTCGCGGGAACGAGGCATAGTGAACATGAAACGCAGAAACCTGATTCTGGGTGGCACCGCGCTGGTCGCGCTTGGGGCCTGCAGCAGCAGTAAATTCAAACGGTACAACGGGCCGCAGGTCACCTATGTGATCGTCAACAAGGGCGACCGCCGGATGTATCTGATGCACCACGACAAGGTGCTGGAATCATACGATATCAAACTGGGGTTCGCGCCTGTGGGCCACAAGGTGTACGAAGGTGACGGGCGCACGCCCGAAGGGATCTACATGATCGACCGGCGCAATCCGAACAGCCGCTTCCACCTGTCGATCGGCATCAACTACCCCAATGAAATGGACCGCGCCCGCGCGGAAGCTTTGGGCAAAAGCCCCGGTGGCGATATCTTTATCCACGGCCAAAAGACCGCCAAGGACAAGAATCGCACCGATTGGACGTGGGGATGTATCTCTGTCTCGAACGACGAGATGGAGGAGATCTATGCGATGGTCGGGGATAACACCCCCATCGCACTGAACCCCTGATATCTAGTTAAAAGCGGGGGTGACCTTGGCGGTCACTTCCCCATCACCATGGTCCACCAGATCTTGCCGTTGTTTTCCTGGTGCCAGGAAAAGCCCATGTTCAAAGCGTCCTTCGACATGATGATGCGGCGGGTGTCCGGCTTCTCCATCCACGCGGCAAGTGTTTCGAGCTCGGTCTCGTAGGTTTCCGAGATGACTTCGCCGACCAGCGCGCCAGTATATCCTACACGTTGGATACGATCGACAGGGGACGACCCGTCAGACCCGAAGTGCCAGGGGCGGTTCTGCACCGCCATATCCCGCGAATGGGTCGCGGCGGCGGCGTTCAGCTGTGCGTCTAGTTGAACCGGTGCCAGACCGGAGGCACCGCGCAGCGCGTTCACGGAATCAAGCATGCGGAATTGCAGCTTGCCGGTATCGTTGCGCCCGATCTTATAGACGGTAGGGCCGGGGCGACCGTCGGACGCAAGCGGGGTTGGTGCAGGGGTACAGGCCGCCAGCGCCACGGTCAGGGAAATAAGGATTGAAAACAGACGGATCATGGCGCAGCTCCACGCAGTTGGGTTTGTCGTGCCATACAGCTTGATGCGTTGCAGATCAAACGCACATGAGCGTGAGCGCGCCTGTTAACGCTTGTTTGATTTGAAACTGCGACTTTCGAGCCATATACGACAGTATTATACTAGGTTGTAACTACCTTCAGGAGACATCTGATGTCTGATAAGAAATTTACCCTTTCGTCGCGCCGTGCTTTCCTTGCTGGCAGCGCCGCGATGCTGGCAACGCCCGCGCTGGCGCAAAGCAGCGTCAACAGCGAAGCGACCACGGAGACGGAGCGTGATCTGACCGAGACCGTGCGTCGCAACACCTCCAGCTTCCGCACGCTGGATTGGCAGCCTTACTTCAGCGACACCAAGAACGGGGCGATTCTTGTCGATATCGACAGCCGCGCGGTGCATTACTGGTCCGAGGATCAGTCGATCTACAAACTGTACCCCTCAAGCGTACCGCTGACCGAGGAACTGACCCGCCGTGGGCGTACCAGCGTGATCCAGAAGGTCGTCGGGCCCACATGGCGTCCGACCCCGTCGATGCTGGAACGCAACCCAGAGTGGCCAGCGGTGATCGGGCCGGGCCCTGACAACCCCTTGGGCACCCACGCGCTGTACCTGAGCTGGACGTACTACCGTATCCATGGCACGCATGACACACGCAAGATCGGGCGTCGTTCGTCGAATGGCTGCATTGGCCTGTACAATGAACATATTGCTGAACTTTTTGGCATGGCGAACGTCGGCACCCAAGTGTTGCTTATTTGACAACTTTTTAGCGATTGTGGTGCTCAAAAGCTGAATCCGGGTTTGCAATTGCCCGCTGATGCTGTTTAGAAAGTTTTACGAGGTAAGTCTTGGGCGCGTGCTATCACACTGTGAAGTACGCCTTTTCTGGAGGTTATGTTATGAAGAAACTCGTTCTCGCCGCTGCTCTGACAGCTGCTGCATCGAATGCATTTGCTGGTTCGCTGGCAGAGCCAATCATCGAAGCACCCGTCATCGTTGAAGAGTCCACCTCTTCTTCCTCGGGCATCCTGATTCCTCTGCTGCTGCTGGCCGTTGTTGCTGCTGCAGTTGCTTCCGACTAATTCGGTCGAAGTTTCAGTTAGAAAAAGGCGGTGTTCTACACCGCCTTTTTTTATGTCTGCCGTTCGGCATCAGATGACAAGCGGACAAAAGAAAAGCGCCTGTAACGACAGGCGCTTTCTTTGTTTTCAGGTCCAACCCGCGCGGGGTATTAGTCGATCCAGCCTTGCAGGTTTTCCTCAATCACATTGGACAGCGCCTTGATGTGCAAGTCGTCGTCATTGAGGCAGGGGATATAGTGAAACTCCTCCCCGCCCGCGTGTTCAAAGCTTTCCTTGATCTCTTCGTTGATCTCTTCCAGCGTTTCGATGCAATCGGCTGAAAAGGCAGGGGCGCAGACCGCGATCTTTTTGTTGCCGGCTTCGGCCTGCCGCGCGACCTCTTCCACCGTATAGGGCTGCAACCATTCTTCGGGGCCGAATTTCGACTGGAAGGTCGTCATGATCTGTGTGTCGTCCCACCCCAGCCGTTCCTTCAGCAGGCGCGTCGTTTTCTGGCATTGGCAATGGTAGGGATCGCCTTCCATCAAATAGCGCAGCGGAACACCGTGATAGGAACACAGCAGCTTGTCGGGCTTTGTCTCCATCTTGGCGTAGGCCTTCTCGATCGAGGTGGCGAGCGCTTCGATATAATCGGGGCGGTCGAAATAGGGTTCAACCGTGCGGGCGGCGGGCTGCCATTTCTCTTTGGCGAGCGCTGCGAAAAACGCGTCATTCGCGGTGGCAGAGGTGGCACCGGCGTATTGCGGGTACAGCGGGAAGAACAGGATCTTCTGGCAGCCCGCAGCGGTCATCGCCGCCACCTTGGATTGGGTCGACGGGTTGCCGTAGCGCATGCAGTAATCGACCATGACTGCGTCACCATACCGCGCCTGCATCGCGTCCTTTATCTTCGCGGTTTGCTGTTTGGTGATGGTCATCAGCGGGCTTTCCCCGGCCTCGTGGTTCCAGATCGACTTATACGCGGCACCGCTGGTGAAGGGGCGTTTCGACAGGATCACCAGCTGAAGCAGCGGCTGCCATTTCCACGGGCTGTAGTCGATCACGCGGCGGTCCGACAGAAATTCCGATAGATAACGGCGCATTGACCAGTAATCATAGTTGTCCGGCGTGCCGAGGTTCGCCAGCAGGATACCCACCTTGGGGGCGGGCACGGTGGGGTGGTCAGGCTGTGCATGGGCTGGGCGCTGCTGCGTCATCTGGCATTCCTTTTCTGCGTTTAGCGCTGAGATAAACGGTTATGGTCGCGCGTCAATCGCGCAGCGGCGTTTCTGCCGTTGCCAGCGCATCGGCCAAGCGCTGCTGCGCAGAGCCGGGTCGCAGGGGTTTGGGCTGGCTGTCCGCCGGTGCCCAGCCCGCCAGAAAGACCAGTTCAAAGCTTGCTTTGATGCGCCCCTCTGGCGTGGCGTAGTGGTCGCGGTAAAGCTGCCCCGCCGCGTCAAAGATCGCGCGGCCACTGGGGCGGCGCAGGCGGCTGGTCAGGGCGTTGGCCTCTCCCATCGCGCGCAGGTCGCGCATCAGGTGCCAGATATCGCGGTATTCTGTCGTCAGCGTCACGGAATCCGCCACCGGCAGCGCAAGCCCCGCCCGTTGCAGCAGTCCGCCGATATCACGCAACTCGGCCATAGGGGCGATCCGCGGCGACAGCCCGCCGGTGATCGACGCCTCGGCCTGACCCAGACAGGCGCGCAGCTCGTGCAGGGTCTGCCCGCCGAAACCAACGCTTAAAAACAGCCCGTCGGGTTGCAGGGCGCGGCGCGACTGGATGATCTGACCCACCGGATCATTCGCCCAATGCATCCCCATCGCATGGACCACCAGATCATGTGCGCCCTGGGTCAGCGCAAGCGTATCGGTGTCCTCCACCAGCGTCGCGTTCGGATGCAGCGCGCCCCAGACCTGCGGGAAGCCGGTGACAATCGCTGCTGACGTAAAGGTTCTGTTAACCAGCGACAGCCGATCATCGACCTCTTCAAGCGCGGCGCGGTGCAGGAACAGGGCGTCATCGGTGGCGCGGCGGCGGTTGCGGGTCAGCGCCGCGCGTTCGGTCAGGGTGTGTGAAGCGTTCATGAAAGGATAATAAGATCATGCGAGACCAGTTACAAACCGCTGTTGCGCTGATTTATCCGCCGTCCTGTCTGGCGTGCGGGGCGTGGGTGGCTGCACATGGGGGGCTGTGCGGCCCGTGCTGGCGCGACACGGGGTTCATTGAAGGTGTGGTCTGCGAAACCTGCGGTATTCCCTTGCTGGGCGATCTGTCCGAGACAGACGTGCGCTGCGACGCGTGCCTTGCCGCGCCGCCGCCGTGGGACCACGGGCGCGCAGCCCTTTTGTACCGAGATACCGGCCGCCGACTGGTGCTGGCGCTGAAACACGGCGACCGTCAGGACATCGCCAAACCCGCAGGGCACTGGATGGCGCGGGTGATCGCGCCCTTCGTCACGCCTGAAACTTTGGTGGTGCCTGTGCCGCTGCATTACGCGCGGCTGTGGAAGCGGCGGTTCAACCAATCGGCCTTGCTGGCCCGTGCGCTTGCACGCGAACACAAGCTTGGGTGGTGCCCCGACGCGCTGCGCCGGACCCGACGCACCGCCGCGCTAGAGGGGAAGGGACGCCGCGAACGCTTCGCCCATCTGGATGGCGCGATCACCGCCCATCCGCGCCGCGCCGACCTGTTGCGTGACCGTCCGGTGCTGTTGGTGGATGACGTGATGACATCGGGCGCGACATTACAGGCGTCGGCGCGGGCCTGTCTGGACGCACGCGCAGGGCCAATCTGCGTTGTGACACTGGCAAGAGTGGCAAAAGATACTTAAGTCTTGATCCAACCCATTTGTTGAAAGGACATCAACATGCAACCTGTTGAGATCTATACCTCCCCGCTGTGCGGCTTTTGCCATGCCGCCAAACGTCTGCTGAATGAAAAAGGCGTGAGCTTTGCCGAGGTCGACGTGCTTGCCCAGCCAGAGCGTAAGTCCGAGATGATCGAACGTGCCAATGGCGGGCGCACCGTGCCGCAGATCTTTATCGGCGACACCCATGTCGGCGGCTGTGACGACCTTTACGCGCTTGAGCGTGCGGGCAAGCTGGACGCTTTGTTGGCCTCCTGATGCAGGCGGCGCTGATCCAGCTGAACGTCAGCGATACTCCGGCCCGCAATCTGGCGGGCACGGTAGAGATGGTGCGCGATGCCGCGGCGCAGGGGGCGGCGTTTGTCCTCACGCCCGAGGTCACGAACTGCGTCTCGACCAGCCGCGACCACCAGCGCAGCGTCTTGCAGCACGAAGACGATGACATCACCCTCGCCGCCTTGCGGGATGTGGCGCGAGAGGCGGGCATCTGGCTGCTGATCGGGTCGCTTGGGCTGAAAACGCGGGATGCGGACGGGCGCTTTGCCAATCGGTCGTTCCTGATTGATCCGCAGGGGCAGATCAAAGCCCGCTACGACAAGATCCATATGTTCGACGTGGATATCGACGCGGGCGAAAGCTACCGCGAATCGGCGGGCTACCGCCCCGGCGATCAGGCGGTTGTGGCGCAGACGCCTTTCGCCAAAATCGGGATGAGCATCTGCTATGACATGCGTTTTCCCAAGCTCTATCAGGCGCTGGCGGATGCGGGTGCCACGATCCTGACCATGCCCGCCGCGTTTTCGCCCGTGACCGGTGCCGCGCATTGGCACATGCTGCTGCGGGCCCGTGCGATCGAGACAGGGTGTTTCGTGTTAGCCCCCGCGCAGACCGGCACCCATGCCAGCGACAGCCACAAGACCCGCGACACCTACGGCCATTCGCTGGTTGTTGCCCCGTGGGGCGAGGTGCTGCTGGATGCGGGCACCGCGCCCGGCATTTATCCGTTCACGCTGGACATGGCGCGTGTACAAGAGGCACGTACCCGCGTACCCAGTCTTGCCAACCGGCGGGATTTCAAGGCACCTTAGTAACGGCTTATGACGGAAAATCGAAACTCACTTGCGATCACGTTGATCAGCGAATTGCTGTCGGCTGATCAACGGATGCGCAACCGGCTGACCCGGGCGCTGCCCAAAGGCATGGAGATTTCGCATTTTTCGGTGCTGAACAATCTGGCCTGGCATGACGGCGAAAAGACCCCCGCGCAGCTGGCCGAGACGTTCAATGTCACCCGTGGCGCGATGACGAACACGCTGAATAAACTGGTCTGGGCGGGCTATGTGCATATCCGCCCCGATTGGGACGATGCGCGGCGCAAGATGGTGGCGATCAGCCCCGCAGGCCGCAATGCGCGGGATCATGCGATCCGGCAAATCTCGCCGTTGATCAATGATGTGGCCGATGATCTGGGCGAGGCGCAGGTGCGTGCCACGCTTGATACCCTGCGCGCCCTGCGGCGCCAGCTGGAAGGCTGACGCCGGTTTGGGTCACTCTGGCTTCAGGCTGGCGGTGACGTAGTTCACGCTCAGGTCACGGTCCGACAGACGCCACGACCATGTGATCGGGTTGAACACGAACCCTTTGCGATCCACCGCCGTCAGGCCCGCCTTGTGCAGCAGGTCAAAGAGTTCATCCGGCGTGATGAATTTCGACCATTCATGGGTGCCCTTGGGCAGCCAGCGCATCACGTGCTCTGCCCCGACAATCGCCATCATGAAAGACTTGGGGTTGCGGTTCAGTGTCGAACAGATGTGCAGCCCGCCCGGTTTCAGCAGGGTGCGGCAGGCGATCAGATAATCGATGGGAGAGGCGACATGTTCGACCACCTCCATGTTCAGCACCACGTCGAATTGTTCCCCCGCTTCGGCCAGCGCCTCGGCGGTGGTGTGGCGGTAGTCGATCTCGAGCCCCGATTGCTGCGCATGGACCTGCGCGACAGGGATGTTGCCTGCTGCGGCATCGGCACCGACCACGGTCGCACCCAACCGCGCCATGGGTTCCGACAGCAGCCCGCCGCCGCAGCCGATGTCCAGAATCCGCAGCCCGCGAAACGGTTCGGGCGATTTCAGGTCACGGTCGAACTCTCCGGCGATTTGCGCAGTGATGTAATCCAGACGGCAGGGGTTAAGCATATGCAGCGGCTTGAACTTGCCGTTCTCGTCCCACCATTCGGCGGCCATGGCCTGAAACTTTTCGATCTCGGCGGGGTCAACAGTGCTTTGAGGCGCTTGCATTCTGATCTCTCTGTGCTCTTTTGGGTCCAATGACTATATAGGGCTGTAATGGACAAAATCCCGGACCAAAAGCGCGCAGTGCAATATCTTCACCCGCCGATCGACCCGTTCGATCAGCGGATGATGGATGTGGGCGATGGTCATTCGATCTATGTCGAACAATGCGGCAACCCCGATGGCATCCCCGTGGTGGTCCTGCATGGCGGCCCCGGCGGCGGGTGCAGCCCGTCGATGCGGCGCTATTTCGATCCGGCAAAATATCACGTGATCCTGTTTGACCAGCGCGGGTGCGGGCGGTCCAAGCCATTTGCCTCGGTCATCAATAACACCACATGGGATCTGGTCGCGGATATCGAACGCATCCGCAAAGCGCTTGGCATCGAGAAATGGATCGCTTTTGGTGGCAGCTGGGGCGCGACGCTGGCGTTGATCTATGCCGAAACCCACCCCGAGAGGGTGCGCAACATCATCCTGCGCGGCGTTTTCATGATGACGCAGGCGGAGCTTGACTGGTTCTATGGCGGCGGCGCGGGCAAGTTTTGGCCCGATCTTTGGGCGCGGTTTACCGGCCTGATCCCCGAAGCCGAGCACGGCGATCTGATCGCGGCCTACCACCGCCGGCTGTTCTGTGGCGACCGCATGACCGAGGTGAAATACGGCAAGGCCTGGGCCGCGTGGGAAAACGCGCTGGCCTCGATCCATGCGTCGGGCGGGTCGTATGAGGGCCCGGGGGAATATTCGCGCACCTTCGCCCGGCTTGAGAATCACTATTTCACCAATGCCGGATTTCTTGAGTTTGATGGCCAGATCCTTGCGCATGTGGACCGCATTGCCCATATCCCCGGCGTGATTGTGCAAGGCCGCTACGATATGATTTGCCCCCCCTCCAGCGCGTATGAACTGGCGCAGGCTTGGCCCAATGCCGAGCTGAAGATGGTGCGCAATGCCGGCCATGCGCTGTCTGAACCCGGCATCAGCGCCGAACTGGTGCGCACGATGGACAGGATTGCCACGCAATGACCCGCTCTTTGATGGATCGCCGTGCTTTATTTGCCTCGGGTGCTGCGGCGGCCTTGCTGGCGGCGACAGGCGTGTCGGCGGCGTCCATGCCCAAAGCGGGCGGGCGGTTGCGGATGGCGCTGTCGGGGGCGGCGCGCAGCGATACCTGGGGGCAGGGGGATGGCCTGTTCATGCAGGTGGCACGGCAGGGGCTGATCTTTGACACGCTGACCGAAATCGCCGCCGATGGCACCCTGCGCGGAGAGCTGGCAACAGCCTGGCAGGGCAGCGCCGACGGGCGCGTCTGGCTGGTCGATCTGCGCAAGGATGTGCTGTTTCACGATCAACGTCCCATGACCGCGCGCGATGTTGTCGCGTCCCTCGCGCTGGACGGTGTGGTAGAGGCGACGGGCCCCCATCAGCTGCGCATCACGATGGATGCGCCCGCGATGGACTTGCCCTTTACGCTGGCGGACCCGCGTCATGTGATCCGCGCCGCCCACGCGATGGACGACGGCATCGGCACCGGCCTGTACCGTCTGCGACGATTTACGCCGGGTCAGCAGGTTTTGGCCGAACGTGTGGCAGATCACTACAAAGGGCGCAGCGCCGGCTGGTTCGATACGGTTGAACTGGTGTCCATTCCCGCGCAGCAGGTTCGTGCGCAGGCGATGGCTGAATATCTGGTCGAAGCGGCAGACCTGAATGATGGCGAAGCCCTTCAATCCTATGATGATATTGCCTTGCTGCCCCATGCACGCGGGGTGACCCATGCGGTGTCACGCAGCATCGCCATGCCCCTGCGCACGGGCCAGCATCGCCCGTTGGACAACCTGCGCGCCGCGGAACGCTGGTGGCTGGCCTAAGCAGGGCAGGCACACGGGGCTTGCAGTTTCACATATACGGGCGTATATGACGTCTCAACAGCGGCGCATCGGGGTCCACACCTGAGGCTCCACCGATCTTGAACACGGGCCGCGCGCCCGTTTTTTTGTGCCTGCTCGAAACTGCAGGATGATAGTGAGATTATGAACAACGACCTGATTGCAAAAGCAGCCATTGATCGCCGCATGGCCGAGATCATCACACCGGTGATCGAGGATATGGGGTTTGAACTGGTGCGCGTGCGCCTGATGTCGGGCAAGTCGACGACGTTGCAGGTGATGGCAGACCGTCCCGATGGCGGTATCGAGGTGGACGAGCTGGCGCTGATCAGCCAATCCATCAGCGCTGTCATGGATGTCGAGGATCCGATCCTTGATGAATACACCCTTGAAGTGTCGAGCCCCGGCATCGACCGCCCGCTGACGCGGCTCAAGGATTTCGAGATGTTCGAGGGCTATGAAGCCAAGATCGAGACCGGCGAACTGATCGACGGCCGCCGCCGCTTCAAGGGCGAGCTGGCAGGCGTCGAGGATGACGAGGTGCTGATCAACGTCGAGGAAGGCACCATCGGGCTCAAGTTCGATTGGCTGACCGACGCCAAACTGGTTCTGACCGACGATCTGATCAAAGAAATGCTGCGCCAACG
The DNA here is from genome assembly GCF_002311545.1 of Sulfitobacter sp. UBA1132. Classification (NCBI taxonomy): domain Bacteria; kingdom Pseudomonadati; phylum Pseudomonadota; class Alphaproteobacteria; order Rhodobacterales; family Roseobacteraceae; genus Sulfitobacter; species Sulfitobacter sp. UBA1132. The sequence continues at coordinate 3,594 of NZ_DCAN01000004.1, read as the reverse complement.
CAAAGCGTCCGGTGCGATTGACGAAACCAAATTCGATGACATCGAGACCGAAGGGTCCACCGAGGGAGACGACTAAATGGCCATTACATCTGCCAACCAGCTGGAACTGCTGCAAACCGCCGAGGCTGTGGCCCGCGAAAAGATGATCGACCCCAATCTCGTGGTTGAAGCGATGGAAGAATCGCTCGCTCGGGCGGCGAAGTCGCGCTACGGCGCTGAGATGGACATTCGCGTTTCCATCGACCGCAAGACCGGACGCGCGACCTTTACCCGTGTGCGTACGGTTGTGGCCGATGACGAGCTTGAGAACTATCAGGCGGAGTTCACGGTAGAGCAGGCCAAGCAGTATATGGCTAACCCCGAAGTCGGTCAGGAATTCAGCGAAGAAGTCCCACCGGTTGAAATGGGCCGTATCGCCGCACAATCCGCCAAGCAGGTGATCTTGCAGAAGGTCCGCGAAGCCGAGCGTGACCGCCAGTACGAAGAATTCAAGGAC